>JAYGCN010000008.1:0-34550 GCA_046583315.1 Candidatus Hydrogenedentota bacterium
GGAAATCGTTGTAGGCCGCGCAGTCCGGCGATCCCCGTTCCGGTTTCGCCGTGTAATGTTCGTTCACGCGTCGCTGCGCTTCTTCCCGGCGGGTCGTATCAACGTCGCACACCGCCACAACACGGGTCGTCTTTTGATTCAGGAAATTGTTGAGTAGACCCTTGTTCTGTTTACCCATTCCGATAAACCCCATAACGATGCGGTCATTCGGTTTTACTTCGGCACTCCACACCTTCGATGGAAGAATAAACGGCGCAGCCGAAAGGGCTGCTGCACTTTTTATAAATGATCTGCGACTGGTTGTCATGGTTTCTTCTTTCTTTCCGTTGGACAATTGATACTGATGGTCACAGTATCCTATGAATCAAGGTGGGATCGCAAATACTTGGCAACGAATTCGTTGGATGAGTTCCCCCTATAGATTGATGTTTCGAATTGCCCCTGCTACTATCGCTCAATCCGTCATATCCCACGACAATGCAACCAAGGCGAACCTACAAGTGCCTCAATCATCACCATCGAAACGGAAGAATATGCGGGCCGTCGTATGCCGTGAAATCAGCGAAGACATCGACACCCTCGTGATCGAAGACATCGATACCCCGTCCCCCTATGCCGACGAGGTTCTAATCGGAATCCGTGCGTGCTCCGTCAACTTCCCTGATATTCTCATGGTTCAAGGCAAATACCAGTTCAAGCCCGACCTGCCGTTTACGCCCGGTATGGAAGTTGCCGGCGATGTACTCGAAGTCGGCAGCAACGTCGAAAACGTGTCCGTCGGTCATCGCGTCATGGCAAGCACACCAATCGGTGGCTACGCCGAGGCAGTCGTCGCTCCTGCCGACGCCGTGCGCAAAATTCCGGAATCATTAGGTTACGATGCCGCTGCCGCTCTGCCCGCCGCCTACAATACGGCCTACGTTTCTCTCGTACGTCGGGGCGACCTCCAACCCGGCGAAACATTGCTTGTTCACGGTGCTACCGGGGGAGTGGGCCTCGCCGCAGTTGAACTTGGAAAATACCTTGGCGCGACAGTCATCGCCACGGGAGGAACGGACGAGAAACTCAAGGTAGTCATGGAAAAAGGTGCCGACCATGTGATCAACTACACGCGCGAAGACGGATCGCAGGGGGGCTTTCGCGAACGCGTCAAAGAATTGACCGGAGGAAAAGGCGCAGATGTGATTTACGATCCGGTTGGCGGCGATGTGTTCGACGAATCCGTGCGGTGCATTGCGTGGGGCGGACGTCTGCTTGTCATCGGATTCACCAGCGGTCGCATCCCGACCGTCCCGGTCAACATGCCGCTCATCAAAGGATTCTCCGTGGTCGGCGTACGCGCCGGGGAATTCGGCCGCCGAAATCCCGCCCTCGGCAAGGAAAACATCGAGACCGTCATTCGATGGGCTTCTGAAGGAAAACTAAATCCGCACATCTGCTCGACCTTCCCACTTGACCGGTCCGTCGAGGCCATGCAAATGCTCGCCAACCGAAAAGTCGTCGGAAAAGTTGTGATCAATCCATGACGCGGTAGTCATAGACAGCGGAACGACATCTACCTCGATTTCGCTCTACCTTCCCTTGAACTGAGGTTCGCGTTTTTCCACGAAGGCCTTCGCGCTCTCAATATGGTCCTCAGTCTGAAACAACAGGCCCAGCAGATCCTCCGTGTACGGTTTAATTCCGCGAGGCTCGTAAAGGGCTTTGTATACGGCACGCTTAATCGCGACCTGCGCCAGAGGAGCACCCTGCATCAACTTGTGCGCCATCGATTTCGCCTCATCCATAAGCTGATCCTGCGGCACGACCCTACGAACGAGCCCAATACGCTCCGCCTCAGTAGCATCGATAAGTTCACCCGAAAGCATCATCTCCAATGCCCGGGACAATCCGACGATGTGCGTAAGATGTGTGGGCCCGATTTCCGTTCCATTGAGTCCGCGCCGGACATAAAAGTAGCCGAAACGCGCCTTCTCCGAAGCGATACGGATGTCACACTCCACCGCGAGATCCATCCCGATGCCGACAGCGACTCCGTTGACTGCCGCGATCGTCGGCTTGTGGATCTTGGGCAGCTGTGACGACTTGTGCGTGTCGCTTATCTTGGCCGTCACTGTATTCGCCCGACGCTCTTTCGCGTCTTCCGACAAAAACACATCGTTTACGTCGTCCCCGGCATGAAAGCCTTTTCCCGCGCCGGTAAGAATCAATACACGAAGCGTATCGTCAGCGTTATAGTCCTCCATGGCACTGCGTATCTCGCCGTGCATCTGCATATTCGCGGCATTCAGTATCTCAGGGCGATTGAAAGTAAGCGTAGCTATCCCGTCCTCTTTCTCGTAAATGATATGTTCGTACTCCATGAGCAATCTCCATTTTTGTCGAAATATGGTGTGGTTCAGACGAGTACCATCTCCGAGGGCAATCGTAACTTCCCCCGCTCTCGTCAAAAGTATACCACCGTTGAAAGCAGGAATCGTTGCTGAACAACATCTTCGTCGAAGCCTGGTACACCGCGTATATAGTCCCCGTTCACCGAATCCGCCCAGCGAATCTGGTAGGCGGCATCAAGATTGACTCGATTCTTCAATTGAAGCCCTACGCCTATCGCCGCTCCCCAGAATGCATCCGGCTTTCCGTCACGCTTGCCCGGCGCTCCGGATGACGGTTCTTCGTCGTAATAGAGTCCTCCGCGCAGTAACCACAGCTGATTGAGTGATGAATCCACAGTACGGGGAATAAACACGTGCTCGACACCAAGCCTGACAGTAGTTGTAGTCCGGAAATTTACAGTCTTTTGATTCACGTTGTCGGAGGCGTCAATGAGGGATACGCGCGTTCCATCGGCCTTACGCACGTAGTAGTAGTCGTCCCAGTCTGTTTGTGTCACGTCTGAAGAAATCGTCAGTCGGTCATTCGGGCGATAGGCCAAGCCGATTGCCAGAGTATCGGGAAAGGAAACGTGTCTTTTCTCTTTGGTCCCGAGCAATGGAGTGCCGCCAGAGGTCCCAGATTCCTCATATTTCGCTTTTGCTCTGAAGGCGGTATCGTAGCGCAATCCAAGGTTCCATTTCGGCGCGAAGTTCCACAGAAGACCGAGAGTGTAGTTCTCTCCTCGAACGTTGCTGTACTTCGTTCTGGAAGTTCTGCCCTGACCGCCTGAACCACCGTTCGGGAAAACGACAGTTGTAGATCGACTTTCGACTTGTGACCATTCGTTGTCCTCGATGAATGAGTCCCCGTAAGGTCAAAAAACTCAGCCTAACTCTTTGTACCCTTTGAATAAAGAGCATGTACGTTTTTGAGCAGGAAATCTCGGCCTCTTGATTTCCTGCGTCTAATCAGGGATGATTATTTGCGAGGCACAGCAACAATCGCGGCTTCGTGGAGTTTAGCGGACAACGCATTTATCTCGGACGCTGGGGCGATGCTTCCACCAAGGAAGCCTACGAACGAACAGTTGCCGAATGGCTTTCCAATCGCCGAACTATTCCGGTTGATCGACAACAGATCACAGTGACAGAACTATGTCGAGACTACTGGGTCTATTGCGATGTACACAGGCCTAAAAGTTCCCCAGAAACAATTTGAACATCGCGCTATTGTAGACGTTGCTGTCTTTCACGGGCGTTTCGTCCTTACGAAGATCTGCGAGGGTGAGAGGGCCTAGTCGATCAAAGATGTAGGCGTGCGCCCGCGCAATTCGTTCCATTTCCTTAAAACTGATCCCACCTAAATCAACATCCGCTGTACTATGATAAAACTTGCCCGTTTGAACCCAACCTGCAAACACTGGATTGCCGAGGTCATTGAACGGAGGATAGAACGCGAGCTCGTCGGTCGGCATGAAGGATACGCCACGTTCTGCATGTACAATGCCGTACGCCGTTGCGGCATCTTTGAACAGTTCGATTAAAACAGGACTACGATTGTTGTTGGTCAAAAATAGTGGCGTCGGAGCGTTAGTCTTACCTTTGAGTGGGCCTTCTTCAAGTTGCTGAACGAATCCGAAATGCTCCAAGCGCGTTGCCATTAGCAAGTCATCCCTAAGGAGTTCAGCGTGCTTCTTTACAAAGTCGCGTGTACCGCCCACTCCGGTTCGTTCGTGGCCTCCCTGAAATAGAAAAATAAACCCGTGGGGTCGCTCTTCGAGAGGTTTAGAAGCATAGTGGCGGGCTATCGCCATATGGGCTGCGACCGACGCCCCGTTATCGTGGAGACCGTAAAAGTATCCATCAACATGCGTGTGAATCAGGATGTATTTGCCCGATATTCCTGGAAGAAATGCGTAGACGTTCCCAGTCTCAAGTTCCTCCGGCGACTTGTTTCTCCCCTCGACCATGATACGGACGCGCACTGGGTCGCTCGGCGTTGCACGGTCCAGTAGTTTTCGCAGGTAAAAACCATCGTCGTCGCCAATGCTGATCCAAGGCAGCAGCTCCCCCAGTTCATCCCCTCCTCCCGGGGCGCCCACTCTGCCTGCTACCTGCCGCACTCCTGGAACGGCCCACCACACGATGATCGCGGCGGGCATGCCATACTTTCCGGTGGCGATTCGCGAATAAGCGACCCTGACCGAACTGTACAGAGCGCTTGATTCGGCTCTACCGCGAACCAACACAATCTTGTCCGACAAATCTCGACCTGCTAACTCGGCAGCCGTCCCATCGCCAATGTATATGACCTCACGTTCGATCCCTCCCGGTGGCGTGACAGCCGATGGGAACGGTGTCACAGCGTCTGTAAACTCATGCGTAGCGCCCGCTTCGAAGCCTGGTGCACTTGTTATCTCGAGCCGATTGACCGTGGGAAACCAGACTTTCGCATACGGTGGAAACCGGTCATGCTGCACATCCTCCAAGCCGAATTCCTTGAGGGTTGCGGCGATCCAGTCGTGCGCATCACGCTCATATTGTGTCCCTTCGATACGGCCCCAAAGAATCTCGCCGTCCTCTCTCGATTTTGTCGCAATGCTCACAAGATGACCGGCAAAGCCTTCGATTTGTTTGGCGGTGATCGCTGCACGGGGATCTGTTCTTTCGTCCAACAGTTGGGGAAGCGGTTGAAGATCGAGCGGAAAAGTAAAGGCTTCCTCCGCGGCACGGACGGCCTCCTGATATTCGTCAGGAGTAAGAAACGCAGAGTCGGTTACCGTGTCAATGAGCGCTTCCGGAGACGTCGCCATCGCGACTGATGGTTCTTCCTGTGCGCTGACGTCGAAACTGAAGGTTCCAATCGTGAGCACACCAAGGCCGATCAGCCTAGCAAGAAACCAGCTGTTGCTAGTTTGCATTCGTAAGATAGTCATATGTGGTATTCTACAGTCGATTCCGTTCAGTTGTCAATCGGCTTTTCCTTTCCTCCACGCGGGAAAGTAGAGAACGATAGTACTTGCGAAAAACATACCAGTCAGCTAAACAAAAGGATCAAGCCGGATGGGTTTCCGCAGATCACGTAGAGAGTTTCTCTCGTATGCCACGGTCGCAGGCGTCGGCGCTCTCGCCGGGCTCGCGTTGCCCCCGCCGCCGGTGAGGGCACAACAAGGTCCAGCAGCAGCATACGATGAATTTATTGATCACGACGCCCTGGCATTGGCCGAACTGATTCGCGATGGAACGGTCACGCCGCAGGAATTACTGGATATTGTCGTGCGTAGAATCGAAACGTCGAATGCGACGTTGAATTTCATGACGACGCAGACCTTTTCCCGGGCCCGAAAGAAGGCGGCTTCTATATCTGTGGACACGCCTTTTGCGGGCGTACCTTTCCTGATGAAAGACATGATAGACGTGGGTGGCGTACTCCGTACTGATGGCTCGCGATTCCTGGCAAACAACGTACCTAAGAAAAACGTCGCGTACGTTGATGCTATTGAGGAGGCTGGTCTCAACATCGTTGGGATGACCAATGTTCCCGAATTCGCTAGCCTCGTTCTTACAAGCAACGACTTGTTTGGCGCAACCCGGAATCCTTGGAACTTGGACTATTCTACGTTTACATCAAGCGGCGGAGCCGCATCGGCTGTTAGCGCGGGAGCAGTTCCGATGGCCCACGGTACGGACGGTGCAGGATCTTGCCGCCTTCCAGCCTCGGCGACCGGGATTCTTGGCATGAAGGCGAGCCGATTGCGTATGCTTTCAGGCGAAGCCGATGGTGGACATGACGTCGCCAAGACCAATCAGGTACTCAGCCGTACTGTGCGAGATAGCGCGGCACTATTGAATTGCACTGAGGACAAATCGGGCAGGTTCTTTCCGCCGATGGGTTACGTGAATGGGCCTTCGAAACGTCGCCTGAAAATCGGTCTAATAACGGATTCTGAAGGGCTGGTGGATATTGAGAAAGACGTCCACTTAGCTTTGGAAGATGTTGCCAGGCTGCTGCAGGATCTGGGGCATGAAGTGGTCGCGACGTCCTATCCTTCGAATTCCGAAGATTTTTGCAACGGCTACTTTGCCTTTTCCGCCGGTAGGCTCGAAGGTCTAAAGACCCTAGTCGAAAAGGTCAGCGGAACCAGCGTCGCGGCTTCAGGTCTCTTGACCCATTGGACCGCGTCATTCCTTGAGAGCCTCTCAACAGATCCGGATGCAGACATCGGTCCCCAAAAAGCATATCTGGACACCTTGCCAGGTCGTTTCGCTGATTGCTTTACCCGTTTCGATTTGTTACTGACGCCTGTCAGTCCCGTGGTTTGTCCTAAACTAGACGAAGCCTCTCCTGGTGACGAGTTTACCATGGAGCGCTTCCGTGACATGATGGGGAAGTTGAAGTTTACAGGCCCGGTCAATTTCGGCGGGAATCCCGCAATGTCAGTACCTCTGGGCTGGGCTTCGTTGTCGGCCGTACCCATTGGCGCACATTTTATTGCGGCCAACGGGGACGACCGAACACTCTACCAGTTGGCGTATGAATTGGAGGAATCTCGACCCTGGCGATCGAGCTGGGCACCGCATTCATTGCAACACATCGATGTAGAGCCGGATATAAGAATATAGAACAAAGGGTGAAGCCAAAAACTCAGCTTGACTCCCAAATCCGCGTAGCGTCAAAAAAAGGTGTGCCTCGCAAATATTCATCCGCACTGTGATCGTAGATGTTTCTACCTTGATAGACGAGTCCGGTATGCGTCAAGAGAATGATTAAGGCAATATATGAGGGTGTTTTTATTATAGCCGGTGTCTCTTGGCCAATATTTACAGGCCATTTTCGAATTTTGGCCGAATGATAGATTTCTATGTAATGTAGCCGGATTCACCATCATGATTTTCACCATACTTCAGTTCACATTTCGGAGATATTTTAAGTTAGGCTGAGTTTTTTGACCCTTGGGGCTTGAATCTGTTTTCGGATTTTGATTAACTCGGTGGTGGCGAATTCAAGAGTGTTGCAAAAGTATTGATATGTACTACCGGAGGTGAACGGACAATGGACTATTTTGAACCCTATATTTCCTATTTCTTGGCTACACTGATGCCGATCGCTATCAAAGTTCTTATCATCTTACTTGTGTTCTTTGTTCTTGCCAAAACATCGAGGAAAGTCATACTCGGTATAACCGACCGATTGAACATTGATGATCATCTCATGGCAATATTCGCACGCACGAGTAATATAACGATCATGATCTTTGCATTGGTCACAGCACTCGGGACTATGGGAATCAACGTTTCCGCGCTCGTTGCGAGTTTGGGCTTGACCGGTTTCGCACTTGGTTTTGCGTTCAAGGATACGATTTCGAATCTCATCTCCGGTATTCTTATCTTGTTGTATCGGCCGTTCGAGATAGGTAACCGTATAGGAATTTTAGGTTACGAAGGGGTGGTAATCGCCATCGATCTGCGATATACGGAGATAGACTCTGATGGGAATAAGGTTCTCATTCCGAATTCAAAACTATTTTCGGATCCAATCACGGTTCTTCAGTCTTCGGCTACCGAGACCTCTTAGTAATCCCGTTTCCAAAATAGACCGATTCCGCCCTGGGAATTGCCGCCCACGGAAGTCTGGAGTTTCAGGGTAGGGAGTAATTCTATTTCCACTCGAGCCCTGCTGCTTTCAGCACCAGCACCTTGTTCTATCTCCAGAAATACTCCGTCGGCAAGATATTTCCCAACGCCGACAACAGGTGCCTCTTCACCCATTTTAACGTCAAATGTATCAATCCCTTTGATACGTGATGGGCCTGAGAAAAATGGAAGACCTTTCGCGGAACCAGAGAAGAGTGCTGCTGCACGGGCCAATTGCAGGGCTTGAACGGGGGTGATTTGGGTGACCGTTCGTCCGAAGAGCAGCAAAGAAAGTATTTCATCCATGGGCATAACTGGATCAGATGTCAATTCCATCGTCATTTCCTGCTCCGATCCCCTAAGCGTGATCCGCGCTGTGATGCCTTCACGCGTGGCACTTGCGGCAATGTTGAAGTAGGGCATAGGTGGAGAGGTGTCCTTGTCAAAAATGACCGCGCTTTCGTCGATCGTAAAACGACGACCTAGAATCGCGATGTAGCCCTGCACAATTTGCAATTCGCCTTGGAGTGTAGGCGCCAGAGTCGTGCCTCCTATACTAAATAGACCTTGCCACTCGGTACGCATGTCTGTCGCGAGGACAAATGCCCTCCCGGGGATAGTGATTGAAATGTTCAACCGAATGGGGTTTGATTGCGATTCAACGAACTCAGGCTGAAACGAATTCACGATATTCCCCTTGCGTTCTAGAACCGCAAGTTCGACCACCGTAGCACTTTCGTCGGGTCTAAGGATTATGGTTGTGGGCCCGAGACGTAAATCGCCGACAATCTCCATGTCGTCCAGATCGCCCGCGATCCCGATTGAACCGTCAACACTTGACGTTATGTTATCCTGATAAACGACACTCATGTTGGTCACTTCCGTATGGAAATGGAATGGGAATTGCTCATCGGGTTGTAGCTGTAGCTCACCCTTGGCCGTCAGAGTGCCACCGGCATCATCGGTGGCCGTCGCATTTACGATTTCCAGCGTATTGCCGTCTGCGACGAGCTCAATTGAAATATTTTCGATTACGCTCCCCATATCCGCATGCTCGAATTTTCCATTTCTTATTATGGTCTTCCCTTTTAGTTGGGGATGCTCGGTCGACCCATAGATATCGAAATTGCCCTCGATTTGTCCGGTGAGTTGACTTCCGTCCCAATTCAGTAAAGCAGGAAGCGAATCGATATCGGCATTGTAGTGAATAGAACCGCTCCAGTCTTCTGTTGTAGACTCTTCCACTTTCAATGGGGACAACGAAATTCTTGCCGGAACACTTAGCTGCATTCTGGCTGTATTTTTCGCGGAGGCATCAACAGTTGAATTGATAGTGAGCGTGTCATTGTACAGAGATATTTCGGAAGATGCGAAGACTGATGGCAAGTTCGATTGATGCATCATGTCTTGGGTCCTGAAGTCGCTTATTCGAATGCTCATTTCACCGTGCGGAGCTTCAGGGGTTCCAGAAAGATCGATCATTCCATCCATGGTTCCTTGCGCGATCGGAATTCCAAACAATTCCAGAATAGAGAGCGGGATTGATTCCCATTTAGAATGTACGTTCAGAAGGTTCTCCGACCATATACCCCCGGTGTCAATGGTTCCATCGGCCAACTGCAACTGTGTGGAATTTAGCACAAACTGTTGCTCATCGACTGAGATAACTGTTGCACCCACGAGTCGAAACGCGTACTGGTCGATATTTCCCTGGAAGCGTTCAATGTCGATTCGCATCTCTTCTGAATGCAGCTTCGCGTGCGCCGAAGCACTCCAAGGAATATCGGAATTCAGTTTCCCGGCCAACTCCAATTCAATGTCCGAAACACCTCCGGCCAAGTTCCCCGAAAACTCATACTCCTGCACTGTGATCTGATCCAATGCCATCTCGGACCCCGAAACAAGCAAGCGTCCGTGGGGAGATGTCAGGACATCCTCTACTCGCCATGAAACCGTGAGAGAATCAGTGCTCAACACAGACGTAGAGAAATCATGTAAGCTGAACAGACCACCAAACGACTCTGTACCACCGAGCCCGTCAAATTCTACCTTTCCGTCGATGGAACCTTGCAGGGGCATCCCGATAAAGGGTTGAAGTGATGAGAGGTCAGGCATCAGGGCATCAAGGCTCACTCGTCCCCTCGAGTCTGCGTAGACAATCTCGGCATTCCCTTCGATGACATTGTTTCGATTGGTGATTGAAAATTTCGGTACCACGATCTTGTCTCTGTCGAAGTGAAATGAATTTTCTGCTTCAACGATTTCGCCCGAATGCGTAATGGATACGTGAGTGAAGCCTTCTCCTTTTGAGGATTCCCCATTGACGTCTATCCGGATCTGTGCTGTTTCGATTTCTTTTTCATTAAATCGAACATCTCCTGCATTCACATTGAGACGAGCTTCGAATTGCTCGCCCGTTGAGTCAACGGAAATTTCCGCCGTCGCGTAACCGGCTAATACCCTGCTATTCTCGGAGTTCAACACGCCCAAGTCGGGTATGGTGATATCGCCATGTAGGGTGCCGTCACGAGATTGCGTGTGATAACGTCCGGTGCCGGTGAGTTGAGCAAATTGTCCTTCCAGATCTGCTGAATTAATCGTGAACACATCGTCGAGAAATGTACCTTGCACATCTGCCCGTACACGTCGTCCCGCCAATTCGGACAATCCACGGGGTAACCCATCAGGTTCATCCAATTGCATATTTAAAACCCCATGCCAGGATCCGGCTTCAGATATGAGCTGCAGTGCGGCTTCGAATCCACCACTTATCCCGCCATCGAATAGGGACGTCACGGCAGCGATATCATTACTGCGCGCCTCGACATGCACGGCCGTTTCCCTTGAGGGAAAGTTCACATCTGCATTTCCAGATGCATGGGTATTTTGGTCGTCGAGCGAAAATTTATCAACAATCAGCCGTTCCCTGTTGGGAATTGACCCGTCGGCTACAAAATCAATACGCGGCTGAGTCTGTCCGTTGATTTGAATCGATTCGCTCGATCCCTCGAGATGTAGAGAGACCGGAGTCTCAAAAGCGTCCGTCCAATCCTTACCTTGTGCCTCTATCAGCAATTCAATGCTGGAGACCCGAACGTCAGCCACTTCGAAATCGTGTATGGCAACATGAGTCGTGTTGCGGAAATCCGACGTTGTTCCATGCATTTCAGCGCTCAGCGTCGCTCGGCCACCTAAATCGATTCCGAGAAATTCATTCAGGCGATCCAGGTTATTGATTGAGGCATTCACGGTTCCGTCGATGGTCTTCTCCTTCCAAGTGGAAGAGCCTGTTCCACCGAACTTGGCCCAGGTCGTCGAAAGCTCAAACTCCCGGACGACAATGTTGTCTGTTTCCTGGTCATAATTGAGGTCGAGAGACATTTCGATGTCGTCTGAAAAAAATGCCTGAAACTCTTCCGACCATAAACGGCTATTCGCCAAAGCTTTGAATTTCCCTTGGATCGCGAATGGCGAAGACGTGTGTATAACAGCATCACCCTCCATAACCTTTTCCCCGTCGCTCCAGGCAGTGATGCTGCTATGCACTTCCTCAATTTCCCCGCGAACCTCTATCTCGAATTTGGCCGGGCTGGCCTGATCGACTTCGAACTTATCCGAAAGTCTGGAAAGTTGAAAATGTGTAAACATCACATCTCCGTTGACGAATTTTTCTTCAATGTTGAACGATCCTGAGACGTTCAGCTCCGAAGTGCTACCTAATAGTGAGAGTGATCCTGAAGGCTTGCTTGCAAATTGCGTAAGATCGACCATTGCGTCAAGGGATATCTCTGAACCCAGCAGATCGGAAACGAATGATGGAAAACTTTCGCTTGTAAGACTTATGGCGTCAATGCTCCTCACTCTTAAGGCACTGTCTTCTTCGTATTCGATGACAACCACGCCGATCTTCTCATCACCGATAGAGAAACCAAGCTCACCTGCCCAAGAAGCCATTAGTCCTGCCCCAGTCATTTGAATCGAAATGGGATCAGAAATATTCAGACGTTCTGGCAGATAAATATCGTCGTGAAGTGAGGCATTCAAAACAAGTGACTGGCCCTGTTTCTCAGCGAAGAATGCTACATTGACGCCAGGCTCCTGCAGGTCATGGGCATGTATGGACAACGTGATCTCGCTGTTCAAGTGCGTATTAATTAACCTTCCTGAAACCGTCAACGAAGTAGACCGGCCAAAGACCTCTTCGTCGATATTGATTTGATCTATGGCGAATTTTTGGATCGTTAACCACGCGGGCATCTCCGGGATGCTCGAGGCTGTTTCAGCATTTTCTTTGGTCGCCCTTCTTTGAGGTAAAGCGCTCAAATTCATGCTGTCTGCTCTCAGCAACGCGAACGTCACTCGACCGAAGATCATCTCGGAAGGGGACAACTGCCATGAAAGATCTCGTATGCTCAACCATTGACCTTGAAGGTCCTCGATTTCTACGCGATCAATGCTCATTGCGAACGGCACAAATCCGGAGATGGCGCCCACATGAATCGTTTCGGCACTCAATCCGCTGAGTTGCTTGGATAAAAGACCCGAAAGGAAACGTTTCCCATAGGGCATCTGAAGAAATAATGATAGCACCAGAAGCAGAACGACAACGAAGGCCATGAGCTTGAGTGCTCGCTTGAACCATTTCATGAGGTATAATCTCTTTGACATATTGCTAAAACGCCTGGCCGATACTAAGATACAGTTGGAACGATTCGTCGATTCCATCGCGACGGTCAAGGGGAAGCGCTACATCCAATCGCAAAGGGCCGATCGGACTGAAATACCGAAGACCGAGGCCTGCCCCGAAGAGCAACTCTTCATCGAAATCGGGTAGCGAAGACTCGAACGCCGAACCACCGTCCACAAACGCCACGATTCCAAGATGTTCACTCATTCGGTATCGAATCTCGACCGCGCTTTCGATCTTGCTGCCGCCCCCCGTTGGCTCGTCGCCCAGGAGCGGTCCTACTGTCTGGAAAGTGTACCCCCGAATGGATCCCCCGCCACCTGCATAGAATCGCTCGTCAGCAGGAACTCCTTTAACGGACTCGCCAACAATAGCCCCGAGCATTAAGCGTGTCGCGATGACGAATTTTCCGTCGTTGGTGAGCGGGAAATAGTATTTCGCCGTAATACTGGATTTCAAGAATGAAGTATCTTGATCAATAGGATCGACGAAAGGCTCAGCGCGACCCCCTACCTTAAATCCAGATGTCGGATCGAGAGGACTGTCCGAACGGTCCCAGAGCAGTTCCCCTGGGAGCGAGACCAATGTGAATGAGTCAGTTTCGTCGAATTGCTCTACCTTACTTATTTTTAGGGCAATTCCGAGACTTCCCGTGAGGTCCTCTTGCAGCGGGCGATCGATCAAGGCGCTGACCCGACCATAGTCCTGTGAAAATGCCTCTGGTCTGTAACGTCCCCCTTCAATACCGAGTCGTAGTGTCTGATCCCTGCGGCGAAAATTGCGAATCCGATACTCACTTTCCCCCTGTAGACGTGTTTCACCAAATCGCGCCTCAAGCGTTAAGCGATGTCCCAATCCCCTCAAATTTCGATGCTCCCACCCAACCCCTGTGCCGATACCTTCGTCGGTGAAATACTCGACTCCGGACCAGATCGTCTTTTTGTCCCGTTCGGTCAACTCTATGGTGATGGAAAGCATTTCCGAGTCAATCAGGCTTTCCGCGGGACGAAGACGAACCACCGAAAACAAACCAGTCTCATACAATCGCTTGCGAAGACGCTCCAGTAGACTTTCCTTGTATTGATCTCCGCGCTTCCAGGGAACCTCTGCAAAAACTACTTCTTCTTGCACCTCCTCAAGTCCCGCCACCTGAACCATACCGAAGCGAGTCAAAGGTCCTGCCTTAAGGTGGTAGGTCACGTCCATTGTGAATGTTGAATGATCGACAATCACATCGCGACTTAGTGCCTTCGCAAATCGATACCCCTCTTCGCGTAGATGCCTCAATAACGCTTCTTCCGCATCGACGACCTTTTGAGCCTTGGCGAGCTCTCCAGAAATTAGAAACTTCGAAGAAACGTTCATTAATGTTGCTGCGAAAATTTCAGGCTTGTCTTCAAAATCGATCACGATTGAAGCAAATCGATATTGGGCACCGGGATCGATCATAAAATGGAGAATCGTGGTTTCACCATCGTCTTCCAGTGTAAAAGAGATCATCGCGGCGTAGAACCCTTCGGCCTTGAGACCCTTCATGAAGGTAACCTCATCTCGCTCAGCACGTCTCCGGAGTTGAATCAGGCTTCGAGACCGCGTGTCTTGTTGTCGAACAGAATCCGAAAGCGACCTCAAACGTGCTTCAAGTTTTCCATCTTCCATACCTGAAAACTGAACCCGATACTCAATTCCGGTCTCCTGGGCGGATAACGTAAACGCGATGCCTATGATCACTGTAATTCGTATGAAGTCATTCAATATTGTGGTATCCGTATCGATCACGTTTGCAATGCACATTACGGAACATGGGGAAAGATGTCCCTACCGTGGTCTAACCCCGTGAATGGTACCAGTTGTTAAGCCAGTATAGCGTCAGGCTTATTAATTGTGAAGTTTCTTGTATGGAACTATGTTTCCAGACATGGTGGGGCCAGCGTCAAGAGAATGATTAAGGCTATATAGCCCCAACTTTTGAAAAATTCAGAAATCCTGTGTGTCCATATGTGTATCGCTGTGGAATGGTTGAAGTCCCCGGGTACCCCCCTTCGATCCTGAGATAATAAATCCCTTTTCGTTTCAAATACCTTACCGGAGAATCCCCCGAAACGTATAATTATACGCAATGGGCCGAAACAGCTACTATTTGATGCAATACTTGCAATCAACACGGAACCTCTAGTACGCTGGAATCAAAGTACTTAGGTTATTATAAGTAGCGCAAAAAACTGCCTGTCACGCAGGAGGTCGCCGGTTCGAGTCCGGTCGTCCCCGCCACTTTTTCTTACTTCAGGGTAGCTTGTCCTGTAACGCGCCCAGTTGTTTTCCTTGTCGCACGCGCGAAAACTATTCTGTAGATCTCGGCGATGAGAAAAATCTGGAACTGGGCAATAAAGCACCAAACTAGCTTGAAAACAAACGTGCCCGTGTTTACAATAACCCGATTCGCCGATACTGTCCGTGGGCTTACCCGATCATAACCCTGAAGGACGACCTCACGTGTTATTGTTCAACAGACCTACGGATCCGGTCACCGGGTCTCGCACACGGGAGATGGGTATAGTTCTCCTTCTCTTGTTAGGAACGGTAAGCATGTTCCTGGTCACGTTCCCCGAGTTCTTTTTTGATACCGACAGCGTGCGCGTGGCGGGAACAGGAGACATGCACTGGTACTACGCCCCGATGCAGTTTTACCTCGACACTCACGTCGGCAACGGTGATTTCCCACTGTGGAACTCCGGCACCTACTCTGGGATGCCACTTGCCGCGCACCCACTCGCGATGGCGTTCTACCCACCGAACCTGTTGCGGTCTATACTGATCGACGCTCAGACACCTGTTGAAACCTTCATGTCACTCCATGCCCTTACTCTGTTTCACGTGATCTTGCTTTCACTTGGGATGTACGGGCTCGCCCGACAGGAATCACTTCGGCGCTCCACCAGCTTGGTCATATCTTTTTCCAGCGCGTTTTCGAGCATCGTCGTTGAGAGCATGTCATCCAATCCCAGTTTTTTGTATACAACCGCTTGGGCACCTGCAATACTCTGCTGCCTGGCGAAGGCAACGAACTCCATCGACCGTCGCCGGCAGGGATGGCTATTGGTAGCTGGGCTCCTTTATGGTCACCAGATTTTGGCCGGCCTTCCGCAGATCATTCTCTACTCCACATTGATGTATATACTTTATGTGTTGCTCAGTGTCAGGCGTACTCCGGATGACGTTCAAACCGTACGATTCTACGGTTCTTGGGTCACCAGGATCGCTCTATTTGGAATCGTCGGCGCACTGTTGGGCTCCGCGCTCATGCTCCCTGCGTCCGAATATCTCGGGCTCAGTGCAAGAGCACCTGGAAATTTCCAGAAATTCGAAGAGTTTGATAAACTGACGAACATCCAATACTCGGGTTATGTGTCACACTTCGTTAAGTTGTTCTTCAAAACTCCGGGCTTAGATTCGGCACGGGAGACAGGCGCAGCACTCAATCACATGCTTTTCACACCGACCGTAGGAGTGCTCATTGCAGTGTGCGCGGTGGCATTGTCGGGTATATCACGTCGTATTGCGATCTATCTACTGCTACTTTACCTTCTGCTTGATCTAAATATCGGTGAACCCTTTCCTATTTCGTCTGCATTGGGATATATCTCGTCCATGACAAGCTCTTCGTTTTATGGGGCCACGCTGTTGGTGATTCCGTTCGGAATTCTGGCCGGGCTTGGAATCGAAAAGGCCACCTCACTTGATTCCAGTCATCGTCACAACAGACTGGTCCTCGCGACTCTCATAGGTATAAGCGTGTTCTTCATCGCGATACTGCCTGAGCCGAACGCGGTACGGGATTCATGGTCAATCAAATGGATGCTGATTCCAGCTTGTGTGCTAATCTGCGTAACACTCTTGCACAGACATCGTATTTTTCACTACGCGATCCTGTCCCTCCTGCTCGTCGAATCCATTGCCTGCGGAATCGTTACGGCTGACATAAACTTCGAGTTTTTGGCGTTCAAGGAAAAATTTGCAGACCTGAACGCGAAACCCGAATCGACGCTCGATTCGGGCCGGACGATGTGGGCGAATGACAAGAATCGTCATCTATGGCACGGCCGACGAGCGATAAGTGGATACGATCCACTCCCCTTGGATGCTACCTCACGGATTCTCGCCAATCCCGGCGAAGAAAAACATTTCTCGCGTGTGAGGACTATGTCTAGAAATGTCAGCGTAGCAAGCGTTCTAAAGCGCCCTTTTTGGCTCGCTGCCAATTATGTCAACGGCGATCTGCCGGAGAAGACTCGACTTTTCCCTCCAGCCCATGTCGTGTTCCTGACAGACGACGTCGCTCTCTCGTTACCGCGACTCGAGCTCGAGGACATTCCTGAAACAACCATCTTCGAACCTAAGGTTATTCAAGAATTCGATTTCGCCGCCGGAACGAATTTCGTTACGCTGCCAGAAGTGCAAGTGAAAAAGCGAACTTGTGCGGTACGCCTAATATACTCCAGCCCCGAACCCGTTTTCCTTTCGATAATGTACATTGGAAGAAAAACCGGTGAGAGGATGTCCTTCAAAGATCTACTGTTGCCAATATCCGTGGGCAATTCATCATCTATAGAGTTGCCCGCACCTAATTTTTCCCAGATGGACGTTCGAATCGGACTACTTGGTGAGGATGGTAAACTGGGGGGCACTATATGGCGTGTCGAGATTCTGGAGGATCAGGCCGACGAAATCGAGCATCTTGAAGTGGTGCGGGATTCGCCCGACGACGTGATCATCAATTTAGCGAATATCGGCGGACCCAGAGCACTCGTGTTTACCGACGCTGCATACCCTGGCTGGAGAGCCACCATTGACGGTGAACCCGTCTCCATCCTGCAGGCTCACGGTGCATTCAAGGCTGTGATCGTGCCTACGGGAGACCATAAAATCCGATTCGAATTTCGGCCGTGGCGCGTTTACGTTGGTATTGGCATATCGCTTGTTACACTGCTCTCCGTGATTGCTGCGATGCTCTGGTGTTTCAGCACACGATCGCACATTGAAGATTCCGTGTCATCCTAAACACCATGACATCCTCGCTTCATGCGCGGAAACGTAGATAGCTTATTTGTACAGCGACCACGGATATGAGATACTAGATCTGTACGTCGGGTAAGGCAGTTTGCTCGATCCGATCTGATTCTCCTGTCAACGAAAAAATCATGAAGCCTACTTAGAGAGAGCGATGCTCGCATGAGCGACCTGACTACGACCTACCGGGATCCTGAAGCCCACGATTACCTGGATACACATATTCAGGATGAACATCATGCGCTCTTAATGAATCATCTGCTCCGAGATGTATTCAGGGTCAGCGAAAATGAGCGTGTGCTGGAAGTTGGCGCTGGGAGCGGACGTTATACCGAGCTCCTCTTGGAGCGCGGCTATCAGGTTATTGCCACTGAGCCGGATCCGGTGATGCATAATAGACTGATCGAACGCCTCTCGGATTGCAGCGCGCTTACATCCCGATGTGTCGGTGTCCACGAGTTAGTCGACCAGTATTCCGATATTTCGCTCCTTTGCGGTTTCCACGTACTCCACCACTTGGACGAGGAGTCCCTGGAGTATCTACGCTCGGCGATCGAACAGATCGCTGCCGCCAACAAATCATTTCGAGGCTGGTTCTTTCTGGAGCCTAATCCCTTGAATCCGATGTATCCCATTCAGATCGCTCTAACGTCAGGTATGAGCTTTTCCGAAGAATCCAAAATGTGGCGACCGGGAATGCGCAATCGATTGGCCCCGGAAGAAAAAGGCCAGGTGCGCATGGGTAACATAGGCTTGTTTCCTCCTCGAAAGAGCCTGGAATCCATGCCGTCTTGGCTCATAAAACGAGGTACTACGATGAGCCGGGCCCGATGGCCATGGAGTGCCTATTCGGTTTACGGGCGGAAGTATGGCTAAGCCTGTGTCTCCGATAATGAACGGCCCGCGACGATGAATTCTGCCGACAACGGCATTGTCGTGCTCGTGCCGGTATATAACGATGCCGAGAACTTCGATATTTTGGTTCGAGAACTTGATGAAGCCCTATGCAATTGCGGTTCATCGATTACGGTAGTGGCCGTAGACGACGGCTCTAGCGAACCATTAGCGTTAGACGCAAAGGGCTGGAACGCGCAATGCATCAGTGAGGTTCGCTGTCTTCGATTACGAGGAAACTTGGGGCATCAGCGGGCAATTGCTATCGGGTTGAGTTATGTTCATCAACACATAGCCTGCGAGGCCGTGCTTGTTATGGATGCCGATGGTGAAGACAATCCTACGGATGCAGCGAGACTGGTTGAACGTATTCGAGAGTTGCAGCATTCCTCAATCGTCTTTGCCGAGCGAACAAAACGATCTGAGGGGCACGCCTTTCTATTCTTTTACAAACTCTACAAAATTTTGGTACGTATTTTGACTGGCCATTCAGTGCGCGTCGGAAACTTCAGCATCATTCCCTTCGCGCAACTTGATCGTCTGGTCATCCGCCCTGAACTGTGGACTCATTATGCCGCAACAGTCTACCTAGTACGTACGCCTCGTGACCTTATTCCAACCAAGCGCGGGGTACGATGGGCCGGCAAGCCGACGATGAATTTTGTCGCTCTGGTGACCCACGGCCTTAGCGCGATATCAGTGTTTGGTGCCACGGTGGGCGTGCGCCTGACAATACTTTCCATGGGTGCCTCGCTAATCAGTGTAGCATCCTGGCTTACATACGTCGTTCTTGCTGGCGATGAAGCAACTAACGAATCTTTACTCATGGGTACCGGCATGACGATCTTGTTTTGTTCACAAATGTTGCTCGCATCATTTTCTTTCGTGTTCTTTATTCTTAGTAATCCCAACAAGTCAAATATTACCTCGTTGCGCGACTATGCATTTTACATCGGAGATACCCCCAAACTCTTTCCCGACCCTGATAGAATCAAGCCATGAAGACAGAGCTCGATCTATTTGAAAACGCCACCAATTGGAAGTCCTACTGGGCATCCTTTGTTTCCGATTTCATAGAAGGCGATATTCTCGAAGTCGGCGCAGGAACCGGAGGAAATCTTCGGCACCTCTACCGCTCTCACGTTGATTCGTGGGTCTGCGTTGAGCCCGACACCGAGCTTATCGCGTCACTCCAATCGTCCATCGACAGTCTGCCGTCCGAGTTTTCGGGTCAAATCATCGAGGGAACCATTCGGGATCTACCGGAGGTGGACCGCTTCGATGCCATCTTCTACATAGATGTGATTGAACACATCGAAGATGACCGAGAGGAACTCGAAGTCGCGACCAGTCGGCTGAAACCCGGCGGTCGACTCATAATTCTTGTGCCAGCACACAATTGGCTCTTTAGCCCCTTCGACGCCTCTATTGGTCATTTCCGGCGATATACTCGGCGATCATTGCAGGAGGTCATCCCGCCGAATCTCATGGAGAAACGTCTGATCTATTTGGATTCCGTCGGCATGCTGGCTTCTTTGGCAAATAGACTCATACTTCGAAGTTCAACACCAACTGCGAAACAGATCGACCTGTGGGACAAACGCATCGTCCCTGTATCAAGGATTATTGATCCCGTTGCGGGTTACCGTCTGGGCAAAACCGTCGTAGGCATCTGGGAGAACCCGTCCTAGAAATTTCCCGCGGACCAGGAACCCTTGGCCTGTAACGCTAGACATCCCGCTGCTTCATGGGTTAGATTTGCCTTGTTATACTGCTGAAAGGCACTTGGGGAAAATCGATAACCATGAAGATACGGATGGTATGGGGTGCGCGTATTGCAGGAATACTCTGTACCCTTGTTTCCATTTCCGCCACGCCCTGGATTATCTCCAAATTGTATACGGCCGACAGCCAGATACCCCCATACGTGAGGCCATCGCGGAGCAACCCCTCGTCCTGTTCGTGGGTCTGTGCGGATTTACCCTGGGGATGATTCTTCTGGTTTACGCCAAGACCATCGTCGATAACCGATCGTGGTTCAATCCCGCTTGGGTACTGCGCAACCGTCGCGGCGAATTCGTTCTTCTACTTTGCAGCACGATAGTTTCCGTTTTGTGTCTAGAGTTCGCCAGTCGATTCTTATACGCCAGCCAATATCAATTCCCCTTACTCCACGACCGCGAGGCGCTGCTCTATCCCCCGCTCTACGAACAATTTCACAATCAGCCACCAAACGAGCCCAGTGTCCTGCTCCTCGGCGGCTCCGTGTTATGGGGTGCGGGACGAAAACACATCATCGAGGATGCAACCGATCCTCCCATCAACGCGTACAACCTCGCGCAGACCGGACAGTCCACGAGAGACAGCCTCAACAAGTTGGAATACGTTACAAAACTGGGATACCGTTTCGACTACATTATTTTCTACCATGGCATCAACGAAGTGAGGGCAAACAACGTTCCGCCAGATGTCTTCCAGTCCGACTACGATCATTACTCTTTCAATCATTTCGGAAATACCATTTTCCAGAGTAAACGCCCGTTTCTAAACCAGCTACTTCGCTCTTCTTTATGCTTTCGCGCCTATTCGTTGTGGGTGACGCTACGTTCGACAAGCTTCTTCGGGCAGCGCTACCTGCACATCGCTTTTCCACGCGAAGACTGGCTTCAATATGGAGACTCGATAAAGTCTGCAAAAAGTTTTGAGGGTAATCTTCTCAACATTGCGACCATTGCACAGGAGCAAGGTAGTACGCTCATCGTGCCCTATTTCGTATACGACCCCCAACTCGACACCTATCAATCCAACCCTGAAACGTTCGTGAACATGGACATGAGGCACTACACGCAGCAGTGGGGACTACCCGGCCACGTATGGAAAGGCTTGCAAGAACACAATTCGGTGATGGCGTTGCACGCGGATCGCTACCACTATTCGGATGCCACGAAAGTCTTCATGCAATCCCCGGACAACTTCACCGATCCCTGTCATTTCACCGACGAAGCCGCCCCGGAATTCGCGCATCTACTCAAAGACGTCCTGGGAGAAGAAATTATTCGTCACGATCAGGATACCCAATAGACGTTTTGTTCGCGTCATTCTTATTACATAGTGTCTTTTCCTGCGGCGAATACCACACTACTAGCGAAATGCTCTACTGCGAAAGTATCCAATAAGGGAAATACTAATCATAGAGTAACGTACCGTGTTCACCTTCTGGACAGTTCTACATCCTATTATCAATCGCAAAATAAAAATAGATGGACAGATCATCGAGTTGCCCAATAAACTGATTAACAGTTAGTTCGGAAACGTGACGACGACAGGGGGTAAGTCGCTCGAGTCGAAAACACCGGGAGCTGACCCATGAAACGAAAAACTCGTATCGAACAAACCATCGAAGTACACTCAAAGTTGCTCAAAAATTGGCTTGTCTGGGTAAGAGGCTACAACGTCGGCTCCAGACACCGGGAACCATTCCAGGGCTCCTTCGGCGGAATTCACTACAAATATTCCTGGATACTCCACGCGAAACATAAGTAGAGTATGAGCCGAGTCGTTTTCTTCCCATTTCACACCGATTGATTCAAGCATACGGACGTTGCTAATGTGGTTCTTTCGTGAATGGTGTCATCACACCCACAAAAGGAAACCACAATGAGATTCGGTTCTCTTCTAGTTCTTCTTGCCGTCATTGTCTACTGCACACCCTCCGAGGCCGACAACTGGCCACAATTTCGGGGCGCATCCCAGGACTACACCTTTGCTGCCGAAGACATCCCCACGTCCTGGAGCGACACAACGAATATCCGCTGGAAGGTACCCATCGAAGGACGCGGCTGGGCGAGCCCTGTCGTCTGGGGAAATAAAATTTTTATCGCGACGGCGATTAAAGAGAGTGAAGGCAAAGATACCGCCCCACCTCCGGACTACCGATCAGGACGCGTTGGAAAAGACTCGATCTATCGCTGGGAATTGCACTGCATCGACCGCGAGTCGGGCAAAGAACTCTGGAAGCAGATCGTATTTCGCGGCAACCCCGGTGTGCGCACGCATCCGCAAAATACTTACGCCTCCGAAACGCCCGCGACCGATGGAAAGCATGTTTATGTCTACTTTGGAATGGTCGGTTTGTTCTGTTACGACATGGACGGAAAACTCGTCTGGAAAAAGGATTTGGGGAAATACAAGATGCGTGGCGACTGGGGTACCTCCACCTCCCCCATTCTTTATGAGGGCAGACTCTATATACAAGTGGACAATGAAGACGAATGTTTCTTGCTGGCGCTGGATTCGGGTAATGGTGAGGAGCACTGGAAAGTCGAACGGCCCAGGGGTTCAAGCTGGAGCACTCCCTACATCTGGAAGAACAACGTACGCACTGAGCTCGTCACCAACGCGGAGGATGTGCGCGGATACGATCCGGCGACCGGTGAACTCTTATGGACACTTGCCTATCCGGGAGGCCGCGCATCTTCGTCCCCGACCGGAAACGCAGACGTTTTAATCGTCGGCAACGAGCGTCGAAACGACGGCGGAGGCTTTATGTACGCCGTTAATGCCGGTGCATCAGGAGACATCACCCCCATAGAGTCCGCATCCTACAGCAAAGGCGTTCTATGGTCCACAGCCGAAGCAAGCCCAGAGTTTGCCTCTCCATTGCTCTACAACGGCAACGTTTACCTCTTCGGACGCAACCGCGGATACACGGGCGCATTCAATATCATGACCGGCGACCCGGTGCAAGGAACCAATCGGCTTCCACGTGCACGACCATTCTGGTCGTCGCCATGGGCCTACGAAGGTCATGTCTACTGTTTCGATGAAGGCGGTACAGCCTTCGTTCTAGCCACTGATTCCGAGATAACACTCGCAACGACCCATGCACTCGGAGAAGATGTGCGCGCGTCGCCTGCCATACTTGAAGGAACCATGATCGTTCGTACAGAGAATCACCTCGTGGCTCTCGGAAACTAAGCAACGATATAATTGCAACAGAACTTGAAAGGAAATAACGTGAACGATCTTACACGCACTGCATGCACCATGGCCTTACTTTTAACCTGCATCCTGGTATTTCAAACCAGCGCACAGAAAACAAGCGTTGCCCCCGGCATCAACGACAACTTCCAGAACCCCGATGTGGACCGCTACGTGAAAATGTTCGAAGGGGAAAGCCGAAGCATATTCACCCATCGCCACGCGATCGTCAAGACGCTCGGTTTGGAACCCGGGATGGCCGTTGGAGATATCGGTGCTGGTACTGGATTTTTCTCTCTTCTATTCTCCGACGAGGTCGGCAAAAAAGGTAAAGTCTATGCCGTCGATATCGCACAGAATTTCATCGATCACATCAAAACGATCAGCCAAGAAAACAAGAAAAAGAACATCAAAGGCATCGTATGCGATGAACATTCTGTAAAACTACCCAAGAACTCCATCGATGTCGCGTTTATTTGTGACGTTTACCACCATTTCGAGTACCCCTTCGACAGCCTGAAATCCATCCACGCCGCGTTAAAGCCCGGCGGCACAATGGTCATCGTCGACTTCCGCCGAATCGAAGGTCGCAGTCGCGAATGGACCCTCGATCATGTTCGCTGCGGCATAGGCGACGTCATAGACGAGGCACAGCAATCAGGATTCGATTTCGTGGAGAAAATAGACCTCGGTATGCCCGACCAATACGTCATCAAGTTTGTAAAGACCGAAACAACCTCAAACGAATGAGAAAACTTTCGGAACTTACACCCGCTCCAATCCAGAAGATTTGAATTAGATATATTCGTGTGCGATAGTACTGGATTCGATAGTTTCTACCCGAAAAGCGGAGTCCGTCAGTCATGCGATCAATCCCTATAGTGCGCGCAATTCTGTTCGCCGTAGCATTGACTTCTATTTTCGTTGCCTGTAATCAGAATCCAGTGCCCGAGGAAAATAACCAATCCTCAAGCCCGCAAATCGAAGCCGCGCCTGAAAATCCGTCGGAAACGACCGTTACCCTGAAACAACTCAAAGAACTCGCCCGATCGCTCTCTACAGAAGAACTGCGAGCACTGCAAAAGATCTCACCAGTCGGCCGTGTCGGGCAGGCAGAAATGGATTCATGGGGAAATCGTTTCGGCTTTTTTAGTAATATCATTCCCTTCTTTCGTCCCGATCTCGACTGGCGGAACGCGCTGAGCCCTCTACTGAAGGACGCGGAGCCGTTCTGGTCCCAAGGCTTCGAAGAGATCATCATTCGGGACTTCTTTCAGGATAAGCGAAACGGGGTCTATGTTGATTTAGGATGCGCATGGCCCGATACCGGAAGTACAAGTTTTTACCTCGACAGCAAGCTTGATTGGGACGGTATTGCCATTGATGCGCTTCCGGAATACGGCGAACTCTGGGCAAAAAAACGTCCCGAATCAACTTTCGTGAGTTACGCGGTTTCGGACACCTCTGGCGAAAAAGTAACCTTCTATCGAAACGACTGGACCGGCGTCTCCTCCCTCATTAAAAAACAGTCTGCTAAACGCGGCGGGGAAGAGAAACTGATGGAAATCGAGGTGGAAACCATCACGCTTGACGATCTGCTGCCCATGCACGGGATCACGAAAATCGATCACCTCACGATTGATATCGAAGGTGCGGAAATGGGTGCGCTTCGCGGTTTCGACATCGAACGTTTTCTCCCAGAATTGGTCTGCGTCGAGACCCTCAAAATTGAGGAGGTTCGGGCCTACTTCAATGCACACGGATACGAACTCATTGAAAAGTATCGCAAAGCGGACAAAATAAACATCTATTTCTCCCGGAAAAAACAGGACTGACGCAATGTCTAGAATCGATAGGTTTCAACTAAACGCGCCAGTTTTTAGACTTGGATTATAGGAAATGACCGGCGAGAAAGACTCCTCGGGAGGTCTGCTCCGACATATTACCCTGCGATCGGCTACCGCGCTTGTCGTTGCCAACATGATTGGGGCCGGAATATTCACCACGACCGGCTTTCAGGCAGCCGATCTTGGACACCCGGCGTTGATCTACGCACTCTGGGTCATCGGGGGGTGCCTCGCCTTCTTCGGCGCACTGTGCTTCGCCGAACTGGGGGCCATGTTGCCCAAAGCCGGAGCAGAATACGTCTATATCCGTGAATCCTATGGAAATCTCTTCGCATTCATGAGCGCTTTCGTCGCGCTTATCGCAGGATTCTCCGCACCCATCGCTGCCGCCGCAAAAAGTTTGGTGATTTATCTCGGGTATTTTGTGCCACAGTTGCAAGATAACCCGACCGTCCTCAACATCCAACTCGTCAATATTTGCGCCATCGCAATTGTCTGGGCACTTGTCGCTTTGCACAGCACCGGCGTGAAGGCAGGATTCCGTTTCGGCGACACAGTAACCGCATTCAAAGTTATCGGTATCGTCCTGATTATCGGCGCGGCGTTTACAGTTGGTGATGGAAACGTGGGATGGATTACCCAGCCGGCCGAAAACTACCAGGCGGAGTCTCCCGCCGATCTTGCGACAGCGTTGGCGACCTCACTGATATTTGTCACCTTCTGTTATCTTGGTTGGAACGGCTCCGCCTATGTAGCCAGCGAGATGAAAGACCCGCAACGATCCCTTCCACGCTCGCTGCTCCTCGGTACGGGCATCGTCACGACGCTCTATCTCTTCCTCAACGTCGTCTATTTCTACGCCGCGGGTGTGGATGGCCTGGCCGGACAGGTGGATGTCGGCGTAATTGCGGCAACGAATCTCTTCGGCCCCAAAGGCGTGACCGCGGTAACGCTGGTGTTATGCGTCTCGATTCTTGCCTCGGCATCAGCCATGATCATTGCGGGCTCACGCGTATATTACGCCTTCGGTCGAGACTTTAGCCCCCTTGGCTGGCTTTCCGAAGTATCTTCCAGCTCCGGAGCACCGTGGCGCTCACTCATCCTTCAAGGCATCGTCATTTCTATCATTATTCTGTCTGGCCGTGTTGATCAAATTCTCCAATACGCCGGATTCACCCTGACCCTTTTCTCAAGTATCGCCGTTTCCTGCGTCATCATATTGCGATACAAGGAACCGGATCTGCCACGGCCCTTCAAGGCATGGGGCTACCCCTTCACGCCGCTCCTATACATTGCCGCATCACTGTGGACCATGGTCTGGGCCTTCCGAGGCAGACCTGTTGAATCCACACTGGCGCTGCTCACAGCCGCGGTGGGCGGCCTGCTATTTTGGGTGGTTATGCGAAGTGACAAGAGGCGCGCACCTTAACGAGGGTCGCAGTAACCCGCTTGACAATGCCCGATCCGGGTGCTACCTTGACCCTGTATTTTCCCGTAACAGGGGGATCATAATTTACCGATACAAGAGGACCACCAATGAGTATTCTAAAAAGTCTGGCGCGCGTGACCGTGCTCATGTTTATCCCACTATTCCTGACAGCCTGCCAGGACCAAAGTGAATCAACAAACTTTGATGCGCCCGAAGTCGAACCCTTGAACGAACACGATTTGCTTATAGCGAAACAAGTCGCTGATTTCGGATTGGATGCCGGCGAAGTCACCGACGAAGACCGGGCTATCTACGGCGCGCGTGCGGGTTTCTTCGAGTGGACCGAGTCCCTTAAACGACCCCCAACGGCGGACAAAGATTGGCGCTCCGTGCTCGGCGATCACCTTGCGGATGCCGAACCGATGTGGTCCCAGGCCTTCGAGGAATTGATTGTACGAGACTATTTCGAGGATAAACGGGGAGGCTTCTTTCTCGATGTGGGTTGCTATCGACCGAAAAACAACAGTACCACCTACTATCTGGAGAGGATGCTTGGCTGGAACGGCATCGGAATCGACGCGATGGAAAAATATGCCGATCCATGGGCAAAACATCGACCCGGATCGAAGTTCATTTCTTATGCCGTTTCGGATACCGATGGAGACACTGTCACATTCCACATTGGCAATTTCGCGAATTCGCTAGACGAGGACACGATAAGTGATTTCGGTGGCAAAGTGCGCGAGATTGAAGTGACCACGATGACGCTCAACACCATCCTTGAAGAAAATGGAATCGAAAAAGTCGATTTCCTCTCGATGGATATCGAAGGCGCGGAACCCATGGCCCTGCGAGGTTTCGATATCCAGCGCTACAAGCCTGACCTCTGTTGTGTCGAAGCCAGCGCGAGCCAGGAAGTCCTGGACTACTTCGCAGCGAACGGGTATGAATTGATTGAGAAATACAAAAAAGTGGACAAAATCAATTCGTATTTCCGTCCGAAATCAGGTGCATAGTCGCCAAAGCCGAAACGCTTCCACGGTTATTCAAGGTACCCCAGTGCCTTTAACGCTTCAAGGTCCTCTTCCTGAATGATAGTGTTCGGCTCAATGGGGCGTTGATAGTTCTCCAGCCACAAATCCAACTGTTCCTGGAGTTCTTCCACCACATCCCTTTCCTGACCGCCCAGATTCTTTAACTCCCCCGGGTCATCATCCAGATTGTACAACTGATGCTCGTTGGTTTCGTGCGTAACGATCAATTTCCACGGGCCTTGCCGCACCGCATACTGTCGCCCGACCAAATGGACCGGATCCGGCTCTTCTCCAAGCGGAAAATAACCCGGTGGTGCCGCCTGAGCAAAAACATACGAATAATGCCGGCGGTGTGTAAAAACCGGGCGCTCCGAATCTAGCGATGCCAGTCCCAATATCGCCCCTCGCAGATTTCTTCCGGACGCCTTATCCACACCATCGGTTCCCGTGAAGGAGAGCAGTGTAGGCATTAGATCCGTAAGTTCGATCGGGGCCGAAACCTTCACACCTGGTGAAATATGTCCGGGCCATCGCAGCAAAAACGGGATATGCACTTCCTCTTCGAATACACCCATCCCGTGCATCATGTACCCATGTTGCATCAATCCTTCACCGTGATCGGCAGTGACGACAACCATCGTTTCCTCGTCCAGCCCCAAGGCATCAAGCTCTTTCATGAGTCGTTCAATTTGGCTGTCCACGCTTCGAATTTCCGCGTCATACAACGACGTACTCTTGCCTATTGTATCGCGTGTCGCCCAATCCGGATCGAGGCTATCGACGACATCTCCGGCCACCAGATACGGCGCGTGTGGATCAAAAAGATGCACGAATAAAAAAAACGGTTGGTCAGGTTCCCGTTTCTGAGTCAGCCATGAGACGGCATGATTGATCGTGAATTCCCCGTGACGATCGAAGCCTTTATCCAGTGCGAATCCTTCCCACTCATCGAGCTTTATGAGGCCTTCTTCCGGCGGAATATCGTCATCATAAAAATCAAAGCCCTGATTCAGGCCGAATCGCCTGTCCAGCACAAAAGAGCTGATCACCGCCGCCGTCTGATAACCTGCTTCGGACAAGGTCTCAGCGAGTGTCGTATGCTCATCCGCCAATTTGAGCCCGTTCTTAACGACCCCATGCCCTATCGGATACAAACCAGTGAACATCGTTGCATGACTGGGGCCGGTGATGCCCATCGGGGCGTAGGCCTTTTCAAAAAGGATTCCTTCCGATGCGAACTTTTTGAGATACGGCGTAGTGGCACGTTCGTAGCCGTAGACCGACATATGATCGGCTCGAGTCGTATCCAGCGATATCAGAATTACGTTCGGCGCATCCGTAACTGGGGGCAACAACCCCTCCGGCGGTGCTACGTCAACGGGAGCAGGCGCACATCCGGCGATCACGCACACGGCAATTACCATCACCGTCAGACGCACATGTCTACCCCCTGTCATTAACAAATGCCTTACTTCGCGAGCGTCTGCCGCACAGACGTCTCGAGAGCTTCCGCACGCATTCCCGCCATTTTCCCTTCAGCCACGGCCGAATCGGCACTCAGGCCGCCACGCGTGGCCGAATAATAGGACCACACGGCACCGACGCGATTGGAACTGGCGCAATGAAGCAAAACCGGGGCATCATCCTGAAGATCCAGGGCATCTAGCATTTGCTTGAGTTCATCTTTTCCGGGAAGCGCGCGTCCCATCGGCAAATGGAAGTATTTCATACCAGCGGCTTCCACCACTTTCGCCTCATCAAAGCCAAGCGAAGCAAGCTCCTGCTCGGTGCGGATATTGATCACTGTTTTCACGCCGAGTGCCGCAAACTCTGCAAACGCGGCTTCAGAAGGTTGCCCCGCAAAATACACCTTGTTGTCATACGTGGAAACGTTGACCGTGTCAGTAACGGAAATGGCGCGAATGGCACGACGTGTATCATCGCCAGCGACTTTGAATACGAAGCTATGTTGAGCCGGTAAAAACTCCGCGCGAGTCACCAATTCGAAACCTGCCGGCACCCACTCACTCATAACTTCGTCAATCGTCATCTTGTGATCGCGCGGGATCGGAAAAGGAATCGTCGCAGGATCCTGTTCAGCGCGATACTCCAGAAGCATCACACGTCCGCCCGGTGCCAGACTTTCCTTCATGCGCGCCAACATCGCCTGTGGATTACTAAACTCATGATAGGCATCCACCAACAAAATCCAGTCCACTTTCCCCGGAGGTAACGTCGGGTCTTCGAACTCACCCAGAATCGGATAGATGTTTCGAATCTTAGCTTCGTCTTTTCGTTTGATAAGCTGATCAAGCATGCCTTGCTGAACATCCACCGAAAATACAGCACCGTGGGGTGCAATACGCTCGGCCACTTGCAACGAATACCATCCATTTCCACAGCCAATATCCGCGACGATATCCCCGTCCTTCAAACCCATAAAATTCAGCGTCTTTAGCGGCTCTTCCAGTGCATGACGCGTCTCCATCAACAGGATGCCTGCCTGCTCGGGTTTCAACATTTGTGCAGGTTTACGATCCTGCGCAATAGCGGGAGCAACCGTTGCCAATAGAGTTCCCAAAACAACAAAGCGCATAAGCGTTACAGACTTAATCAACACGAGCGTATCCTTTCAAACAAATTCACGAACTTTGCTGCACTGTCCTCCCAGACATCAGCAGATATTCCACTACGTAACCCCAACAGCTTAGCCAATTTTTCGGCTGGAATCAATTGCACGCCCCGGTTCAGCAAGGATTGAAACACTCCTTACTTACTTGATCAGTTCCAGCGTTGCCACGTATGCGCAGTGATCCGAAGCGACCTCATCCTGAATCACCGCCGTGGACAGGACCCGCCACGCCGTCGCTGGAGCGTACATGATGTAATCGATTTTGACACGTGGATTCTTGGACGGAAAGGTAGGGTCTGCCTCTGTTGTTGAAGTAGGCACCCAATGCTCCGTCAGAAGCTTGATCGTTTCGCTATCCGGTTGCGCATTCAGATCGCCAGTCACGATGGTTGGTACGTCATTATCTTTGAATGCCTCAATCATCGTTTTCGCCTGAGCAATGCGATCCGTTTCGTCGGGCAAATGATCAAGATGCGTTCCCACGAAAGCGATGACAGATCCGTCCGGCAGCTGCACGCGCACCTCGAGCGCCGCCCGAGGCTCATTTCCGGGACTGTGCGGCAACGGGACGTTCCGAGTCGAGACAAAACTGTGCTTGGACAGCACCGCCTCCCCATACTCGCCCCCGTCATACGTCATTGCGCGCCCAAATATCGACGCCATGCCCGTCCGCTGGCCCAATTCCGTCGCGAGATCATATCCCTTCGCCCGCCGCGTCTTAAAATCCACCTCCTGCAACGACACCAAATCCGGGTCTTCATCAATAATTACCTTCGCGATCCGATCCAGATCAAAATCCCCCTTCGTCGTCGCCCCGTGAAGAATGTTGAAGGTCATCACTTTGAGGGTAGTTGGTTTCGCCTCCTGTGAATACGCACAAAACGTTGCAGAAAGCAATAAGAATGGCGCGAATAACCTCGCGCCATTCTGGAGCAGTCGATTAATCTGCAAGAGATTCAGGCGGTTCAGGAATCGGCTCGGGGTCTTTGAAGCCAAGCAGCAGGAATACGGTCAATACCGCCACCACAAGGCCTGGCGCGGGGTCCAGAAAAGCGAGCGCAGTTGCACCCAAAAGCACCACGCCACGTTCCGTTTCATTCTTGGGCATACTCATGGCCACGTACGCGCAGGCAAACCCGGTTAGCACCAGTGTCAGCGACAGTGCGATTGGCAACATCGGACTAAGTCCCGTCGTAATCGGATAGACGAGAAACAGTATCGGCACACCGAAAAAATAATACGAGGATATCCCCGAGAAGAGCGAGTCCATCTGATCGCGACCCTCCGCCCATCTCTTTACGATGATGACGTGAACCCCGGTCCACAGCGAACCCTGCGTCGGGAAGAAGGGAGCAAACAGCGACATGATCACGTTGCGAATGCCGGTGCTTATGTGGGTACGTGTGCTGTTGAAGTCGACCTTCTCGTCTTCACGACTTGGCATCGCGCCTTTCAGAATTTCGATACCGGTAACGATATCGCCGAAAAGGATGATATAGGTTACGAAGGCCAGTCCTATGATATTGGGATTGAGCATGACGCTTATCGGAGGAAATCCGATGCTAAACGGGGAGACTTTTTCGAAGAGCGAAAGGAAGACCGGGACGGGGTTCATCACACCGCCCTTGATGATACTTTCACCCTCCACAACGTATTGCATCTCGCCGACCGCGACACCTACGATACCGGCCAGCATGAATCCGGGCAATAAACCGAGCGACGCGATCTTCGCCAACCACGGATTGTTCAGTTTCATGCGTGCGATGGGTATTGAAAAGGCCAGCAACAGGCATACCGCGATTGCTACCGTCATTGCGATCGGCATGTTATTGATATTAGCCGAGCCCTCATCCACAAACACTCGCTTGATGGCGGCGATCGCCGCACCCATAATAATCGCACCCTTTAGAGTTAAGGGCATCCAGTCAACGATCTTTTTTCCCAGTCCGGTTATGCCGAGAACTAAAAGCAACATCGCAAACCATATCGAGAGCGCCGTCATGACCTGGAACCGTTCGGTCGGTGTTGGGTAGGTATCCGTGAGTACAATGTTCAACACGAGAGGCAACGCCGGGGTGACCCAGCCTGCAGCAAAGGGTTCGCCAAAGAGCAGCGGACCAGCGCTGATCAGAAGAGAGGATATCATCGACATGATGACAGCTTCATCGAATGTCAATCCGAACATAGGCCCCGTCAGCAGTGGAACCAACGCCAGACCCGTTGCCGCTGCCACCAATATGCCCTGGAAAAACTCAGGCCATTCGACACCGGTATGGATAAACGGAATACGCGCCGTGAACGGCCCCCATTTGATCCCCGGTTGATGTTCTCCATGCTCACGTTTCATCGACATACGGTCATCCTCTCGTCCAGTTTCGTTTCCAGCACACAACGAGGGTCGAGTATAGAGAATCGACAGGGCGGCGATCTAGGTCGAATATTCCTACCTGGAAATTTTCTTGCCTTCACGTGTTTCGGGGAAAGGACACAGATCCTTTACACAGCACCGGGAGCACTCTGGCGAACGCGACATACACACCGCGCGCCCATGAAACACCATGAAATGGGAAAACAGGGACCAATGCTCATGTTCCCATATATTCATCAGATCGTGCTCCACTTTTACCGGATCGGTGTTCCTGGTGAAGCCCAATCGGCGAGTGATGCGCCCGCAATGGGTATCCACTACGACCCCCGGCGTGTTGAAGCAGGTACCCAGAATCACGTTCGCGGTCTTGCGGCCCACACCGGCTAAGGCCACGAGTTCCTCAAGCGTCTGCGGCACATCTCCCCCATGCAACTCCACGATCCGTTTTCCCGCGGCCTTAATATTCTTGGCCTTGTTGTGATAAAAGCCGCAGGATTGAATGTATTTCTTCAGTTCCTCGATCGGTTTGTCCGCGTAATCAGCAGGAGTCTTGAAGGCTTTGAACAGGGCGGGTGATATCTTGTTCACCCGGACATCAGTACATTGCGCCGACAGAATCGTGGCCACCATTAGCTCTAACGGATTCGCATGGTCGAGCGAACACTCGGCTTCCGGGTACTCGGCATCAAGCAGCGCAAACACTTCCCTGGCCCGTTCGCGATTGGCCCCTATCGTCAGTTTGAACTTGGGCATAGGGTTTTAACGCGCACACCACGCCAAGAAATCGTCCGTCGACAGTGTATTCAGGGTGTCGCCAGGTTCCAGCCAACCCTTACGCGCAATTCCCACGCCATAACGGATGTAGTCGATTGCACCCGTCGCGTGAGCATCGGGACTGATACACAATTTGATTCCGCGGTCGCGTGCCTTGCGTACGTGGCGCCAATCCAGATCCAATCGTCGGCAATTGGCGTTAATTTCGATAGCCACGCCGTTGGCCAGGCATGCGTCGAAGAGCACATCATAATTCAGATCGTAACCCTTGCGCGTAAGCAACAATCTCCCTGTAGGATGACCCAGAATTCGCGTGTACGGATTCTCGACCGCTTTCACAACACGTTTGGTCGCATCCTCTTCGGTCATATCCAGATTCGAGTGCACGGATATCACGATGACTTCAAAGGACTTCAATACGTCTTCTTCATAATCCAGCGATCCGTCCGCCTTGATATCGGACTCAATCCCCTTAATCAGACGGAAACCTTTGAGCTCCTTGTTCAACGCTTCAATTTCCGCATGTTGTTTTTCAATCCGGTAGGGTTGCAGTCCACCGGCATATCCCGCCGACTGACTGTGGTCCGTCATGGTCAGGTATTCATAGCCCAATTCCTGCGCCGCGTGCGCCATTTCCTGTATCGAATTCTGTCCATCGCTGTAATTCGAGTGGCAATGAATTACGCCGCGAATGTCCTCAAGTTCCAGTAGACGAGGCGTTTCCTTGAGCGCGAATTCACCCATATCCTCACGCAATTCAGGTGGTATAAACGGCAAATCCAGGTGTTTGTAAATGTCCTCCTCGGTCTTGCAAACCTGATTTTCATCTCCA
>JAYGCN010000005.1:0-7741 GCA_046583315.1 Candidatus Hydrogenedentota bacterium
GGACGTGGTCAAGCGTATGGTGAAGGAGAACGACATCGTCCTGGAGCAATTTCGACCGGGCGTGATGAAACGCCTTGGTGTGGATTACGAAACGTTGGTGAAGGAAAACCCGAATATCATTTATTGCTCGCTGACGGGCTATGGGCAGACCGGGCCGTTACGGGATCGCGCGGGACATGACAACAACTATCTGGCACTGGCTGGCGCGATGAGCCATTCAGGACGCAAAAAGGGTGGCCCCGTACCGCAAGGCGTACAGGTCGCTGATTTGGGTGCAGGCTCCTATGGCGTTGTGATGGGTATTCTCGGAGCAGTGATTCATCGTCATGCAACGGGCGAGGGGCAGTATGTAGATGTCTCGATGTTTGATGGGGCCTTGCACTGGAACGGCTACGCGGGAGGACAATATTTCGTGGGTGGTGAAAGTCCTGCTTACGAAGAAATGGTGCTCAATGGCGGTAGTCAATACGACTATTACGAGACCAGCGACGGTCGTTATATGTCCGTCGGAAGTCTGGAGCCGCAATTTTGGAAAGCCTTGTGTGAAGCGGTTGGGCACCCGGAGTGGGTTGAGGCGAAAACGCTTCCGGGACCTGAAATAGTCGCGATCAAAGTCGAATTGCGAAAAATATTTCTCAGTAAAACGCAGGCCGATTGGGTGCATGTTTTCGAGCCTCTGGATGCCTGCGTGGAACCGGTATTGACGCTTGAAGAGGCCGCGAATCATCCCCACACGAAAGCGCGGGGACTGATTGTGGATGTCCCGAAGCCAAACGGGGGTACACAGCAACAAATCGCGTTTCCGGTCAAGTTTTCGAAATCGGAACCTCGGTATGACCATATTGGTTCTGAATTGGGGGCGCACACCGAAGATGTGTTGCGGGAAGCCGGGTATAGTGACGCGGAAATTGCTGTGATGGCTGAGGCAGAGTTATTCGGCCCAAAGCAGGATTGATTACCTCTTCGTTCTATTGCGAAGTCCTTCGAGGAAGTGGTCGTATTCCTTGACCTGAAATCCTTTCGCGAAGATGCCGTAAGCGAGGCACGAGGCCGCGATGGGAATCAGAACTACACCTGTGCGGTGGAGTAGAGTCGGTTCCGGCCACCAACTGACGCTGAATCGATACACCCCGAGCGTAACGACCCCCATAAAGAGTGCCGCGCCCAGAATTCTGAGCACCCCTTCGATGAGTTCCTTGTCAATGAGCCCGGGGTTTCTAGTGTTTAGTATGGCAATAAGCCCGAAACAGTTGATCGAATAGGAGATTGTGGTGGAGAGGGCGAGCCCTTTGAAGCCGAGGGGGCCTATGAGGGCAATGTTTAGGGCGATGTTGAGGAGCATGGCTCCGGAGGCGATGAGTACAGGGGTCCGCGTATCTTGGGCACCGTAGAAGCCGGTGACGACTACTTTGACCCATGCGAAGGCCAGCAGGCCGAATACATAGTACGAGAGCGCCGTGGCGGTGCGGGCGGTGTCTGCTGGTGTAAACTCGCCGCGCTCAAATAGTAGCGCGATGATGGGTTCTCCAAGCAAAAAGAGTCCGATGATGGCGGGCATGATGAAGAAAAAGCTGTGGCGCATGCCTTGCTGTATGGTTTCGGTCATTTCGTTGTGCTTTTTGGTGGCGTGCAGACGTGAGAGCGTGGGTAACATCGCTACTGAAGTGGCTACAGCGAATATGGAGAGGGGGAGCTGGATGAGTCGGTTGGCGTAGAAGAGCGACGTGACGGTGCCAGCTTCAGGGAGTGAGGCCGCGAAAAGGGTGTCGACGAGTCGGTTGACTTCGCCTGCGGATTGTCCGATGAGCACGGGAATAATGAGATAGAACACCCGCCGAATACCCGGATGCATGAGCTGAAAATTGGGATATCGCACGCCGCTGATGCGCACGACGGCGGCGTATTGCACGGCAAGTTGGGCGATGCCGCCAATCCATGCGCCCAGTACGAGCGCATAGGCGGGTTCATCGAAGGAATTTCTGAAAATCAGGCAACTCCCTATGAATGCTACGTTTAGCAGGGCAGGCGACCATGAGGGTGTGCTGTAGTGTTTCAGCGTGAACAGTGGTGCCATCAGGAAAACCGCCAGGCAAATGAAGAATAAGTAAGGAAAAGTCCATTGGGATATCGAGATAATCTGACTAATTCGTTCGGCACTCGGTGCTTCTTGTCCAGTGACCGCATCGAGCGCGCCGAGACTCTGTAGGAGAGCTGGCAAGAAGATTATTCCGGCGATTGTGAGTACCGCAAGCAAAATGATCATCGCGGATAGCACGGCGGATACGAGGCGTTGAAATTCTTCGTTGGACTCTTTGGCGTGGGATTCGGTGAAAATTGGTACAAATGCGGCATTCGAGGCGCCTTCACCAACAATTTCCCGCAGCATATTGGGGAATTTGAAGGCAATCAGGAAGGCATCGAGCGACGCTTTGGGCATGAAGAAGGCCCATACCTGGTCGCGTACGAGTCCCAGCACGCGGCTAAGCAAGGTTCCGGCGGCGAAGATGGATGCAAAGCGCGACTGTTCGGAGGCGGTGGCCACGGGAGTTCCTATGAGCCTTTGGTGGCGTTGTCGGGTGCCTGCGATTTCCCGAAGAGCGCGATGCCAATCATGATCAGGAACGCAGCGCATACGAGCCAGGGGAAATAGTGAGGGGCTTGCGGCAGCGGATGTTTGGCAGGCTGCGGAACGGCGATAGCCCCGACGAGACGTTGGTTGATGGTCTCGGAGGGCGTTAAGTCGTCGCGTACGTTGTACATGATTCCGTTGTGATCAATATGTCGGTTCAGCATGGTGAGATTGCCGTAGGCATCGATTACGCCGGAAATGCCTGAATTGGACGCATGAATGACCGGCAATCGCGTTTCGACGGCACGCAGTTTCGCGATGGCTAATTCCTGCGTGGCGGCGTTGCTGTGGCCGAACCAGCCGAGATTGGTGATGACGATGAGTACATCGGCACCGTCCTGCCTGAGGGCGTAGGCCATGGGGGAGAAGAGTACCTCGAAACAGATGAGCGGCCCCAGTGTGCGGTCGTGGGATTCGAAAACTTTGTGCGTATCACCCGGTGTCTGGTCGGACATGCTGGGGACGATTCTGCCAAGGAAGGGGATTTGTTCGGAGAAGGGTACGTATTCTCCATAGGGTGCCAGATGCATTTTGTCGTAGAATGTGTTGAAGTTTCCGTTGGGCTGAATGAAATAGCTGGAATTGAAATGGCGTATGCCGTCGGTGCGTTGGGCACCTGTAAAGAGGTCGGCCTGCGTGTCGTTCACGAGCGAACTGAGGGTACTGGCGATAGCGGGGGAGGTGATGTCGCTCATCACCTGGGCTTCGGGCCACACGAAGAGATCGACCTCGGCGGTCTGTGCGAGCAGGCGTGATTTAAGGGCCGCATCTTCCATGAGCGGCACTTTGTATTGCTGATCCCATTTCATTTGCAGAGGCGTGCTGGGTTGCACGATGCCTACGCGTAGAGGGGACTCATCGAAGGTCGGTGTACCGAGCATGGCGTAGCCGAGTCCATGAACGACGGCGAGTATGGCAACGATAATGGCGGAGGTTTGCAGCCGTTTTGCTGCTTGTACGAATAGCTCAACGATCAGCGCATTTACGGCGATCACGAGCATGCCGATAAGGACGAATCCGCCGAGCGAGGCCCATTGCAGGAGCATCGGGTTCGTGGTTTGTGAGTGGGCGATCGCGCTCCAGCCGAATCCTGTGAAGAGGATGCTTTGCAGGGTTTCCATGGTACCCCAGATCAAAACTAAGGGGATGACTGTGCCAATACGGGCGTTTCGTTCGGTGATCCATTTCCAGATGAAGCCTGCAAGTGCCCAGTAGACTGAAAGGGCCAGACACATAAGCTGATACCCGATTAATGCCCAGCCGCCTGCCCAAAATATGTTGGTAGCAAGCCACTGTAGGGCGAGTGTATGAAATATCCACCCGACCACAAAGAAGTGCGCCGCGGTCAGGCCCGGAGTGCGATGTTTTGATTGGAGCAACAAAGGCACGAGCGCAAACCATGCGAGGAAGTCGAGGTGCATTGCCGGGAAGGCGAGAAATAGCAGGATGCCGGATAGGAAGGTGGGACCCAGTGTCGAAAGTATACGCTTCATAGGCCCCTATTATCGTCGAGGTGATCAGGTGGGATCAACTGCAACGGTAGCACGCGATTAAAATTCGGTATCCATCAGTGCGATTTCTTCGGCGATACCGCCTTCGTTCTGCCAGCTACCCTCTTGCCAGAATCGCATTGCGTTGGTCGATTCAGCCGTCATGGTGCGCAGGTCGACTACCGTGGGTGCCACGAATATCATGAGGTTGGAGGATAGAAACTCGCTGCTTCGTCCGCGGAACATGGCTCCAAGAATTGGAATTTTCCCAAGAATTGGAACACGTCGTTCGGATGTTCGGGAAATTTCACTGGTGAGTCCGCCCACGACGAGTGCCTGGCCGTTGGGAACAAGAACGCTGCCTTTTTGGGAGCGTTGGGAGATGACAGGAAGGTCAAGCCCGCGTACCTTGTCCACCCGGGTAATGTCTTTAACATCAAGGTGCGTGATTTCCAGTAGTACCAGACCGTCCGGGCGTACCGTGGGCTTAATGGCCATTTCCACGCCAACATTCTTGAATTCGATGTTTAGTTGAGGGTTCCCTTTCTCAAACTTGACGGTCTGAAACGGGACTTCGCCGCCAGCATGAATCCGGGCTTCCAGTCCACTGATAACCAGCAACTCGGGCTTGGAGATAAGGTCCACATCGGTGGATTGATCAAGCGCCCTGATAACTCCGTTATAGGCCCCGTGGTTCGTTTCGATCAACGTAAAATTCAGTCCGGCTCCTGCTTGTGTCTGTATGCCATTTGAAATGTTGCCGTCCTGGTCGGGACGCAGGGGAACAAGAAAGTTTGTCTGATCAGGGGCGGGAAGGGTAACCGTGAATGCCGGGTTATTCGGATCGAAAACGTTGCTGGTAATCTGTTGCAGTGAGTCGCTGGTGTTGTCTTGAAAACGAGTGTAGTTCACGTTGGCACCAATGTCGGTTAACCCCTTTTCAGATGTTTCGGTGATCCAGACATGCATCTGGACTTGCTGAATTGATACTAACGCACGGGGAGCGGGTGCCGCAGCGGGAGTGGTTGGCGCTGGGTCCGCAGCGGGTGCGGCGGGAGGCGGATCTTGAGCCGTGGTTGTGACTGATGCCAGAATAAGAAGTATCCCTAAAAGATGAGCTCTCATTCAGAGTCATCCTTGGGCGGGGCCACGTCTATATTATCGACGATGTTCTCAGATTCCGCGTCGGGTGCTTCCTCGGAAATATCGAAGAGATCACCGTCATCGAAACCGAGGTCACTACCCAAGGAAAAAGAGGGGCGCCATACTTCGGCCCGAATGAGGAAAACGAGTTCCCGGCGTGTTTCAGTGGTTTTTTGATTGCCTATCGTGGCCGACAAGGGAATGGCCAGAGAGTTACCGGGGATGACCTTGTCGAGCGCGCCAGCGGCAAAATTCTCTCCTTGTTTCAAGTAAGGTACGGAGGTAAGTGTTTTGCTTTCACTGTTGCTGTAAAGTCCACCAAGCATCAAGGTCTCACCTTCTGGTACCCAGACCTCCGTCTTGATTTTACGGGTTACAAATTCCGGTACGCTTATCGCGTTCGCCGCGATCGTAAAAACCCCGCCTGCGATGAGTTTGTCGTCGAGGGCAACAATGATTCGCTGTCCTTGCTCTGTGACGGTGGCATCGATGTTAAGCCGGATGTAGGTGTCGTGTGTTGTGTTCCAGTCACCGTCGTCGTCGATCACTTCCGGGGCACTCAAATTCAGAATGACGCCCGTTGGTTTGAAATCGACGGTCTGGACCGCTGTATTCCCTACAACTTGCGTGGTCTCGTAGGGAATCATCTGGCTGGTGGTGATGAGCGATGGTGGCAAGTTTGGGCCGACCATGACCATCGCGCGCGGGCGAAAGAGAATGGTGGCCTTGTTGTCGTCGGCGAGCGCCTGGATTACGACTTCAATGTCTCCGGAATTCATGCTGATGCGATCAAGGAATACGCTGAGACCTGCAGCCGTGCTTGATGGAAAGGTTAGATCGGCAGAATTAATCGCGTTTCCGCTCGTGGAGACGCTGCCGAATGGGCCGGTGCGGGGAAGCTTTTTGAAATAGGCACTGAGGCCTGTTTCTACACCCTTTGTGGCCTGGAATTCGATGATCTTGACGTGAACGACCACTTGTTCTGGTGGTTTTCCCTCGGACCAGATGGAGGGACATAGAGTCAGCAGTAGAACGATGGTCGAAGTTAGTATATGTCGCGTTGAAATGATCATTATTGTTGATAGGTCACTTTCGATTCGTGATGGTCTACGGCATCGATATTAGGAAAATCTCCGAAACGGAAACTAAAGGCGCGTGTTTCGCCGGGATACAATCTTCCAACATTGTACGTGCCCGTGTCCCACACGACGTTGCCGAAACCATATATTGTAGTGTATACCTCTACGCCGTAATGGGTTTCGTCGCTACGGTTGTGAACTTGCCCGCTGACGACATAGAAACGGCGGCGTTGTGAGCGACGGTCGCGCCCGCTCTTGAATGCGTTGACGTTTCGGATGGCGATAGGCTCACGTTCGATGTCGCGTTGGGCTTGTACTTTGGGTGTGATGACGATGAAGTCACCGTCTGATTGGAGTTCGATTCGTTCGTTGAAGGTCTGCGTGTTTTTGAAGCCCGGATCGCGTTGAATGATTTCCATGTATTGACGACCCGCCGACTCGTAGTTTCCGAGACTCCATGTGCGATTCGCGCGTTGAATTCTGAGCACAACGGAATTGGGGTCATCCTGTATCTTGGTGTCGAGAGTGGCCAGCTCTTGCTTTAGGCGTGCTTCGGAGGGGAAGCGCGCTTCGTATGCCGCGGATAATTGTTGCATGTGTTCTTTGGCAGGCTGTGCGTATTCACCGTCAGGGGCGATAGAAAGGTAGTCACGAAAGAGGTTCATGGCATCTTTATAGCCCTCCACGGATTCATAGCAGAGACCGAGCAGGTACCGGGCCTCGACGCTGGCATTGGTGGCGGGGTAGCGCAGGAGGAGGTGAAGAATGCTCGAAATGGCTTGATGATATTCGGCGTTTTCGTAGAGGCGCCAATCGTTGGCGAGAAGTTGCTGGGCTTCTTGTTGCGTTCCGGGGGAGACTGATGTCGCGCGGGAGGATGCGGAGGTTGCGCAACCCGCGAGTAGAGGCATTGCTATCGGTAGCAGGACAATTATGCTGAACCGTGAAAACTTCACTATTATGGGTTCGCTTTCGTAATTACTTAACCAACTTGATTGCTTCTTTTGTCAAATTTTCGCATTCAATCGGTGTGGGAAGGTTGCCCAGGTAGCCTTCGTTCGCAATGAAGTCATATTCCAGGTCCTCGGCCAATTGAAGTATGGCGCGATGGGCTCGGTCGGTCCCGTTACTACGCAGAATCCAGTATTTCCCTGTACCCTTATTGATCTTTTTGCGTTTAATCTCCTGGTATTCTGGAGTAGCTTTAATCAGGGCTTCTACGTCGATTTCGGCAGGATTGGAGAAGTTGGAGGGGTTTCCAAAGAAAATCTGGTCCGATGCGATGTCGTCGGGCGGGATAACCATGTCAGAATAGGCGATAATAGAAAAGGCCAGCGCTGAAATGATAGTGAATGCTATGCTGTTTTTGTAATTCACTTGTGAGATTGCTTTTCTGGTTT
>JAYGCN010000010.1:0-24854 GCA_046583315.1 Candidatus Hydrogenedentota bacterium
TTCTTAGCAGCTTTCTTCTTGGCTGCTTTCTTCTTAGCCGGCTTTTTCTTAGCAGCTTTCTTCTTGGCTGCTTTCTTCTTAGCCGGCTTTTTCTTAGCAGCTTTCTTCTTGGCTGCTTTCTTCTTAGCTGGTTTCTTCTTAGCAGCTTTCTTCTTGGCTGGCTTTTTCTTTGCTACAGCCTTTTTCTTCTTTGCTGCCGGTTTCTTCTTAGCAGCTTTCTTCTTCTTTGCAGCGGCCATTGTCAATCTCCTCTATTGCCACTCCACTCCATTCAAGATGATTTGGCGAAATTCCACGGCGACAGGCCGGGCTTCGTGTCTGAACCATATCGCATCGTCGTTACGTGCAACCCGGCTCAAGATCCAAAACATCCATGGCGTACTATAACAACGACGCACCAACAGTGATGCGTCGTGTTACGTAAGAAGTTACAAGGCGGGAGAGTCGTTGAATTGAATGAGTCTTGTCGGTAAGTTGTAGGTCTACCGATCAGTTCTCACCACCTTGGCAAGTGAACGTCGTCGCATGATCGTTGTCTCGAAAATAGTACGTCGTCGGCTGTTGTGTTCCAAAAAAAGCCGAGTCATCCCCCGAACGTTCACTTTTTTGTTACTTACTATTCAACTGTATACTACTCGTTTATCAGAAAAATCATAAAAAGGCAAGGTTTTTTTTGAAAAATATTTTTTGAGTCACTGCTTTTTTGATTCTTTTTTGCGAAATTTCTTATTCGCGCCATCGCACTTTCTTAAAATGCGACGACAATCATCGCGACGTTCAACAAAATTTTCGGGCGAAAACGGCATCTCCATTCGCATGCGCGAATGATTCCTCCACTTCTGAGGAATAGCGAAACCTATTGCGATCTGGCTCGGGTACGCGTGGTAAACTATGCGTATCAGGAACCTTAAGTGGCTTAACGGGTACCTCTTTGATACCAACGGAGACCTCTATAACAAAGGAGTAAGAGAATCATGGCTGTTACGAGTAGCGACCAGGCTTCGGCCTACAAGATCGCAGACATCGGCTTGAGTGACTGGGGCCGAAAAGAAATTGATATTGCCGAAAAAGAGATGCCTGGATTGATGTCGGTACGTGAACAATATGCTCCCGATCAGCCCTTAAAAGGCTATCGTGTAATGGGATCGCTTCACATGACCATTCAGACGGCTGTACTCATCGAAACCTTAGGTGCTCTGGGTGCGGATGTGCGCTGGGCAAGTTGCAACATTTTTTCCACACAGGATCACGCGGCGGCGGCGATTGCCAAGGCGGAGTACCCGGTCTATGCCTGGAAAGGGGAATCGATCGAAGAATATTGGTGGTGTACGTTACAGGCGTTGACATGGCCTGATGGATCGGGTCCACAACTTATTGTTGATGATGGTGGTGACGCAACCCTTCTCATTCACCGGGGTTACGACTTTGAGGAACATTTCACCGAGCATGGTACGCTTCCCGAAATTGATCGCAGTAATAGTGAAATTGAAATGATTGATACGTTGCTTCACGAAGTTCATGCACTGGATCCGGAAAAATGGCACCGCTATATGGCCGATTGGGTTGGACTTTCCGAGGAAACCACAACCGGTGTACATCGCCTCTACCACATGATGAAAGATGGCACGTTGAAGACGCGCGCCATCAATGTGAATGACTCGGTCACGAAATCCAAGTTCGACAACCTTTATGGTTGTCGTGAATCGCTGGCTGACGGCATTAAACGTGCGACGGATGTCATGGTCGCGGGTAAAGTAACGGTTATTGCGGGGTATGGCGATGTCGGTAAAGGATGTGCGGCGGCAATGAAGGGTTTGGGGTCACGAGTTCTCGTTACTGAAATCGATCCCATCTGCGCGTTGCAAGCGAGCATGGAAGGGTATCAGGTCGTTACAATGGAAGAAGCGGCACCGATGGGCGACATCTTCGTGACCACAACAGGTTGTTGCGATGTGATTCGTTTCGAGCATATGGAGGCGATGAAGGATGAAGCGATCGTTTGTAACATCGGTCACTTCGATTCCGAAATTCAGGTGGCTTCGCTGGAAAACAATCCAGACATCACTGAACTGAATATTAAACCTGAAGTCGATAAATTCATCTTTCCGGATGGCAAAAGCATCGTGATGCTGGCGCGCGGGCGATTGGTGAATCTGGGTTGTGCTACCGGTCACCCCTCGTTCGTGATGTCCAACTCCTTCACGAATCAGACCTTGGCGCAGATAGCGCTGGCAGTGGACACGGACAAGTACGAAATTGGTCAGGTGTATACCTTGCCCAAGAAACTGGACGAAGAGGTCGCTCGGCTCCATTTGGATAAGCTGGGCGTGAATCTGAGCACGCTTACGCAGGAACAGGCTGATTACCTTGGCTTACCGATTGATGGCCCGTACAAGCCCGAGCATTACCGCTACTAGGCACAAAAACACCTAGGAACTATGCCGGCAGAAGGACTTTCCCCTTCTGTCGGCTTTTCTGTGGGTCGTGACACAAGAAAAACGCCAGAGGCGGAGGCCTCTGGCGTTGCAATTACAGTTCTTTGCGGGTTGGCGACTAATTCCCACCGATTCGTACTACGCCACCCTGTGGATTTTCGTTTCGGATCACCATCGGTGTATCCAATCTATTGGCATCGGAGAATGTGTCATTCCCCGCACCTGGGAATATATTGATTGTTCCACCCGAATTCAATACGGTCACGGCATCCTCGGTCGAGTTGAAGGGTTGCTCCTTGGTGCCCGCTCCATTATTCACCCTCAGATAGTCTACATACACGTTGTCAAAGTTTATGTCAGGAGCGGAAAAGGCATTGACACCCCAGAAAACTACGGCTTCTGTGTCCTCGAATCCGGTAAATAATTCGCCTGGTTGATATTCATCTATGCCATATGTGAATTGATCGTCATCAAAGGTGTTAAAAATACCATCGGGGCCGACACCAGCGATTTGTGAAAACGAACTTCCTGCATCCATTAATTCCCAAGTTTGGTTTGCGTTGTTCGTATGAAACGCTCCCAGAAAATGACCCGCCTCGTGAGCCACGATATTTCCGATGATCGTGCTGTACATCTTGACCTGAGCTTGGAATCTGCGTTGCGCATCGATCTCATCTCCAGCACCCGTTATGGAAAAGAACGGTATAAGTGGTGCTTCCTCCGATATGATATCCAGCAATACAAAGGCTTGCTCGGAGGTGAGGTAATTGCCAGGATCGATGGTCTGTGAAAGTCCAACGGTAAAGATCCCCGTTTCTTCGATCTTTCCGCCAACAAGAATTTCGGCAAAATCTTCGAAACGCGCTTCGTAAAGAATGTCTCCCGGTTCGGGTGGCGGCCCGACACGGAGTTCAATATCATTCGGAAAGTGATTCCCGATGACTTGGAAAATTCCGGAGAGGAGGGCAAAATAACTGGACAATAGTTCATCGTCATTCCCAACAGGCAGACCCAATGGATCCAAGAACACGGCCATGGAACTTATCAAGAGATCGTTGTCGTTATAAATCAGGCCAAGATCGGGGATATTGTATACCGAGGGGTTAAATTCGATGGGACCCCCTATGAAGGTAGTTATTTCCTCGGTGTCGGGATCGTATATTTGCTGAACCGTGCCAAAGGTCACGAATATACCTTGTTTTGAATTATCCTCTTCCAAGCCAGGTCGATAGGCACGAAGATCCATTTGATAGCCGATTGGCGCACTACCCATGAACGCGATTCGATAGGTACCTGATTCGCCGATCACGTAAGATGCGTGCAGGTCTCCGTCGCTGTCCAAAGGACTCCCCGATGGATAATAAGCTGAAGCGTTTTCGCTGTAGAATACATCAAGATCACTGTTGGAACCTTGCGCAACCAACTCTGTGCCGAAGAGGTTTTCAAGGCGAATACCCGCTACCGGAGTGTTTTTCCCAACACTGCTTATGCCCAAGACATCACCGGCTTGTAATTGTACCTGGACGTAATCGACATCGGAGACGCGAATGGTGATATTGTAGTCCCCTTCCGAGGCGATGCCGGCACCCGATCCGGATAGGAAGGGGCTTTCTGGAAAATTATTGGTCAAGGGTCCGGGGCCACCACCCCAAAACTCGGGGTGCCACGCACTTACTGAAACGTAATACACACCTTCTTGTTCCACCCGATAGGAAATAAACGAATCGAGGCTTCCATTGCGAGTGTCATCATCGGCGAAAGCCACCACCGAGCCGAAAGCGTTCCAGATGATTACGAATGAATCGAGCGTAGCCCCGTTATCGAAGGTATCAATATCGACTTCAATGAAAACACCTTTCGGGATTGGTGTAAATGGCGTACCCACTTCATAGTAATCAAAATCACCTTGTTGGCTACCCGTGCTCCCGTGGGGGCCGTCACCAATACGGGATAGTGTCGCGGTAACCTGCTTGGTGCCCAAACCTGTCTTCACCGCCAACGGAATAGAGCCGTTGTCTTCATGGACAAAGGTCTGGATGAATGTCAACGTCTCGAACGCGGCATTGATCAGAACTTCTGGATTTTGAAATTGGCCTGTTCCCAAGGGAATGGGCTGTGCCTGACTGGGGAGATCGTTCGGTTCCTGCTCGTTGAATTCTACAAATGCGCGCGAGGAAAAATCTGTAACTTTATTCATGCGTTGCCAATAGTGCGCTGAACGCCAAAAGTCATAGTCAGGTTCCGTACCTGGTGGTAACCAGGCAATCGCAGGGTCAGCAGTCGTGGGTGTCATCAGCGCGAGTTCTGCCTCGGTATAAATAGGCGTAAATTCTTTCGCCCATGCCCCGACACTGAATTGCAGTGCAAGCAGAAGAGCACACGCCGCGCCCAGCGTTGAGCGGCCTGACAGGAATCGTTGAGGTTTCATTCTATTAAGATCCTTAATTCAATCGCAGATAGTTTTCTGATGTAAGGTATTCTACCCGATCACAAGTGAAGTTGCACTGCAATCTTCCGAATCCTCTACTAAAAATAGTAAAGAGTTTTGCACGAATAATCAAACATTATTTGGGCAAAACATCATTCGTATGCCCTCGCAATTAGATAATACTGCGAATTTTGAAAAATATTTTACGTAATAACGCACAAATCCATAACCGCTAAACCATTTCTTACTCGTCGGTGACGTCTTCGCCCTCAACTTCGCGTGTCGTGTTTGTGTTCCCGAAAGCTTTGGCGTAGCCCAACCCGATGGCAAGTAGCACAACGCCGAGACCGCCATACGCGAAAACCCGGGCGACGGCATCGAGCGCTGTCGTGTCTACAACCACAACGCGCAGTGCGCAAAGGCTCAGTATTCCCAAACCCGCGTAACGGTACATTTTTTGTTGCGTAGAAATGGCGAGCGCAAAGTAGCCCACCGATAACAGTGACCATGAAAGGGTTAGATAGAGCGCGGCAAGGTTTGGAATGCGTTCGAGCATGATAACCCCGAGCACCGAGGCGCACAGCACGCAGAAACCGGTGAGCATGGGTAACTGATTCGAGAATCGTTCTGGAGCGCGTAGTGCGATGGCGCGCTCGAACACGATAAACAGGGCTATCACGCCAATGAATCCAGTGAGCGTCGGTGCGAGCTGAAATAATTCGTGCGTTTCGTAGGACCATCTTAGTTGTGAAATCACCGCGAGCAGTGTCGCCAAGAATGCAAGTATTCCGGCAGTCCGAGACCGTACGATAGCGGCATAGCCAAGAAACGCTCCTGCAAGGGCGACGGTGACGGTTCCGATCCAGGGAGCCAAGATATGAAGATCCATAAGTCGCAAACTGGTCAGGAAGGCAATGCACAGGAAGAAACTTCCGAAGTTTCGCTTGGATCGCATCGCAAAAAAACGGTCGCCGCCAATGCTGACTGCGATCATCGCAAACGCGGTGATGGTGTCAATCGTGGATAGGGTGTGGGTGTCAAAGAGGCTGGTCATCTCTAGTTGCCAAGCCAAATGCGCCCAAAGAAGATAGACCGCTGCACCAAGGGACAGTGCGCGCGTATGGAGCTTCATGCTCAATCCAGCGGCGATGGATGATGCGACGAGTAGTGCGATGAAGAAGTGCATCGTGTCGAACCAGTGGGTCAGATATAGGCCGATGCTCCATAGGGCGATTGCGTAAAAGAAGTAGGGGGCCAATGGCACGCGGTGCAGGCCCAGGGCGTTTCGTTCGGGCAGGAGTTTTCTTTCGGTGGACAGGGCTACGAGCGCGGTCGCGATGACGCCCACGATATACCACGCGGAAAATTGGTTGTTTACCATCGCATGCCAGGTCATGATGAATGTGGCCGTGGAGAAAAAGGTGCTGACCAGCGCGAATGGTTTGCTGCGCACGAGCCAGGCGAGTAAAAGCAGTCCGACGGCAATCAGACCGTAGAGATTGAAACGGTGTCCAATGTCGATGAGCCGCAGAGTGTAGCTCAGCCAGAGCACGCCGCCGGCACTGGCATAGAGGCAAGGCATCAACAGTCCATCGAGTGGTTTCTTCGGCTCCTTTGAGCGGTCGTCCGGTTGGTCGTAGAGGTCGAGTTGCCAAAGAAAGGTGCGCAGACTGCGCGGCACGCTTACGCCGACGCGCATGCGGCTGCTCCAGTAGATGCGTTGATAGGCGAGGGCTGCAATCAAGAATGCGACCGAGGGAATCACCGTTTGAATCAGTGTGGTGACATACGCTTCGTCGTCGTAACGCATGTAGCGCATGACCAAGAGAAATGTCGCCATGCCGTGAACGAATACGATTGCAGCTACCACGTGGGCGAGTGCACGGGTGACGACCAGACCGGATTGTCTGGATGAAACCAGCAGTGCAATCATCTCGATGGACAGTCCTACGGTCAAGGTGTGCCCGTCGAACTGCATGGCGAGTCCCAGGGTAGCCATCGTAACGGCTTTGGCAATGTAGGTGTTGTACATGGGATCCTGGGCGCGTCGAAGATAGTACAAGACGGCAATACCTAGCAAGGTTGCGCCGAGGCAATATTGGAATACGTAGTGGTAGTCCTGGGTGAACTCGTAACTTTGCACGAGAATGCTTCCCAGAATGAAAAACAATGCCGTGTTGATCGTCACGAATAGACTTCGAATCGTGCTGGGCACAGACTTTCGGCGCAGTTGTTCGGGCGCGAATAATTCGCTGAGTGCAAAGATGAGCAAGTAGGCGGTGAGCACGCTGATGCCTATGGTAAATTCGAGCTTTGTGTCGGTGCCCTGACTGTTGAGCAACATGAGGAAGTGGTTGCCGTAACTGGCGATCATACCCACGGCGGCAACGTAGTACCAACGGTTCTTAAGCAGGAAAAATGCGCTGCCCAGGCTCAGCATCAGGATGCCGAAGACGGAATATATTCCCGGGTTTGCTACGGATAAACTGGTAAGAGCAATCGTGAAATGACCGAGCGCGGTAACCAGCATCGCGATGGTGGGCGATTGCTTTTTTTCCGCGATGAGCGCCCAGATCCCTACGATGACCGCCATGCCGGCAAGCGATGGCAGGGGTGAATCGAATATTCGCGCGAAGGGGATGAAGTGGGTCGCGAAAGTCACGAAGTACGCAGTGGCCAGTCCTGCGCCGTACAGCACGCGCGCATAGGGCGGATACTTTTGTTCGGTGAATCGACCACCCGCGAGTAATGCTGCTCCGACACCGTAGCCGAGAACGATACGAAAGGCCGGGCCATATTTCTGCGCAGCCAGGGCGAGTACTATGAAAACGGCAATAACGAGGGCCAGTGCGCCTGCCCGTGGTACGATGTAGGTACCGATGATGGTTTCCCAGTTCATGCCTTCAAACTTCGCGGCCCATTGCGATTTTTCTTTTATCGGGATGGATGGAGCAGGTTGTTCAGATTCGTTCTGTGGGGTTTCAAACATTCCTTCTTCGTATTCAAAAGTCTTCGTGGGAGCAGACGGTTTTTCGATGCCCGGTGACGCGGTTTCCTGTTCTTCAACCTTGATCGGTGCCACGTAGGGTGCGGGTGGCTGCGGCAAAGAAATTTCTTTTTCTTTCGGGGACGAGTCTTCCACAACGGACGGGACGGGCGCATCTCCGGACTTTGCAGTGTCGCGCTTCGGCTCTTTATCAAAGGCGACGGCGTTTTCCAGGCTGGTCACTTTTCGACGAAGCACGATTTGCTCGCGACGCAGTTGGGTCACCTCACGATGGGCGATGAAGCCTTTAATGCTGCCGACCAGGATGAACAGCGCGACGCCTCCGAAAATCAGTAGCATGAATTGCACGGGTCTTCTCCTTGTATGGCTTGTACCTTACACGCTTGTGAAAGTAAAGAGCCGAAGGGTTATTGGACTATATTAAACAGTATATATATTAACTACTTGGAAAGTTCCGTGTTCCTCCATAATTCTTTCATGGAAAGTGATTTATTTATCCTATAACTACTGAAACTAAAGGCGTTAGCTATAGGTTCAATATGGGGACCCCGAGGGCCTCTGCGGCGCGCACTACGTCGTCTCGGCTGGTGAAAAGAAGCACTTGACCCGATTTTCCAACTTCGGTCATGAGTTTCATGGCACTTTTCAGCCGCGCATCATCGTAGTGCACGAAGGGATCGTCGAGCACCATCGGGATGCGCTCGGAATTTTCGCTTATGGTCTGGATCATGGCGAGTCGAAGCGACAAATAGAGCTGATCAACGGTGCCTTTGCTGAGCATGCGTTCCGGGTCGGGATTGAGTTTCTGAGTCTGGGGGATGCGAATGCTGATTTGCATACCCTCTCCTATCAGCAACTCGGTGTACGCGCCATCGGTGATCGTATTGAGGTGTTTGCTGGCAAGTTCGGCTAAACGGGGAGCGACTTGCGAGTAGCGTTTTCGGGTGACGTCTTCGAGTGCCTGGACCGCGTGGCGCGATGCCTGAAATTCGAGTTCCAATTGGGCAAGACGATTCACGGTTGCGTCGCGCTCTTCGTCAACCTCATTCACTGAACGTAAACCGGACGCGCGCTCGGTCATCAAAATCTGAAGACTGTGCGCGCGCTTTCGTTTGGATTCCAGCAGCTCCTGATTGGAATCCAGATCGCTTTGCAATGCGATGGTGGAACGAGCGATGCGGTCGTCGTTGGCATCAAGAGAACCGGCTTTGTCTTTGAGCGATTCCAGGGTTTCATCACCGAGTACTACAGCCAACTGCTGGTCGAGATGTTCGCGCTGCTCCCTAATTTTCAGATGGTCTTCGGCCTGTTCGAGGCGTTCGAGGAACTCCTCCATGGAGTCGGCCCCGGCCCTGACGAAATGTTCGTTCAATTCGTCTTGTAGCAGATCGCGCGCCTGTTGTTCGTGCTCGGCTTGTTGTCGGAGCATTCTCAGTTGCCCCTGAACGACATCCACCTCGCCTTGACCGTGTCGGGTCTGTGCGCTGCGAATGCGGTAAGCCCGTAATGCCTTGAGCACGCTTTCGTGTTGGGCCTCTTCGGGATAGTGGTTGTCGCGCATAAATTGACGAACTTCCAGGGCGAGATCGCGCTCGATCACTTTGATTGATTCCTGCCGTTCTTGCAGTTCTTCAAGCTCTTGGATGTATCGATTTAGAGAATCCCGGGTTTCGATGCCGCGTCGCCTGGTGTCGCGGTATTCGTGGTAGCGTCCGATGGCTGTCAAGGCCAGGGAAGCGGCCTCCTTTTCGCCGCCCAACTCTTCGCCAATCTCCGAAAACATGGCTGCGAGATCGCCGTAGAGCTCCTGAGCGTGTGTCTTGGACTCGGCGTGGCGTGCGCTCTCATATTCAAGATGCTCCTGAATGCGATCACGTTCTTTGCGGTTCTCGGCAAATTTTTCGTAGTACGCTTCAATTTCTCGGAGTGACTCGCAGTGCGTGGCTTCGCGTATGGCATCGAAGGTTTCCGCGTCGGTTTTGATGGCGAGTTCATAGCGTTCAATGTCCGACTCGATTGTGGTGAGCTTATAAATATCGCGGTCAATTCGGCGACGTTCATAAAGAGTCATGGCTCCAGAATAGAGGAGAAGCAGAACCACAAAGCCGGCTGGATAATACAAGGATTGGTTTTGTGTGATCTGGGTGAATACGAGAAACACGGTGAGGCCAATGGCTAACGCGAGCGTATAGAGATACAGACCCGGGATACGCACCTCGCGATCTTCGATCACGTGTTTGAGTTCTGTCGCATCCTGGCGCAAATCGCTTAGCATGTCTTCGTTTTCTATGGTCTTCAAATCGTGGTCACGCAGCACCTCGCCGAATTGATGGTCGTCGCCAAACAAGGCCTCGTCAGCGCGCAACTGCTCATTTCGCTGTTCCAGCATCTGGGCAATGTGCAGGCGCTGGGCCAGTTCCTCATCCCGTACGCGGCAGGCGGCCTCAAATGTGGCGGATGACTGCGATATGCGTTCCATCGGGTCAGGCGCGAATTGACCGAAATCGGGTAAGGTTTTCAACTTGGTCTGGGTATTCATGTAGGCACCCTGACAGCGTGCGTTCAATTCCTTCGTCTCTTCGATTCGATAGCTCAACCCGAAGAGTTCGGCCTCAAGCTCGGTTAGACGAGTCTCGTACTCAGGGTCGGCTTCTTTCATCACTTCGACGCCTTCGGAAGCCAGCCGTTCAAAGGCTTCTTCGAGCTGAACCTCGACCTTTTCGATTGATGTCCCGCTTCGCTCGATCTGATCCCTCGTGGCATCCAGCCGTGCTTCAAGCTGGGTGACCAGATTTCGCGAGTCGACCGGAAATTCGCGGTGAGAGCTGTAATCGGCACTCTCCCGCGTACAGGCATCCAACTCATCGGCAATGGCCAGTGCCCTGCGGTAGGTCTGTTTATGTTCGAATTCGCGGCTGGAGTGGAGTTCGGACTCCAAGGCGTTGCGCTGGTTGAGCAGATTCCCGATTTCTTCGATGACCTCACCATGCTGCTTTTCGATCACCATGACTTCTTGACGCGCGTCGTAGACTTGCTGGTGTTCGTGTTGCAATTCGAGCAATCGGCTGCGCGTCATGGGCAAGGGTTTGGTACGTGAGGTCTTCTGACCGATGGACTCCATGCGTGTGGTGAGCCAACGAATGGCCAGCTCGGCGGAGCCCGATTCGTCACCGGAGTCGGCTAAGGACAGAAGCCGCTCGCGAATTCGGACGAGGGCTTCCTTATCGCCGAGTCCACTCAACGAGAGATGGGATATGGTTGCCGTCCCTACAAACACGGCCTTGGTCATATTCAGATGTACTTCGGCAAATGTAGACTCCCCGTTTCGCAGGATGGGAAACTCTGCGGTGATGTCTTGCCCCTGAGTCCGGTTGTAGACGGTTAGCGACTCTTGTTGCGGAACGAAGTTGCGATGAATTTCGATTTCGTCGTCGTTGTCCAATCGATAAATCAGCCGCCCTCGATATTCCTCGGTGCCAACCCAAGGCACCCGCAACTCGTTGGATTCTTCATAATTACGTCGAATGGTGTTTGTTTTCTGCCCATACAACATATCGCTGATGTAGTTGCGCAAGGTCGATTTGCCGTGCTCATTGGGTCCTGCAATGAGTTGCAGGCCCGGCCCGAATTCGAGTCCTTGATCAACGAATCGACCGTAACCATCGATATGTAATTTCGTGAATCGCATGCAGACGGCTTAGCCTCGCTCCAATCCTTTGATTTCGACGTTGCGATCGCGAAATGCGGCGATCCCCAGTTCCCGGGCACGCTCCAGCATTTCCCTGCGCGCTCCGTCGCCGGCAGCGTCTATCTTTGCGTTGAGTACGCGGGAGTACAATCCGAGGCTGGTATCTTCGCGTGCCAGTTCGGCGTAATCTTCGCAGGGGTTGGTACCGTCGATTACTTCAAGATACTCAAAATCGAGAGAAGCGGAATCGTGTATCAGGCCAATTTCACTTTGAATGTCCGGCTCGCATACACCAGTCAACGTGAATCGCCCAATCACCTGTACTTCGTATCCCTGGGCGATTGTTCGAATGGCACCAGTGACCTCTTCGGATGTTTTGAACGTGTCACACGGTAGCTCCTCGTCAATGTATATTACGCGCGACACGGGTACGGGATTGACCACGACCGGCGCGTCGCCAGATTGGATCTCAATTTCGACAAAATGGTGCATACCGATTTCCTGGAAACTCACGCCCTCAGGCGAGCCCGAATAGAACACGCGCGTATCGAAATCCCCTTTGAGCTCCCGGCCGGCGTGGTAATGACCCAAGGCGAGATAATGCAAACTGGGTGTGACCGCCTGCTGTACCGAAAATGGTGCGTATTCTTCTTTATCGGCAGGTCGATGGGCCGTTTCCGATCCGTGAGCGACGGCCAGATGGATTGCATCGCGTTGTTTTTCGGGAATTGCCAATTGACCAAAGGGGTTCTCGGTAAAATACGGGGAATTGTAGCCGAAACCGTGGACGTATGCGGCGCCCCCATGCACTGAAGCGGATTCCCATGTCGATTTTTTGAATACGTGGACGTTTTCCGGCCAAGATTCAGTCGCGTAAGGCGAATCGGGAATGTAGGGGTCATGATTCCCCGGCGCAATAAAAATCAGGGTGTTGGGAATCGATTTGAATTCATTGCGAATAAAGGCAATCGTGTCGGAGGTGACGCGATCGTACTCAAAGAGATCTCCGGCAATGAGCAGGATGTCCGCTGGCCATTCCCGCGCACGGCTGATGATCGTTTGAAACACGTCGCGCAGACTCTGACGTCGTCGATTCCCGAAATGGACGGACTGACTGGAACCGACGAAACAGCGATCAAGATGAACATCTGATGTATGTATAATTTTCATGCGAATCGTTTCGGTTTACGCGATCATTGTTCAAAGAGCGTTCATCTTACCCGAACAAGCGGGTCGGTTTGAAGCCCCTGTGAACCGATTGAACGCCCCTACCCATTTTTCCCCGCATCGTTCGCGCCGTTACGCAATCAGCGCATCCGCTTTGTACACGACCGTATAAATCAGATCGCCGGATCCCGCCCGACTCTCGTGCTCATGGCTCAGTGCGGTCTGAACAGACACGACCTGAACCTTCGATTCGAGTATCCACGAATTAACTGCCTCGTCAAGCAAACTCACTTTGTCTTCATAACCCTTGAACGTCTTCACAAATATCATTGCAGCATTCCTCCAAGTCAGTCAGAACAAGTCTACCTGCCCCGGCTCCGCGTGTCCACCTTGTACCCAGTGATTCTCCAGATACCCATCGTCCCAATCGCCTGTTTCGTTCAGAACAGGATACGCGCCTTCCCGTATCAAGTCCGTGTAGCCGCTATTGAGCTTATCGTAGGCATAAACCAGCGTGCGACGGGCATATTCAATGCCATGACCGCCGGTACGACGCGACCCTCCGGTCTGTCCGGGATCGAGTACACCAATCAACCGCGCGAAAGCGGCGATGGTCCTGTTTCGGGCCAATGCCGCAGAAGTTGTCCACTCGGCATCGGGGATGGATTGACTCACGACTGCAGCGTGTCCGGAATCGATATACTTTTGCAGCCACCGCGGCCCCTTGTAGGTCAGAATTCCTTGCGGCAGGATAAATACGGAGCGTCCTCCGGCTTTCAACACGGCTTCATGCGCGGTCAGGTCAATTCCGGGGGCACCTCCGCTGATCACGGGCGTATTCCTTGCCGCACACCACTGCGCGAGTTCTCCGGCGAGCAGCAGACCTCGCTTGGAAGGGTCGCGTGAGCCAACGATCGCGATGCCGGGTTCGGCAAGCAATTGGGAATCACCATGGACTGTCAGGAGTGGCGGTGCCTGATATTCCATGGCCTGGCGAATGGGTTCGGGATAATCGGAATCGCGATAGGCGATCCATTGAGCCCCAGTTTTGTGAACCCGGTTGTACAAGAATTTCGCACGTTCGACCGTAGCGGTCTCGCAATGAGACAGCGGCTCGAAGGTCCATTCCAACCCGGTGGACAATCCCTTTTGCAGCACGGCCTGAGATTGACCGATGACTGCACGCAACGGTGTTTTCGCTTCTTTTAATGCTGCGGCGATACGGTTCAAGGTGACCACGCCCACGCCGGGCGTCATCAGCATCGCCAGAATACAGGCGGACTCCGGTATTTCGGCATGATCGCTCATCGTCCCATTCTACTCAGCGGGTGCTGAGAATTCGAGGGGATTGATGACTGGTTACAGCGTGTCTGCAAGCGATTTCGGAACCATTATCGGGATATCCAGCAGAATCTGCGCGTAGGCCTTGGCCTGGGGATCGTTTCGAAGGCTGGCAATTCCGCCGCCACCGAGTGATTCCCTCATTAGAAAGTTCACACCGTAGATTCCGGGCAGGTCGTAGCGTGTCACGTCGCCGTCCATCAGATAGTCGAAATATTCCTGCACGCGCTCTGCGGTCAGCTCCCGACGGATGATGGAATAGTACTCCGGCTCGCGCGCCAGGATGCCGATGTTGGAGTCGTTACCTTTGTCTCCGCTACGGCCGTGGGCGATTTTGATGAGTGGTATTTCGACCGTTTCTTCGTCGGATTGTTCGACAGGTTCGATCACGGGCCGCGCGATGGTCATCGGGCTAAAGGCTTCACCATCGACGAATGGCACTTCCCATGATTCGTCGCCGAAATGCACCTGCGCGGGATGATCGGATTTTTTCACGAGCATTGAGAACAGACGAACGACGGGCGACGGTTTGGCCCGGTTTCCACCCATGCCACCCGTTCCGGGTGACATAGAAGTCGCGGAGGAGGTTAACTCACGCAGCAACAGTCCCAATGCTTCCGGGCTCGGGTGTTTCGCGGCGAGTTTCAAGATAACTTCGCGCGGCGCGTTTATCCGTGCGTGGGGTCCGTATCCCGCCTCCGCACCGATAATCTCGACACTGGTCTCCGTCAGGGCGGGTACTTTCATTTCTTCGAGCATCGTGCCGACACGTTTGATTACGGCATCGGCGGTTTTTTGTGCTTTGCGTGACGCATCGATTCCGCGGATAGACAGATACATCCCTACTCTGAATCCTTCTTTCCATGTTGCGGAAACTTTTAGCGTATCCGTGGGCTTTGTACCGCGCACTCCAGATACCCGCGCAACATCCTTTTCGACATCTTCAATTTCGACTTCGGAAAAATCACAGACGACATCCGGCAGAATGTAAGCCTGAGGATCGCCGATTTCGTAGATCAATTGTTCAGCGACAGTCATGGGGCTCACCAGTCCGCCGGTCCCGTCGGGCTTGAACACGGTGAACGAGCCATCTTCCGAAACGCCTGCGATGGGATAACCGATGTCTTCCCAGCGGCCCGTTGTGTCCCAGTCGGTAAACAGTCCACCTGATGCCTGTGCGCCGCATTCAATGATGTGCCCGGCGAGGCATCCGCCTGCGAGTTGGTCGTAATCTTCGGCCGTCCAGCCAAATTCGTGAATACACGCGCCGAGTGTCACGGCACTATCCACGCAGCGTCCCGTGATAACGATGTCCGCGCCTTTGGCCAGCGCTTCCGCGACGGGGAATCCACCGAGATAGGCATTGACGCTCAGGAATTGCTCCGGCATTTCTTCGCCGGTGAACATCTCAATCGTATCCGCGGCACGCAAGGCCTCTACTTCGTCCAGAATGTCGTCACCCGTGATGGTTGCGACCTTGAGATCAAGTCCGAGTTCAGCGATGACCGCTTCCAATGCCTTGCCGCACGCGACGGGATTCACGCCGCCCGCATTGGAGATGACTTTGATGCCTTGACGCGCGATTTCGGGCAGGGCGTTTTTCATGACGACTGACACGAAATCGAGCGCATAACCGGTCTCGGGATTTTTCACGCGGGCACGGGCCAGAATCGACATCGTAATTTCGGCGAGGTAATCGAAAACCAGGTAGTCGAGTTTTTCGGATGCCAACAGTTGTGGCACGGGCATATTGGAATCGCCCCAGAATCCTGACGCGCCGCCAATATTGATTACTTTGGAACTCATACGGTTGCCTTTCCGGTCGGCGGTTTAGCCTTTGCGTTTCCTCGGACTGATACCCATGTATTTGGCAATGATGCCGAGCATCACTTCGTCCGCGCCGCCGCCTATTGAAGCGAGACGTCCGTCGCGGTAGCTGCGTGAGATGAGTGTCTCGTCCATGAACCCCATGCCGCCCCAATATTGCAGGCAGGAATCATTGACCTCACGGCCCAGACGTCCAGCCTTGAGTTTGGCCATGGACGCGAGCTTGGTGCAATCTTCACCATTGATGTGCATCTCAACCGCTTTCCAGGTCAAGGCGCGCAAGCATTCAACTTCGGTCATGAGTTCCGCCATGCGAAAGTGCACGACTTGATTGTCAATGAGCGGCTGGCCAAAGACTTCGCGTTGGCTTGTGTAGGCAATGGTTTCTTCGATGGTGCGCGTCAGGCTGGTCAGTGAAGACAGCGCGGAGTACATGCGCTCTTCCTGAAATTGCATCATCTGGTAGGTGAATCCCTGGCCTTCTTCGCCGACGATGTTTTTGGCGGGTACCCGCACATCTTCGAAGTGCAGCTCGGCGGTGTCGGAACACCACATGCCCATCTTCTTGAGCTTGCGTTCTACAGTCACGCCGGGATAGGGTTTGCCATCTTCTTTTAGCGGTACGCAGATAATCGTTTTGTTACGATGTTTGTTGTCGTCGTTGTCCGTATTGACCAGCAGGCAGATCCAGTCGCCCTGGGTGCCGTTTGTGATCCACATTTTGCCGCCGTTGATGACATAATCATCGCCATCACGCGCCGCGCGGGTTTTAATCATTGCCACGTCGGATCCGGCACTCACTTCGGAGACACCGATGCACGCCACGTAGTCGCCGGCGATACTGGGGCGCAGAAAATTTTCTTTCACGTAGTCCGAGCCGAATCGCGCGAGCGCGGGTGTGGCCATATCGGTCTGTACGCCGATCGCCATGGGTACGCCGCCGCAGTTGCACCAACCCAGCGCCTCGTCCATCACGGCTTGATAGGAATAATCGAGTCCCATGCCGCCATATTCTTCGGGCTTCGTGATGCCGAGCAATCCGAGGTCGCCCAATTTTTTGAATACTTCGTGGGCCGGAAAAATCGTATCTTCTTCCCACTGCTCCACGTAGGGATTAATTTCGTTTTCGACGAACTTCTTCACCATCGTCCGAATTTGTTCGTGCTGTTCTGTCAACTGCATGTACTGCTCTCCTTTGGATGGATAGGATTCTTATTTTCGTTTTCGATAGGGCTGACGTTTTTTCACGCTGAAGGTCTCAATGATAGTACCGTCGATTTCTGTCACCTTCATCGTGGCTTCTTCCTCACCCACGTCTACCGTGATGAGATGATTGACCTTCTTATACAAGATGGTCTCCGGCGCAGGTACATCGCCATCGTACAAGCCCGCACCGCCGCCACCAGACGTTATCAACGTTACGCCATCGGCTTCGGCACGGTGATAATGGTGATCGTGACCGCAAATAATGGCCTGCACACCATGTTTCGAGAAGGTGTCACCCCAGAACTTCCGTCGGTCCTTGGCATCTTCCACGCGCCCGGACTTCAAACTGATGAGTGGCTGATGAAAAAAGGCGAAGACGTACCCGGCATCCTTGTGCAGATCCAGCATGTTTTCGACCCATTCTTTTTGTTTCTCGAAATATTCTTTTTGATAGTTGTTCCAATAATAGTCGCTGTTCTTGACGTATTCGGGCTTGCCAAAGTCGGAGCCTTCGCTGTCGAGCATCAAAAACAATACATCGCCCACGAAAAACTCGTAGTAACGTTCGTTGCCCGGCAGGTTAAAGAACTCGAAATAGTAGTCCGCATCTTTTTCGTGGTTGCCGAGGACCGGGTAATACGGTGTGCCTCTCATCAGCTCGCGATTGATGTCAAAGAATATTTCCCAATCGTCAATTTCAAGTCCGTTTGCCACGAGGTCACCCGTATTGATAATCAATCGAGGCTCTTCCTTGATGGCTATATCGACAATCTTCTGGTGAATGACGGGATCGGAACGGGTGTCGCCGTACACGACAAAACGAAAGGGTTCGATGCCTTCTGAAAAGGTGCGGAATGTGCCTTTCCCGAAGTCCGAGCCATCTTTGAGCACGTCATAGGAGTATTCCGTGTCGGCATTCAGGCGGGTCAGTGGAAGTTCATGGTGGTCATAGAGACTCTTGCTCTTCTCGCCATTGGGGGTGACGAGCTGAACTTCGCCGGCGTGGGTTGACCAACAAATCACAGCACCGTCGTCGGTGATATTCTGGACGTAGGGTCCGAAAGCGATGGGATTGTCGGCAGCATAGGCGGCTACCGCGAAGCAAAACATCCAGGCATAAACGCTCAATCGAAGCATGGTGGCACTCCTTATTATATGGAAATATGGCGTTGATTCACCCCGTTTCCGCCACTAAAAGGATAATAGTAGCCCATGAACACGGATTGATTCCAGCGTAACCTCGGGCATAACGTGCGAATCGGCCTAGCGGGTGAAACTGTTGTACACGATATCGATCCAGCGGTTGGCGTTCACGAAACCTGTCCCGGCTTCAGCCCATTTGTCCGGCAATCCCTCCGCCTTGAGGGTCTTGCGATCTTTGCCGGCATCGATTCCCTTTTGAATATAGGCGGTCGAATCTTCGAGCAGCTTCAAGAATGATTTCAGGTCGTCCACATCCGCCAAGGGGCCGTGTCCTGGAATAATCGTAACATCCCTGGGCGCATGTTCAATCAACGCACGGACGTTTTCCATGTAATGACTCACGTTCCCGCCGCTGGGTTCATCGATAAAGGGGAAACGATCCACGAAGAAATGATCGCCGAGATGAATCACATTCGCTTTCGGAAAATACACGACAGAATCCGAGTCGGTGTGCCCCGCGGAGTAATGCTGCAGCTCAATGTCTTCGCCGTTGAAGTGCACGGTCGCCTTGTCTTCATAAGTGATCACGGGAAGGCTGTTTCGGAGTTCCGCGTCGCTCAGATCGCGGCGACCGATCATTCTCACCCGAACGTTGGTATGACCAATCACGGGCGCTTCTTGCCCAAGCGCTTTGTTACCCCCGGTATGGTCACCGTGGAAGTGCGTGTTGATGATGAAATCGATTTCGCCTTTTTGAATTTTTGCAATGGCATCGAGAATGGGCTCTGACATGTTGGCGTACTGGGTATCGATGATGAGTATACCGTCCTCGCCAACGGACAAGCCGATGTTTCCGCCCCGTCCTTCGAGCATATAGATGGAGTCGGTGATTTTATGGGTGGTGATGCCCTGACCGTAGGTGACACAGGAAATACTTAGTAGTGCGACGACAATTCCGATTCGATTCAACATGCCTGGCTCCTTCAATTCTGGCTTAGCGATACCGTGATATGGACTGAACAATCAGACCAGCTTAATCCATTCCGCCCGCGTGTGCAAACAAACATCGATGAAAGAAAAACGGGGGTTCGCGCGTCAACTCTGAAACGCGAAAACAAGGCCGGCGGACGGGAGACATTGCATGAATTATGTGTGTGCAACAATTGAGGTGCTCAAGGAGGGTGAAGGTGTCGTATCGCTCACGGCAATACAGAATTTTCTTGATGAGCACTGTAAAGAGGCGGTCGAGCTTGATGGGCTCCCGGTATATTGTGTGCTGACCTACGATCGGAGGGACGCGCCGTTCCGGGTATTTTCGCCCCACCATATTGCCTTGTCGTTATGGGAAGTGAAGGGGTTGACTCAGTATACGGGCATGGCCTTGACGCAGCATCTCACGCTGTATTTGAATCTGGCCCTGCTTCAACGAAAAGCCCTTTTCGCCAATCCGCTACTTAAGCAGGACGACTTTAATCATCCCAAGACGGAGCCGTGCCTGTTTCAACGGCCGGACACCATTGAGGAGTATGCGCGGCAATTGGAGGAGCCGACGGTGTGTGAGCCGTGTCGGGCTTTTTACCGTAGCCTGGGTTGTGAAGGGGAATTGGAGCAGTTTACGCACTATCGCTCAATACTCATGAAATCGGTCGAATAACCCTTTCCAGCAAGGATTTCCTGAGTTCGTGAAACAAACCGCCCCCACGCCGAGTCCAATCGGGTGAGAGCAATGCTGGGGACAATGTGCAATGTCTGCGCGGTCTTTGGCATACTACTAGGAAACCGGAACCATGTTTGACCCTATGCTGGAAACCCATTACGACATACCCGATATTTACGTGCGCCGCTGGGCCAGCGCGTGCCACCTGTCGGCGCTTGCTGGAATCTTCTTCCCCGTTGCACCCATCATTCTTCCCTCGCTCATTTGGTACTTCAAACGCGACGAGCATTTCTACATTGATGAGCAAGGTCGTGAGTCAGTAAATTTCCAACTTTCCATGACGCTTTACGGACTCATCGCGATGGCAGCCCTTTGGGCCCTCAAGATGATTTTCCTGGGTTACTTCTTCGTCTGGGTTCCCGTACTCATCCACATCGCCCAGGTGTTGCTTGCCCTCATCGGAGCCCTTCGTGCCTACGATGGCGAAAAATTCCGGTACCCCTTCTCGATTCCGTTCATTGCACCTATGGACCGGGACGAAGATTAGTCGGTAGCCATTCCTACCCAGTCCTGCGGCTTGAGGTAGAAATTCGTCAGCTCATATTCCGGTGTGCCCGCATCGGGACGGTAATCGTATCGCCACGTCGCGGTAGCGGGCAGAGACATCAGGATTGACTCCGTACGTCCTTTGGATTGCAAGCCGAAAATGGTACCGCGGTCATACACCAGATTGAACTCGACGTATCGTCCACGTCGATACAACAGGAAATCCCGCTGCGCATCCGTGTATTCCTTGTCGCGGTTGGCCTCAATGAAGGGGCCGTACAAATCGCGAAAGGCATAACCCAAATTCAACGCGTATTGGAAGTGTTTATCCAGATCCTCGCGAAGGTGGTCGAAAAAGATTCCGCCGACGCCGCGCATTTCATCGCGATGCGGCAGATAGAAGTATTCGTCACAGACTTTTTTATCGACTGCGTAATCGTGTCCAGAGGTATCGCAGACCTCCTTGAGCCGCTTGTGGAAATTGATGAGTTGTTCCTTCACGGGGTAGCACGGTGTCAAGTCGATCCCGCCTCCGAACCACGCCACATCCCCCGCTTCAAAATATCGAATGTTCGCGTGAATCGTCGGGATGTGAGGACTCCAGGGGTGAATCACCAAACTCACTCCTGTCGCCAGAAATTCGGTGCCTTCCGGGATATCGAACTGCGTTGCGGCACTTTGGGGCAATGAACTACCTCGTATCGCCGAAAAATTCACGCCGCCCTTTTCAATGAGATCGCCGGGTTGACCTTCCCACACGCGAGTGCGGCCGCCGCCGTTCCCTTTTTCGTATTCCCACAAGTCTTCGGCATAGGGACGACCGTTGTGTTCGTTTAGAAACTCGCAAATATCGTCCTGAACGTTCTTGAATCCCTCTTGTATGGTTTCCGCATTGGGCATTAAGGCATTAATCCTTTTTCTTCAGCAGTGGGCGAATTGCGTCGTTCCAAATTTTGTAGCCCGCTGACGTCATGTGCAGTCCATCAGCAATAAACAACTCCTTCATGGGTTTCCCGTCTTTCCCAAGTATAGGTGTATCAATATCCAGGAATTCGATGCGATCATCCTTCTCGCAGAGCTCAGTCCGAATCAACGTGTTGGCCTCGCGCATTTCATCGACCAGATTCCACCGGGCGATGCTGGGTTTGATGGCCACGTAGATGATGCTGGTCTCGGGCAGCGCGTCGTGAATGATTCCGAATAATTCTTTGGTGTCGTCGAAAACATTCTCCGGAGTCTTCCCTCGGGCAATATCGTTGTCCCCAGCATAAATGACCACTTGGCGGGGTTCATATTTCAGGACGATGCGATCGGCGAACTCCACCGAATCCGACGTCTGCGATCCACCGAAGCCGCGATTAATGATGTCCCACTCGGGAAAATCCTTCGCAGTCTTCCAGAAAACAATGCTCGAACTGCCGACGAATACGATACTTCCCATGGCAGGTGGATTTTTCTCATCGGCCGCCTCGAATTTCTGGATAGAAGGCTCCCACCGACTCTCGGCCAGTACGTTCGATGTTGAACCAATGACACACAGGGCAACCAAAAACGATTGAAGCCATCGACGCTGTCTCATTATCACTCCTCCTGCCCACGCCCATTCAGTTCCGCGCGAGCCATGTGTTACATTAGTCATTCACAGATCAAGGAATCAGGATACCATGAGAAGATACGCCGTTACGATCTGCATTGCCTTATCCATATACGCCTTGTCCAGTACGTCCGCGACGGCCATGTCGCGTATCAGCACGTTGGAACAGACCCCCCTATTCGTCAGCGGCGAAAACGGCTACGACACCTACCGTATTCCGGCACTCGCTGTGACCAATGACGGTACGATTCTCGCCTTCTGCGAAGGCCGCATGGACGGACGCGGCGATGCGGGCAACATCGACATGCTTCTGAAGCGGTCGACCGATGGCGGCAAGACGTGGTCGAAACAACAGGTCATCTGGGATGACGATGGCAACACTTGCGGCAATCCTGCGCCTGTTGTGGATGCCGAGACCGGCACGATTCATCTGCTCATGACGTGGAATCGCGGGGATGACCATGAGCGCGACATTATCGACGGGAAAAGCAAGGATACGCGTCGGGTGTATGTCACGCGCTCGACCGATGATGGTAAAACGTGGACTGACCCGAAAGAAATCACATCGACAACAAAACTTTCCAACTGGACATGGTACGCGACGGGTCCCGGTGCAGGCATACAGCTTCAATCCCGGAAACATAAAAGTCGTCTTGTGATTCCCTGCGACCACATTCAAGCCGAGACGAAACATTATTATTCCCACGTCATCTATTCGGATGACCACGGCAAGACTTGGCAACTCGGCGGCACGACTCCTCACCACCAAGTGAACGAATGCCAGGTCGTCGAACAATCCAACGGTAACCTCATGCTGAACATGCGCAACTACGACCGTGCGAACAAGCAGCGACAGGTGGCGATTAGTAAGGATGGCGGGGACACCTGGATCGATCAACACTTTGACCAAACACTTATCGAACCCATCTGCCAGGCGAGCATTCGGCGGATTGGGCCATCGAGGGGAAAGGGCAATGGACTCGTTCTTTTCTCAAATCCGGCGAGCGAAACCAAGCGCGAGAACATGACCGTGCGCATCAGTCGAAACAATGGAAAAACATGGCCAGAGGAGCGCACGCTGGTGCTTTACGAAGGCCCAAGCGCCTATTCCGACTTGGCGATTCTCTCCGACGACACCTACGCGTGTCTATACGAGAGAGGAAACGAGAATCCATACGAGACGATTACATTTTCTACCTTTGAACTCATTGAATTTTCGGGGTACCTGCCCAATCAACCATCATTTAGATATTGGCTCAGAGAAATATTGTTTTTTCGGTAACACGAAAGGTTTATAAAAAATGATAGATATCATCGTAACGCTCGGATTACTGGTTCTACTGCAGGCCGTCCTCGGCTTTGACAATCTGCTGTATATATCCCTGATGTCAAAGCGGGCTCCGGCAGAAGACCAGGCGAAGGTGCGGAAACTGGGAATAGGGATAGCCATATTCCTGCGCATCGCGTTGTTGTTCATTCTCGTCTCACTTATCGACTACTTTCAGGAACCGTGGTTCGAGATCGACGCGGAAGGTATCTTCGTCGGGCATTACAATCTGCACAGCATCATTGTGCTGGTCGGTGGCGCGTTCATTTTGTACACCTCCGTCAAGGAAATCATCCACATGATGACACTGGACGACCACGAGGGTGAAGATCGCTCTGCGCAATCCGCGGGCCGCGTCATCTTCACCATCGTCGTCATGAACCTCGTCTTCTCCTTCGACTCCATCCTCAGCGCGATGGCCCTGAGTGACAATACCTACATCATGGCGACCGCGATCATCATCGGCGGCATGTTGATGATTTGGCTCGCGGACCACGTATCGACCTTCCTGCAGAAAAATCGGCTCTACGAAGTGCTCGGCCTGTTTATCCTCTTTGTCGTCGGCATTATGCTACTCACCGAAGGCGGACATCTCGCGCATATGGAGATTGCTGGTCAACCTATCAATCCGATGAACAAAATGACCTTCTATTTCGTGATTGCTGTTCTAGTGATGTGCGATGTAGTGCAAAGTCGCTATCAGCGCAAGCTCATGGCCGAAAAGGCGAAGGCCCATTAGCCCGAAATGCGAGAACTAGCCCTTATTTCAGGATTCTGGTATAATCCCCTATGAATAATCGTTGTATAGAGGATGTTCCCTATACGACACTGTGGAGCCGACGATGATTTATTACAAAACCAGCCAAGTAGTGCCCGGCAAGGGCGATGCCTGGATGTTCTATGAATGCAACGACGACCAGACGGTTCGCCGGTACATGACCTATATCCCCGCGACACGTGAGCTGGACAAGGTGCCGAATCCCTTCATCAAGAAGTTGCAGCGCCCTGAGATGTTGCAACCTTGCGAGCAGGAGGAGTTCTACCAATATTGGCCGCAGGAAGATGATGCGCCAACGTCCCAGGAGACGGTCTCGGAACATCTCAAGGAACGTGGCGTGATCGCGCGAGTTCATTTTGATCCCGACATGACTGTAATCCAGGCCATGAACGTGCACGGAAAAGTAGCCGAGGTTTTCGCGGCCTTCCATCTCGGTGGATGTTCGAGTTGTGGCATCAGCGAGATTGAAACCGTAGGGCAGGTCTGCATGGCCTATGGTGTAGACATAGACATGTTGCTTGACGTGCTTGAAGAATTAATGATCAACGAGCCGGAACAGTCCGGCGCCCAAAAAGAAGAAGACGTCGTCGCAACAGCCGACGAATCCTAGTTACCACAAAAGGAACACAGACTGATGGAAGCAACCCAAACGCCAAATACGCTGGTTACCGCGACATCCGATGCCGTAATCGAGATCGGAAGAGCACACG
>JAYGCN010000173.1:0-11630 GCA_046583315.1 Candidatus Hydrogenedentota bacterium
TTTTCTTTTTTTCGATGCCCAACATCCAAAAGTGAATGGCCCAAACGTAGAAACATACCATCATGATTTCGGCCATGACGTTGGTGCTGGAAACGACGAAGGCGGGTGTGGTGATGCCGATGACGATGGCGAGCAGGGGGCGCTGTGTGAAGCGGGTCGCGATGAGGTAGCCGCCGAGCCCCACGCCGATGGCGGGTAGCATGAACGCGAGGTGCATGGTCCATTCCTGCCATCCGACGAGTAGTCCGACAAGAGCCATGTAGTAGGAGACGAGGGGGGGATTCTTGTTTTCGGCGGCGGCTGAGGAGGTGAAACCGGTCCAGTTGATGTCATAGCCGTAAAAATCGAGGGGTTCTTCGAGGATGTGTTGTCCTGTCCATAGGTAGAAGGGATCGTCGAGGTGGTAGGCCTTGTTCACGAAGGGGATCAGCAGTAGGAAGATGATCGCGGCGACGATCAGCATTTGCTTGCGGTGGTCCACGTTATCGGTCAATTCGTCACTCATTGGTCAGTGATTCCGTTTGAGACTTATGAGGTTTTCGTATCAATACCATCATAACCGCGATGAAAAAGGCGATGGTGCTGAGCAGGGAAATCCAGCGACCGATGGTGTAGGATTCCGGCGTGTATTCGATGCGGATGTGGTGTTTTCCGGCGGTGATGGGGATGCCGCGCAGGGTGTAGTCCACGGGGATCAGGTCGTAGCTGGATTGAACGGAATCGTCGAGCGCGGTGGCGTGCCAGTTTTTGCTGTAGGAATCGGTCATGACGAGCAGGGTGGCCTTGTCGACTTCCACTTCGATGGTGACGTGGTCGGTGGATTGGTCGAGAATGTTGATGCTGGCGGTTACGCGTTCGCCTGGTTTGAGGGTCGCAGGTTTGGGGTCCAGTTCTTGTTCAACCAGGGCCAGTTTGTCTGCTGGAAAATTTTTGTCGCCCAAGGCTTCGAACACGGCGTCTTTGTCTTCGCAGATCAGATATTCGTTCATGATGTGGAAGCGTTGGAAGGCACCTTCTACGGGCCATAGGCTGGAGGGTAAGCCCCATTCGCCGGGGGCAACAATAATGTATTTGGTACGCAAGAGTTTGAAAAGTTCGAGGTCGCCGTCGATTCCATCTTCTGAGAAGGTGATCGATTTTTGCCAGTGTATGGCCTGGGCGACGGGGTCGCCGCCGGTGAGTGCGCCCTTGGTGAGTTCTGTGTCGTGGCTACGTCCTCCTGCGAACACGACGAAGGTGGCATAGCGCTCGAGGATGACGGGGTCGTATCCCCAGATGACGAAGCGTTCGGTGTCGACGGCGTAGTTTCGGCGGGAGTTATCGATGCCGGGGACATCGAGGATTCGGTAATCGCCGGGAATTTGCGCGATGACCTCGTCGAATAGTTCGCGTTTGTGGTCGTCGAGGCTGAAGGTAGGCCGGTGCAGGCGTGCGAATACGAGTACCTCGATGATGGCGAGCGCGAAGAGTCCGTAGCGCCAGTGTCGTCGTTGGATGGATACTCGTTGGAGTATGGCGATGAGCACGATGGTGATGCCGGCGACGAGTACGCTGTAGTACATCAAGGTGGCGGCATCGTAATAGTATTCTTTGGAGAGATCAAAGCCAGCGGTCCAGAAAAAGAAGGTGTCGCCTGAATCTCTGCGCAGATCGACCATGCCTTCGAAGAAGTCCATGTTGGATCGCGTGATGGAAACCCACATGGTGCCCGCGATGGCGAGTATGATGAGTCCGGGAATGGCGGGGAGCATCGCGAAAACGCGGGATCGGTGCTCTCGGTTCATGAAGGCATCGAAACCCATGGCGGCGAGCATGGCGATGAGGATTGAGGCGGGATACATGAGCTTTCCGGGCGCGCGGAAGGCGTTGAATACGGGTAGATGTTCGAAGACGATTTGATAGACGGGTGTATATCGTCCCAGCGCGAGTGTGATGAACAGGATGATGATGGTGACGAAAATCCAGCGCTGGCGATCGGTGCCGATGGCGATGCCGTAGCCCGCCAGAAACAGACCTGCGATGCTCATGAACATGGTTGAATCCCAGAAGGCCCAACGTCCCCAATACATCAGGTGGATCATGTTTCCGTAGAAGGTGGGAGCCAGAAATCCGAGCAGACTTTCGGGATGGAGCGAGTAGCTGGATGCGAAGTTGAATTCGGTACCGACCGAGCGCATGCTTTCGCTGGCGACGTCGAGTCCTGTCCAGAGTTGCACGCATGCGATGAGGGGCGGAACGATGCCGAAGGGGATGAAGGCGAGAATGGCTTTTCCGCGATGGGGGCAGTTGATTAATCGGAGCATGCAGTATAGCGCGGCCATGAGTCCGGTCATGAAGAGGGATTGGGGATGTCCGGCGAGGATTTGCATGCTCGTGGCGAATACGCCGACGAGCACCCATCCGGTGCTGGGTCGTTTGAAAATGTGGTCGATGGACAGCATGACGAGGGGTGCCCAGGCGAAGGCTTGTAGCATGGTGATGTGACCGGCCATGACTCTGGAGAAACATGCGCCGCCGAATGCGAGCATCATCCCGGCGAGGAATGATGAATCCCATCGAAGTCCGCGCCCGCGTGCCCAGCAGAACATGAAGAATCCTGTGAGTATGACGTGGAAGGCGACGTCGATGTTCATGGCGGTGTCGACGGAGAAGGCGAGGTAGATTAGGTTGAAGGGGTAGAACATGGCGGATTGAAATCCACCGACGAAGGGGGTGCCGGAGTAGATGTGAGGATTCCAGAGCGGCATGTTTCCGTTGGCGAGTTCGCGAAATCCGAAGGCGCGCATGCGGGTGAAGTATTGGGAGCCGTCGCTGAGTCGGTAGGAGATGACGTTGCCGTCGGCGTTGAAAATGAGGTCGCCGAACATGACGAGGCAGATGCCAGTGAAGGCGGCCAGCGCGAGCAGGTAGCCTTTCGTGTCAGAGTGGGACGGTTCCTCGGGGGAATTTGTGCTCATGGAGTGCCTATTGTGCGCGGGTGTCTGGTTGACACGATTATTTTCCGCTCTTCCACGCGTATTGGGAACTGAGGCTGTAGTTCCAGACGGCGCCTACACCTGCGCCGAGTAATCCGGCGACGGCGACAGGCAGCGAATAGTCGAAAAGGTATTTGGCCACCATGATGTTGATGGCGGCGCCACTGGCACAACTGAGGTAGAAAATAAGGAGTCCTTTGAAGAGGGCCGAGCCTTTGTTGCGCCGATCGGAGTAGGTAAATGCATTGTTGAGGAAGTAGTTAATGGTCATGGCGACGATGACGGCTGTGGTCTGTGCGGCTATAAAGCTGACATTCCACACGTTGTATGCCGAAAGTAAGATGATCAGGTGTACGATGGCTCCGAGCAGGCCCATGGCGACGAAAAAGATGAATCGCACGGGGATGAATTTGCCGATGGTTTTCTCGCAGAGCAGCAGAAGGTATTCCCAGAGCACGACGGAATCGAGTTTGCTGTCGCCGTGTTCGCGGGCGCGCATTTGGTAGCCGACTTCGCCGAATTTGATTTCGGTTTTGGAGGAGGCCATCACGTCGAGCAGGATTTTGAAGCCTTTGCCGGAGAGATGATGCACGACGTTGTAGAAGAAGCTTCGTTTGAGCATGAAGAATCCGCTCATGGGGTCGGTTGTTTTTACGCCGAGCAGGTTGACGCCGAGCCAGGTGGCGAAGAGGCTCATTTGCAGGCGAATCCCGGGCAGTCCGACGCCGGTGGAGCCGCCTTCGGTGAATCGACTGCCGATGACGAGGTCGAGGTCTTCGTCTTTGAGTTTGGTGAGCATGGCGGGCAGGATGGTTTCGTCGTGCTGCATGTCGGCATCCATGACGGCGACGTAGGGTGCGGAGGAGGAGCAGATGCCTTCGATGCAGGCGGAGGAAAGCCCGCGGCGACCGACCCGTTTTAGGCATCGCACCTTGGGGTTGTCTTGATTGAGTGTGAATACGTGCTCGGCGGTTCCGTCCGGGCTGTCATCGTCGACGAATACGGCTTCCCAGTCGATGCCTTGCAGGCAGTTGTCCAGTTTTGCGAGCAGTTCTTCTACGTTATCGTTTTCATTAAAGGTGGGGATAACGATGGTAAGGTCTTTTGCTGACATGGTGTGATCTGCTTCTTTCCGGAGTTATTGTTTCGGGGCAAAACCTTCGCCCAATAATAAGAAACCCAGCGCGGGTTGTAAAATTGGATTTTCTATCCGTTGCCAGGCATCGGCGAGTTTCCAGTGAATCGCGGCTGAAAAGGGGGCCAGGCCCTGGAAGGTGGTTACGCTGGGCTCTTCGAAACCGACTTCTTGCAAGGTTTGTTTCAGCCGTGCTTTCTTAAACAGGTTGATGTGTTGATCTTCGTAGGAAAGTTCGCTCATTCGATTAACGGCTATCTCCAGCAATGGCCAGAGGCTTCCGTAGTTCGGCGTAGTCAGCACGACTTTTCCGCCCGGCTTGAGTACGCGGCGAACCTCGGTCAGCAGGTCTTTCACGACCTGGACTTCGAGATGTTCAATGAGTTCGATGAGCGTGACAGCATCGAAACGGTCGTCTTCGAAAGGCAGTGGCCCGGGCGGCACGCACTGAAATTCGTGATTGTCGCTCGTATACTGGCTGGAGGCGTAGTCGACTTGCGCCTGGGCGATGTCGGTACCCAGGGAGTGTCCGGGGTCGGTCAGTGAGCCGATGAAGGTGCCGGGTCCGCAGGCAATATCGAGGTGTTTATCGAAGGTATCGGGCATGGCGCGGCGCACGTGGCGAAATTTGAGGTGGTGCCACTTGCTCTGGGAGCCCGTTGCGCGATGATATACCTTGTCGTAATACCCGGCATCGATGGAATCGTAATCATACTCGGTCGAATGCTCTGACACGTGGGAATCGTCCTTCGCTGAACTGTTAGTCAATATAAGTCGAGTATTATCTCATTTAGGCGAAGAAATGGCAAAAAGGTTATTGGACAGACCAATTGTATCGTGATTGGCGGTGCGTTGCATCTGATGCGCGCGGGTTTTCTGATTCACGTAACCCAGGCTTTCTAGCACTTCGCGCTCTTCATCGGTAGGTTCACGAAGTTCGACGGGGATGTTTAGTTTCTGGGCATTCATGTAGTGCTCCCCGAGCGCGCAACTGCTCGTCAATATTTTCGTCCGGGAACAGGTTATGTTGTTCGCCGGGGTCATCCTTCAGGTTGTACAGCTTCGTCTTAAACTCAAAGGTGTACTCGGGTCCGTTGGGCAGTGTGACCGTATGTTTCTCAATCTCGTAGATCAGTTTTTGACCCTCGCGTATGACGCTGAGCTGGTAGGGTGACTGGGTAAAAATGGTTGGTTTCAGGTAGCCCTCATCATTTCTCATCAGGGGTACCAGGGATTGGCCATCGCGCCGCAGGGTGTCGTCAATGCCAAAGAGGTCTGTTAGGGTTGGAAGCAGATCGGTCATTTCTACTGATGTCGAGACCCGGCCGGGCTTAAAATTCGCCGCCGCTGATGGAATCAGGAGAAGCGGTACGTGGGTCACTTCGCGGTAAGGCGTTCCGGAGTGATATCGATCTTTTGTGTTCTCCGAAGGCTTCCCCGTGATCGGACATGATCACTACCAGGGTATTTTCCAGTTGGCCTGCGTCGTCCAGCGCTTGAAGCAACTCGCCGAGCATCGCATCGATCCGTTGTATAATTGGCGAGATACAGTCGACGCATGACTACCATTTGTTCGTCGGTTTCGGCTGTCCAGCCGGTATTGAAAACGGAAAGGATAAATTTTCGTTCAAGATTGAAAAATGTTCCTGTGCGTCTTGTCCCGGCGGCACTGATGATGTATCGACAAAGCGACTGAGGTAGGGTTCTTCGGGTGGATAGGGGCTGTGTGGGCGAAGTGTATGCACGTATGCGAACCATGGATTCGAATCGCCGTTTTGAACCCACTCGAAGAGATTGTCGAAGAGCCTCTGCGACACTTCGTTACGGTTCCTGATGGTTTCCGCGTTGTTGTCATTTCTGAACAGGTGATATTGAAACAGATCGAAGCCTTTGTCGGTGCCGTTGCCTTCGCTGATGTGGGGGTTATCCGAAAATGCGCCAGTTCGGTAGCCTGATTGATGAAACAATTCTCCAATCGGAAGGTCTTCATCGCGCATGGGGGAGACATCCTTGGAGTGATAGGGGTAACGGCCGTTGAGGTAGGACCATGCTGAGGTGCTGGTGGATGTGTACTGGCTGGTGGCGTCGTCAAAAACGATGCCTTTCCTGGCCCATTCATCGATGTTGGGGGTCGTTGGTTCGGGGAATCCGTAGAGGGAACTTTTGGCGGCGTAAAAGGCATCGAGCACGACGATGAGGTAGTTCATCGGGGCTTGGGGAGTCGATGTTATTGCCGGGGTTTTTGACGGGAAGAATGATTCTATCCTCGAAGGTTGAGGTGGGTAATAATTTTATCACCGGATTCGATAAGTATTCAATTTGAGTTCCGCGGCATTAATCGATATAACCGAGGCCGCGTAAGGCCTCTTCCAACTCCGGATCGAGGTCTTCGTCGGCGATGGCGTCTGCGGGGGGCACGTGCCAGATGTAGAGGTTCGTTTCTCGCGGGAGGGATTCGAGGGAAATGGCGAAGGGGGGCACGATCCACTCCACGGCCCGTCCTTGCAGTCCCGTGGCGGATGCGTGGTGTCCAATGCCGCCCAAATGGACGCGTTCTTCGGGTATGGCGGTTCCTTCGAGTTGAATATCGATCTGGAATTCGTCTGTGAAGGTGGCGGGAATGATGATTTCGGCAAAGTCCATCTCGGTCATGTAATCGTCGGGTCGTTGCAACATGACGAGTTTGCGCATCATGGGGTCATCGAGACTTTTTCGCCATTTTGTGGAGGGCAGGAAGGGGTCGTCCGCCTCGGGCATGTTTAGCGTGAAGGTCAGGGTGTCGTCGCTGAGATCGGTGGTCGAGAGTTCTTCAGGATAGTTCAGGTCGAAGCTGCTGACCCCGGAGATGGTTCCTGAGAAGTGAACGGCTTTTTTGGAATCGTGGGTGATGAGTATGTGGAGACCTTCTGCGCCGTCACGGGACATTTTTTGTATGTGTTGGAGTAGGGGATCGGGATCGAGCGGGGATTGGGTTAAAGGGTTTAGTTCGCCGGGATCGGTCGTTAGATTAAACCATTCTTTGTTTTGTGTACTGAGGTCGAAGATCAGTTTTTCGTTCGTGGTTTGGGTGGCTTCCATGCTTTTCTGGTCGAGTCGGAGTGAGGTGTAGGCCATGGCTTTGTAGGGTTCATTGGCGTTTACGGCGGAAACGAAGGATGCGCCCTGGAATCGGGCGGGTGACTCGATGCCGACATACTCGAGAATGGAGGGGGCTACGTCGACGGTTTCGACGATATGCTCGTAGCGCGTTCCGGCGCGTTTGTTGCCAGGCAGTTTGACGATGAAGGGAACCTTGAGTTGCTCGTCGTACAGCGTCAGGCCGTGGCTGGTGCCGCCGTGTTCCCAGAATTCTTCGCCATGATCGGATAGGAACACGATAAGGGAGTTGTCGTAGCGGTCGTTGGCGCGTAAGTGGTCAAGATATTTGCCTACTTGGGCATCGGCGTATGCGATCTCCGAGTCGTAGAGGTCCACGGTATTCTGGCGATCGAAGTCGGTGTCGCTTTGGTCGTCTTGGCGCGGACGAAACAGTTGGGTTTTGTAGGGTTCTTTGGCCAGGTAGGGCGAATGCGGTGAGAGAAGGTGTATAAATTGGAAGCGGGGCTTCGAGGACGGGGTATCGAGGAAGTCGATGGCCTTTTGGACGGCGTTGGCATCATCGGATGCGAACCAATCTTGCGAATCCACGTCCACGTAACGACGAAATCCTTTTCCGAATCCCCAAATGGGGAGGCAATTCGGGTTGGTGATGATGCCGTCGGTGTCGTAACCGGCTTGTTGTAGCGTGACGGGTAACCAGTCGACGGTGTCGCGCACGACGTCGCCTCGATCCAGTGCACCGTGCAGGTTTGGATAGGCGGAGGTGAGCAGACTGGCGATGGCCGTGCGGGTCCAGGAAGTCTGGGACACGTATTCGGTGAAAAGAATGGCGTCTTTTGCGAAGGCGTCGATGTTGGGACTGGTGTTGCGCTTATACCCGTAGACGCCCAGATGATCGGCGCGCAGGGTATCGACGAGGATGACGATGACGTCGGGTTTGGGAGCAGGGGTTTTGGTGATGGAATCGATCTTTCCGATGGAGAAGGCTGAATCGGAGTCAATTAGAATTTCGTGAGGTATGTAGGTCATGAACCGAAAGTAGACATCGTTCCATCGTCCGTTGCCGGGTGTTTCCATTGTTTGTATAGCGTGCCCGGTCGCATCGCGTAAGGTAACGGTCGCCGGGTGGCCCGATGCATCGAGGATTTCGATGAGGATTCGCGCGCCTGGAGCGGGTGCATCAAGCGGAATGAGAATGGGGTCGGCGCCCGATACTTCGCGTGCGTCGCGCCATTCTTGGACCATGTTCACTTGTGTGTGTGTGCGTACAAGCTGCGCGTCGAGGGTGTGAGGAACGCGGGGTGCGGAAGCGTCGCCTTCGGGCTGGGAGTTGCCGCATGCGCTGAGACCCACGATGATCGTGGTGAGTGAAAACAAGCGGCCTAGTGGCGATGTGGTTAGCAAATTCAGCATGGGTTCGCGGGTGGGGTGTATGGGCATGAATGAAAGGTTATCTTATCGCACTTCCGGAATCGAATCAAATCAGAGCCCTGCGGTTAGTCTACGTATCCAAGGGATTTCAGGATCTCCAATTCCTCCAAAGAAAGGTTGGGTTCTTCGGGCAGTGGCGTTCCGTTTTGTCGGGCGATGTAGCCTCGGGCCAGCCCCAGCAGTGTTGTATCATTTTCGTTCGGGCCGAACACGTTTTCTTTTTCAAAGGGGTCGGCGGCGAGATCGTATTGTTCCGGTGTTCGGATTGGTGACGCTTCGGTCGTATTCAGACTCAGAATGAGTTTTTGAGTCTTGTCGAAAACGGCAATCTGCCAGCGGGATTGTGAGTAGCGAAATTCCTTCTGGTACCCCTCATGGCCTCGCAGTAGCGGTATCAGGGATTGTCCGTCGCGTTCGATGGGATCGTCTAATTCAAAGAGTTCGGTAAGCGTGGGTAGCAGGTCGACAAGCTCAACGGATTCTTCGACACGACGAGGATCGATGTTCATGTGCGTCGGTGGGATTACGATGAAGGGCACGTGGTTCAGTTCACGGTAGGGTGTTCCGCCGTGATTGGAATTGTTGTGTTCCCCGAATGCTTCGCCGTGGTCGGACATGATGATGACGAGTGTGTTGTCGAGTTGGCCTTCTTCTTGGAGGGATTTCAGGAGTGAATCGACGAGATGGTCGGTATACAGAATGTTGGACAGATACGTATCGTGCATTAACCGGAGTTGTTCGGGGTCGCTGACGTCGCGTTGCATGTAGTTGTCGACCCAGAACTTGTTTTCGAGTTCGATGAGATAGTCTTGCGGTTCTTGATCGCCGGGCACTACGGAGGTATCGGTAAATTTGTTGAGCCAGGGTTCTTCAGGGGGGTAGGGGTTGTGCGGGCGCAGCGTATGCAGGTAGGCGAACCAGGGTTCGGACTCGTCGTTGACAACCCAGTCGCGGAGCTGCGTGGTCAACAGTTCGGATATTTCGTTCCGTGGGCGTTCAAAGTCTTCGGGATCGGGTGAGGACTCTTGTGCGTTCTTCAGGAGTAGAACGGATTTATCGTATTTGTAGTATTCGAAGTGGGTAAACCCTCTATCCATTCTGAGCGAACGGTTAATGAAGGGGTTGTCTGAGAATCCACCGCATCGGTATCCGGCAGCATTGAACAGGGAGGCGAGCGGCACATCTTGCGGGCGATTTGCTGCAAACTTTTCGATCCGGTATGGGTATTGTCCGTTGAGGTAGGACCAGGTTGAGCCGCTGGTGGAGGTGTACTGGCTGACCATGTCTTCGAAGACAACACCCTTTTCGGCCCACTGGTCGATGTGCGGCGTGGTCTTTTCGGGGTAGCCGTAGAGCGAACTCTTGGTCGCGTGAAAGGCATCAAGCACGATGACAAGACAGTTCATCGGCGCATCGGGTTTAGCGGCGTTGGGCCTGAGGTCTTCAGAGGACCGATTGGTGTCGGTGGATGGTTGCACGCACGCACCCAGCATCAGTATCAGCAGCATGTAGAATGAGCGACTGCTGAGTGATGGAATTCGTTGAGCCTGTTTTGGTCGGAGGTAGGTGATGCAGTTCATGGCAGTCATCATTTGAAGGCAAAAGAGTGTGATGAATTTTATCATCTGGCCTTGTGATTGTCCAATGCGGTTTGATCGGGTTGAGGGCGGTGCGTACAATTGCGCAAGGGTTTAGGGCTAAACCTAAACGGTAACCATTTCGAGGCGAATCAAAGGTCCAATGGAAAGCGAACAAACGAGATTGCCGGGTTGGCGGTCGGAATGGGTTGTGTATGCCCTGGGCGCACTTGTGCTGGCGATTGTGGGTATGGCGACCTTTGGCGACGTGCTCTTGATGCAGGGGGATCGTGTGATCTCCTCACGTATCGGGGATGGCAGTCAATATTTTTCGCGGATGCGTGACTTTGGATTTTCGGAGGTCGCCAAGGGGAATATGCCGCTGTGGAACCCTCACATTTTTGCCGGTACACCCTTTGTCGGGAATTTTCAGTCTGCGATGTTCTACCCGTTGAACGTGATGTATATCTGGATGCCGTTGCCTGCGGCGATGAACCTGGATATTTCCCTTCACGTATTCTTGACGAGTTTTTTTATGTTCTGTTGGGCGCGATCGCGTCAGTTGCGCCCGATTGCGTGTCTGCTGGCCGGGTTGGTGCTGGCCTATGGTTCGGCGTATTTTCTGCGTGTGCTGGCGGGTCACGTGACGATGTTGGCGGCCTTGTCCTGGTCGCCATTACTATTTTTGGCGGTGGACAAACTATTTAAACGGCCTTCGGCGGGCTGGACCTTGGTGGGTGTGTTGGCGACGACGATGATGGTGTTGGCAGGGCATCCGCAGTCGCTGTATATGACCGCGCTCGCGGTGGGCCTATACTGCCTTCTTAATCTGTGGCGTTCCGAGCAGCGCGGAAAGGTGATTGGATGCCTTGCCGTGATCGCCATTCTGCCGATCTTCATGGGCGCGGTACAGTTGCTGACGGGGTTGCAGGTGAGTCAGGAGAGTATGCGGACGGGCGGTACCTCTTTTGATTTCGCGACGACGTTTTCGTTTCATCCAGAGAATCTGTTGACGCTGCTTGCGCCGACGGTGTTTGGGGATTCGGTGCACCTGATGTATTGGGCGCGCTGGGCGTATTGGGACTCGACGCTTTTTCTGGGAATTTCGGGTCTGGCGCTGGCGTTGCTTGGGGCAACCCAGGGGGATCGGGATCAGCGACGCTTTCTGGCGATTCTCGCGTTACTCTTTGGCTGCATTGCGCTGGGTCGGTACACCCCGCTCTACCAATTGGTCTACAACGTGTTGCCCGGCGTGAGCAGCTTTCGTTCGCCATCAAAATTCATGTTCCCCGCGACGCTGTTCGTGGCCATGCTTGCGGGTATCGGGTGGGACACGCTGTTGCGAGCGAAAAAACGTCCTACGGTTATTGCGGCCGGGTTGGCGGTGCTGGCCCTGTGCCTGGGCGTTGCGGG
>JAYGCN010000246.1:0-19104 GCA_046583315.1 Candidatus Hydrogenedentota bacterium
GGGCGGGTATTTTGACCGAACGGATGTTTTTTCGGGGGTGAGCACGCCAATTTATGCGCGGGCGTTGGTGGTTTCGAATAGTGAGACGCAGGTCGGCATTGTTGTTCTCGATTTGTGTTATGTGTCGCGGGAACTGACGGAACAGGCGCGCGTGGAAATTGAGAAACAGACGGGTATGCCGGGCGAAAACATCATCGTCAGCGCGACGCATACCCATTCGGCACCGTCCGGATTTATGGGCGCGCGATTCCTGGGTCGTGAAGAACAACCGGAACTTTCGGCCTTCCTGCTCAAGCAAACGATCGAAGCGATCGTCACTGCGCACGGAAATCTCGAACCCGCGACGGTCGGATTTGCGTATGGCGATCTACCCGGCATGACACGCAACCGTCAACAGAACAATGACCTCGTCGACCCAAAGGTGGGTGTGCTAAAGCTTCAGAAGAAAGACTCCCGTGAATACATCGCCGTCCTCGCGAATTACACCGGACACCCGGTCATCCTCGGCGGCAATAATCTTCTGCTCTCCTCCGAGTTCCCCGGACAAGCCTGCACTACGGTCGAAGAAAATCTCGGCGGCGTGACTATCTTCACACAAGGAGCGTGCGGCGACATCACTGTGCATCGAAGCGGTCCTCCTTTCGAAGAAGTGAAACGAGTCGGCCGCGTGATCGGCGGTGAAATCGTCAAAGTTGCCGAACAGATTCGCGCAACGGAAGACAACACGCTCTTTTCGGAATATCGCCCCGTAAAAGTTGAATCGCGCGAGGTACCGACCATCGAAGAGGCTCAAGCTGATATCGAAATACGTAAGAAGTCCTATGCGGATGCCCAAGAAAACGAAACACCTGACTACATCCTCAAGAATCTGAAACGTGAAATAAATGCGGCAGGCACGACCTTGGTCGTCGCGAAAAGCGTTGAAAAGAATCCAAGTCTTCTTGATTATTCCACCAGCACCAGCACCCAGGTCATGCAAATCGGTCCCATGGTCGCCGTCGCCATTCCCGGCGAAATGTTCGTCGAATACCAACTCGAACTCAAACAACGCATCCAGCAAGACGTCGACAAGCCCGCCATCATCATCGGATACGCCAACGATTATATCGGCTACATCATTACCCCCCGCGCACACGAGACCGGCGGTTACGAAAAGGCCATCTCACGGGTTTCGCCCACCGCTGGCCGTCAGCTAACGGAAACTGCCATGGACATCGTACAGCGAAACATTAGTCGGTGAGTCAAGATTAGTCGATCGAGTGTGCATAAAGGCCCTTTATAATATAGTCAAAATTAAACTTGACTAAAATGATAAGTTATGTAATAATTAAACCAAATACGAACCAACACGTGGAGCACGTCTAGAACCATGAGCAATGAACTTACAAAAGATCTACCGAAGAAAAAGAAGCTGACCCCCGTTGAGGGCTTCAAAGAAAACAGTCGAGGCCTCAGCGGATCCATCGTCACGGATCTGGGCGAAGATGTCGATCATTTCCAGGAAGAATCCATCCAACTCCTGAAACATCACGGCACCTATCAGCAGGACAATCGTGAAACCCGCAAGGAACGCAAAGCGGCTGGTCTCGGCAAAGATTATTCGATGATGATCCGCACGAAATTCCCAGGCGGCCATCTCACGGCTGAGCAATACCTCATCTGTGACGACCTCTCGAAGAAATACGGCAGCAACGATCTACGTGCGACTTCACGCCAATGCTTCCAATTTCGCGGCGTGGTCAAAGGTAACCTGCGCGGACTGCTTCACGATCTCAATCATCTTGCTCAGGTCACCTCCATGGGTGCATGCGGCGATGTCGTGCGTAACACGATGGCCTCACCGGTAGCGGACTTCGACCCGGCCTACGAGAATCTCGGCGTAGACCTGCAAGCGCTTGCGAAAACGATAAGCGATCATTTTTTGCCAGAAACAACCGCCTATTACGATCTCTGGCTCGACGATAAAAAGGCAACCGTACACGAAAACGATACGGTCACCTTTGACGGCGAAGCCATCGCGCCTGATGAGCCCATTTACGGCAAGACCTATCTGCCCCGTAAATTTAAAATCGGACTCGCCACCGACTTCGATAATTCCGTCGATGTCTACACTCAAGACGTCGGCATCGTCGCCGTGACTGAAAATGGCGTGGCCGTCGGATTCGAGGTCATCGCAGGCGGCGGACTCGGTTACAGCCACGGTCGCTCCGGCGCAACCTATGCACGCTCCGGCTCCCCCATCGCCTACGTCCAGGAAGACGACATCATTCCGCTCATCGAAGCCATCGTGAAAGTACAACGCGACTTCGGCGATCGCACCAATCGTAAACACGCGCGTCTCAAATACACGATTGACGACCTTGGATTGGACGTCTTCCGCGCCAAAGTGGAAGAATACGCCGGCCGCAAATTCGATGCACCAAAAGGCGACATCGACTGCACGAATCAACCGGGCTTCCTCGGCTGGCACAAGCAAACCAACGGCAAGAATTACCTCGGAGTATGGGTCGAAAACGGCCGCATCATGGATGTAGATGGCAAATGGCAATTCAAAACTGGACTGCGCGCCATCATCGAGAAATACAAGCCCGGCATCCGTCTCACACCGATGAGCAAGGTTCTACTGACCGATATCCACGACGCAGACAAGGCCGATATCGATGCCATGCTCGGTGAATACGGCATCCCCACCAGCGACACCGTCAGCCCCCTGCGTAGTCGTGAGATGGCGTGCCCCGCATTGCCCATGTGTCCGCTCGCAACCTCCGAAGCCGAGCGGTGCCTGCCCGACATCATGGCCCAACTCGAAGACATGGGCCACGGCGATGCCGACGTGATTGTGCGCATGAGCGGATGTCCCAATGGATGCCCGCGCCCCGTGTCCGCCGAAATCGGAATCGTCGGCAAAGGCACGAATCAGTATTGCTTCCACGTCGGAAGCAACAAAGGTTCGCGATTTAACGACAAACTATACGAGGTCGTCCGTACCGAGCAACTCGCCCCGGTGATGGACGTGCTCTTCACCGAATGGAAATCAAAACGTAGCGACGCTCAGAGCTTCGGCGACTGGTCCCACGACACAGGACTCGATGCCTTACGCGAACTGGTCGACGCAAGTGGTGCACTCAGTGACTAATTCACGAACTGACATAGCGAATCCAAAGGAAACCTTGCTCGCGCAGGACCCTGCGTTGCTCGAAGAACTCAACGCCATGCCCGCCGAAGATCTCATTCGCTGGGCCTGGGACAACTTCGGCGATCGCGTCGGCATCATCACCAGCTTCCAGGACACCGGCTGTGTCATGATCGATATGGCGAGTCGAGTGGCTCCGGGTATGCGCGTGTTGACCATTGATACACTTCGTCTACATCCAGAGACCTACGCGCTAATGAACGAAATCGAAAGTAAATACAATCTCGCAATTGAACACTACCGACCCGATACGGATCGTCTGAAACGCATGGTTGCCCAACACGGCGAGTTCCTCTTCTTCGACAGCAAAGCCAAACAGGAATACTGCTGCCAGATTCGCAAAGTAGAGCCCAACATCCGTGCACTGCAAACCATCGACGTGTGGATTACCGGTCTGCGCCAGGACCATTCAGACAGCCGAAGTGATACGCCCAAGGCGCAGTACTCCGAGAACGAGTGGAACACCCTGCTCAAACTCGCGCCCCTCGCCGATTGGAATACCGAGCAGACGCAAGTCTACGTCGATGAAAAAGGTGTTCCGAAAAACGCGCTCTACGACCAAGGTTACACTTCCATCGGTTGCCATACCTGCTCTACGCCCACCCTGCCGCACGAAGGCAAACGCGCGGGACGCTGGCGCTGGTTCAATTCGATGGACCCTGATGCCGATAAAGAATGCGGTATCCACAACGAAGGCGGCGGCATTTAGGCCCTGCCAGCCACGACTCGAACACCAAACGTCCCTGCAAACGCGGGGGCGTTTTTTCATGCCTACCTACTAGTTTCGACACGCAAGAATCTTGATGACAAATCAGTGCACATCCGATATCATGGACAGTACATGATTGGCAGGACATCCGAACCTCAGGGAAGGAACCAACCCCATGATTTCGCACCTCGATCCCAAAGAAATCGTACGACAGATCAGAAAAAACTGGATCCACGAGGCATCCTGTCCGCTCTGCGGTCGTCACGACTGGGCGGTGCAACACGAACTCTACGAATTACGCCAACACAACGGAAACAACGTCATCGGTGGCGAAACCGTAATCCCTATCGTACCCGTCACCTGCAAAAAATGCGGCAACACCGTCATGATCAACGGCATCATCGCTGGCGTCGTGGAATGCGAAAGCCAATAAGGATACAAAGTATTCGGTGATTTCTCTTTGCTTCTTTCTCCTTTTCTAAATAGAAAGAAGAGCGGTTGAAGTTGTTACCCTTCAACCGCTACTCTGACTCCTTCAATTCAACATTCCTAAAGGAGCACTCCCATGGCCGATCTTGAAGTTTCCATTGAAAACGGTATCGCCACATTGACGATGAACCGTCCCGAAGCCCGCAACGCCTTATCCAACGAGATGAAACAGGCCCTGACCGATATCCTGCACGACATCGAACTCGACGACTCAGTTCGTTGCGTCGTGCTCACCGGCGAAGGCGATCACTTCATGGCCGGTGGTGACGTCAAAGGCATGTTCGAAACCTTCAAGCAAACGCCAGATGAAATCGAAAAGGCCTACAACCTACGCATCCACGGGCTTCACACCATCATGTACCCCATGCGCCGCATGGCCAAACCCATCATCGCCTCCGTACACGGTGCCGCTGCCGGCGCGGGCGTATCCTTCGCGCTTTGCTGCGACCTCGTCATCTGTTCCGACGACGCATTCTTCACACTCGCCTACTGCAACATCGGTACCAGTCCCGACGGCGCATCCACCTTCCACCTGCCTCGCACGATGGGCATCAAAAAAGCCATGGAAATGACTTTGTTAGGGGATCGCTTTACGGCTGAAGAAGCCAAAGACATGGGCATCGTAAACTTCGTCGTGCCCGCGGCTGAGCTCCAAGCCGAAACCACAAAACTCGCCGCGCGCCTTGCCAACGGTCCCACCTACGTATACGGTCGCGCCAAGAAACTGCTCTACCAATCCAACGAAACCCACTTCGAATCTCAGCTCCAAGCCGAAGCCGAATCCTTCGCCGCCTGCGCCGCGCGGCAAGACTTCAAAGAAGGGGTAACCGCATTCGTGGAGAAACGCAAACCGAATTTCACTGGTTCCTGATTAACATTACGCCCGCGGGTGAAACTGTTCGTGCGCTTTGGTGAGCCGTTCGCGACTCACGTGCGTGTAAATCTGCGTCGTGGCGATGTCGGCGTGTCCAAGCATTTCCTGGACCGCGCGCAGGTCGGCGCCATTGTCGAGGAGGTGCGTCGCGAAAGAGTGGCGCAGCATGTGGGGCGTAACGTTTTGGCTAATGTTTGCAGCGCGGGCCGCGTGTTTTACGACCTGCCACACGCTCGTGCGGCTCATCCGATTACCGCGCGTAGACAGAAAAACCGTTTTATCCTTCTGTTTCCAGGTGCCCCGAACCGCATACCACGTCTCCAGAGTCTGGCGCGCCTTTTCTCCCAGTGGCACGATACGAGTTTTACTTCCCTTGCCACGTACTCGAAGGCTCGATTCATCAAGTTGAACATCCATCAACGGCAACGTCGCCAATTCCGAGATGCGCAGTCCACACGAATAAAACAATTCCAGAATGGCCGTGTCCCGCTTGCCCGCGTCGGTTGAGATGCCCGGTGCGGCGAGTATCGCCTCAATTTCCAGCCCGGACAGCACGTGCGGCAATGAGCGCAAGGCTCTGGGAGAGTCGAAATCTTGCGTGGGGTTGTCTACCGTGATGTGTTCGTCTTGCAGGAATAAATGAAATCGACGGATCGCGCTGAGGTGGCGCGCAATGGACCGTGCGGCAAGATCGTCCTTTCGCAACGCGATGAGATGATCCATGACATCCTCACGAAGAATGTCGTCAGGTCTATCGATACCGTTTTCGGCGAGATGATCGAGATACCGATTGATATCACTCGCGTAGGCTTCCAGTGATTTATCGGAAAGACCCGATTCGAAGACGCTTGTGCGAATGAACGCATCCACATGCTGATGCAGTGGTGACGTGGATTCGGATTTCGCGTCGGCCATGACCATTTCCCCCGGGAACACAAAAAACGCGCCCCGGTACTTAGTATACCGGGGCGCGCGGAATAAGAAAAGGGTTAACTTGTCTTAGCTTCCAATTTTGATAACGAATACAGCGCGTCGATTCTGTGCGCGATTCGAATCTGAGCTGTTCGGTACCGCCGGTGAGGATTCACCTTTACTGACAGCACTCACACGGCTGGCGGCGATGCCTTGGTCGATAAGCGCATCGGCTACCGAATCGGCACGACGTTGTCCGAGTTTCGTATTGTAATCGGGGTCGCCAGAACCGTTCAGGTCGCAGGTGTGTCCTTCGACAGTGACGGTATCGCCACTATTCTGTTTGAGCATGGCCGTAACCTTGCCAACTTCCGCCGTACCAGAACTTTTCAGCGTGGACTTGTCAAAATCGAAGAGTACACTGTTAAAGACCGGAATGCTGCGTTCTACTTTTGGTGCTGGAGGAGCCGGTGGCGGGGCTGGCGGGGCTGGTGGTGCTGGCGGAGCCGGGGGGGTATACATGTTATAGACAACCCCACGGTTGCCCCACAATTCTGAGTCGTTGACATTGGACTCGGGTACGGTGGGCCACCACCAGTAACCAGAATAGCGATCACTCTTGACAGGACCCGCGGTGGCCCCTGTGTTTCCGAACCAGGACAGGTCGTCCATAGAGCTTGCTGCCGATGCGCCTGGCGAGACAAGCAATGTCACTGTAAATGCGACAAGAAGTCCCCCTAGAATTAGCTTTTTCATTGTACATACTCCTCTTTCTTGGGTCTGAAAAATTATGCGAAAGGTGCTACGTTCGCTATCGTAGCATAGGCGAGGTGTACATGCAAACGATCTATCATGTCACGCCCCCCGAATTCCGCAAGTACGGAGTGAATGCTCCAGAAGTGAGAAAGGTTCCAGTAATTGCGGGGTATACAAAAAAAAGCTCCCCGAACCTAATGTTCGGGGAGCTTTCTCTAATTTAGGCAGCCGTGCTCAAGCGTGACCGAAGAGCATCGAAAGCCGTTTCAATGGTTTCGTCGTTCTCCTTGTCAATCACCTTGCGCAATTTTGGTATCGCGCCGCCGACTTTTTTGCCTCCACGCACCGTTCCGAAGAGGTGACGGCTAACGGTTGACTGGGTCAAATCCAGGATAGTAGCGATATCTTCCTGGGTTTTTCCGTAGAGGTAGTATAGCTTGACGACCTCCATCTGGCGTTGCGTCAACTTTGAATCCAGTAAATCCAGCACAACTGGTTTTACTTCGGTGAAGAAGTTCGAAAAAGCATCACGCCTTTCTCTGTCTTCGTCGCTTTCAAACCACAGCGCACGTTCAGCCGGGAGATTCTCCAAGTATCCTGATTCCGCCGAAACTTCCCAAAAGTCCGAATTGTACATTGCTGTCACCTCCTTTCAAGAGATCTGTGTTTTCCCAGCAGGCAAAGTCCGCTTTCGTTAGTTCTCGACCAGCCCGATTCACCTTGAGGCCGAGCGTCCCGCGTGTACGGGAAAAGCGCTTCGGGTCTGTTGGCACCACATGGGCCGGTTTCACTACCTTCGAACGATTCGCGCACCACAGGGCGACGAAACCGTTCATGAGGGTCGCTCGTTTGGTTGCTGTAAACATGTTCCAGCTCCTTTGGTTGGGTTGGTCACCTTCCCGACCTATTCGGGAGGAAATAAAAAAAAGCCGCCGGTGGATTTTGCTAATCCACCGGCGGCCTGGTTTGCCGTTTTATGTGAGGTAACCCTTTTAGTTGGGTAATCCCTCCATCGGTGGAGAAGTCGTGAGCCAGATTCGATGTGTTAGCACCGTGCCCATCGGTTTGGGCATCGTCACGAGGCGTTTAGCATCCACAAGGGCGCAGATACAGTTCGCCCGCGAGGCGTATGCATTACTAAATCGCTGGTGCGTGATTTGCATGTCTGCTTTCCTTATGGTTTTCCGCATCGAAATGCAGATTGGCTTCGTTTGGGTAGAACTTTATCGCGAGAGCATAACAGAAACGGGGTCATCTAGCAACCAATTTGTTGGTTTCGATGAACGATTCTGCACGTTGTCGTTATCTCTTGTAGGGAGTATGCGCACTTTTTCGTGTCGAGCGATTATTTTTTGTCAATTATTTTTCGGACATTTTTGTACAAATTGACGCATGATGTACAAAATTGTGAACAAAAATGTACACGATGGCAGTCATTTCAAACCAGTGCTCCAAGAACCGCCCCAATAGCAGGGACGTTTGTGTTTATTGGTGATCGTGGCACGGGAATTGCGAAAAAGACCCCAGCACCTTGTATGAAGGAGTAATCATGAGTACCACCACTGTTGAGCCAACAAGTCTGAAACAAGTCCTCTCTGGAAAGGAACTATCGATGTTGCCATCAGACGCTCAGCCGCTTCATGTACTGGTTGTTGACGATGAGAATGGTCCACGCCAGGCACTGCGGATGTTATTGAAGGAAACGTACACGGTTCACATAGTTGAGGGTGCCTTGGAAGCATTAAAGGCGCTTGAGGAATTCCCGATTGGGGTGGTCGTCAGTGACATTCGCATGCCCAAGATCTCGGGTGTGGAGTTGTTGCAGATGATCCAGCAACGGTACCCGAATATTCAGGTCATTATTGTAACGGGTTATGGTGAATTGGATACGGCCATGAAAGCCGTTGAATATGGCGCCTATGCTTATCTGGAAAAACCCTACGACGCGGATAAAATGTTGAACATTGTCGCATCGGCCTATGGAAAGTTCACGGAAGAACGGGAGCGACGCGCATTGGAAGATTTGGCTCTTGAAGCGAGTCGTTTTGAGACCTTGGGACGTTTGGTGTCGGGCACAATGCACGATCTTGGAACGCCATTAACCGTGCTCAACAGCCACCTAGAAATACTCTCCATGAATCCACACCGTGATGACATCGCCAAACGTGTGGAGACGATGCGCTCGCAAGTGGCCTATTGCTCAGAACTTACGAGAAGCACGATGGATTATTTGCGCCATGACAAAGGTGTACACGGCCCACTGAATCTCAATGCTGTTGTCGAAGAAACCATGGCCGTTGCCAATCCGTATCTTCGAGAGACTTCGGTTGAGTGCCAGCTGGACCTGGATGCAAGTCTTCCTGAAATTTATGGAGAGATCGCGTTGCTACGGCAGTCCATTATGAACTTGATGAATAACGCTTGCCAGGCGATGCTTGAGCAGAAGGAAGATCGCATTCTTCATGTGCGCAGCTACTTGACAGAAGATCGCGTGTGCCTTGAAATCGAAGATAGGGGTCCGGGAATTCCGGAAACATTACGGAATCGGATTTTTGAAATGTTTTATTCAACGAAGGGGGAAAAGGGAACCGGTCTTGGCCTGGGGGTTGTCTCCAACGTGATGCGACGCTGCGGGGGTAGCGTCGATCTCGTTGATGGGCAGCATGGCACAGGCGCGTGTTTCCGACTTCAGTTTCCTGCTCGGGGGTTGTCTGAGCAGGGGGATGGAGTGGCTTTGGCGCAATAATTATTGTTAGATATTGAGCGAGGGGCAAGGCCTGAGGCATTCGGGGTCGAATTACCATCAGGTAATTCGACCCCGATGTCCTTTTGATATACTCAACAAGGACGCTAACGAGCTCATCCCTAGGAGTGTGCCTTGATAAAGCATGTATGCGATGGTTGCGGCGCTACGATTCCGCCCAAGACCTTGCGCTATACGGTTACAATTGATGTGCGCGCCGCGTATGACACCCTGGAGATTGGCCTGGCAGAGTTGGTGCGGGATCACCGCCAGGAATTGCTTGCGCTGATCGATTCTCTGTCCGATGCCTCAACCGACGATGTGGAAGCCTCCGTGTATAAGAAACTGACGCTCGATCTGTGTCCCTCCTGTCAGCGCGCGTATCTGAAAGAGCCCCTTCGATTTCATCCGGAGCAGGATCCCGGGAAATCCGATCTGGATATCGACACCTTCTTACGATCACTGGGCATCTCCAATGATTGACCTGATTTGGCTTGGGGACCGGTCTTACGGTAGGATTATTCTCTAATGTGTAGTCGCGCTTCGGCAATGGGATACAGTTGATGTTTGAAAAGTTTAGGATTCCCGGAATAATTCTGGTGATTGTGATGTCTGGTTGGCTGGTGATTACAGTTGGCGGGTGTGGCGCTATTGCTGATCCAGACCGGAAGGTGATCGCGAATTTCGAAGGGGAAAAATTTCGCAGGGGCGACCTGCGGGACGTGATTCGGGAGATGTCCGATGAGGACCGGCCGCTCATTCAGACGCGTGACGATTTGGTGGAGACGCTGAACGATCACCTGAATAAACAAATCTTGATTATGGAAGCGCGCGAGTTGCGCATTGAGGAGAAACTTGAGGTTTCCAGAGAACACGCGCGTCGGATTTATTTCGCGAAACACCCCGAATACGTGAACGTGGAAAAAATGACTGACCCCTCGGTGATGGGGATTTCACAGAACGATTTGATGGCGCTACAGGCGGAGTTGGAATTCGGCATTGATGATGAGATGGAACTTCTGTTCCAGGCGGCGGCGTTTGAGTATCGGGTGCAACATTTTATCGAGACGGCCAAACCCAAGATAGAAGAATGGGAATTTGAGGATGAGTACGACGCGCGCAAGGAGTCACTATTTACGTTTGAGACCGTAGATTTCATCGGAATTCGTTTTCCTTTAGGGCCAGGTGCGCAAAAGGAAGCCGTGAAAGCACGTGGACGTATCGACGCGGGTGAACCTTTCCAGGATGTCCTCCGAAAATATTTGGCACTCAGCCCTGATTTCGGCATCCGGGCCGCATTTGATAATAATCCAACCAAAATGCGCTTCGTTCAATTCTGGTACGGCGTAACGGGCAGCAAAAAGGGCGATTTGGTCGGCCCGGTATTTCTACCGTCGCACGATCAAATGCGTCCCGGACCGGATGGTCGGATGGAAGTTAAGCAGGAAACGGATTCGTGGGTCGTATTGGAGGTTATCGATAGCGAGGCCCCTCGCCAGAAATCGCTTGAGGAATCAAAACAGGAATTGGTCATGCCCATTCTGCGGCGGCGCGTGATGGATGAGCTGCGCGCTTCCTATGGTGTCGAAATTTTCCCAGAGGAATTATGGCGTCCGGAAGGGTACGGGAATCAATTTAAGGATTCGATGATTGAGACGTCGGTGAAGCGGTAGTCTCCAACGGATCGATGTAACGTCCCCGGGCAATGATGTCTTGTGGATCGAGTGCCCGTTTGAGGCTGGTGGCGACATCCCAGTATACAGATGAACGCTGCTTTATTTTTGGCATGCCTTGCAATCCCGAACGGTAGATGTAATACCCGTTTTCCATAATCGCTTTCATCATGGCGTCGTAACAATCCGAGGCGGCCTGACACTCTTCTGCTACGGTCTTGTCGAAGGCAATGTTGAATATGGCGACGACGCTACGCTCCGTGAGCAAAATAAAACTGACGATCATGTCGAAGCCGTGGGCGTGAAAAATAGGTTCGACGATTTTCTGAATGGCGATGGGTTCGCTGCCCAGCATCGGCATAACCGGCGAAACCCAATAGAGTCCGATATTAATATCGCGCAAATCTTCGATGCCCTCGGGTGGTTTACGCAGTCTCCATTGCGCGCCACGAAGCGGTTCGGATGACGGGATGCCTTTGAGCAGATCAAAGTTTTGGCGCACGATGCGCATGCGCCATTCAAAAGCACGACCCAATCCTATCTTCACCAGATTTCGAGCGATGGCCTCAGCAGTGTCCACCTTCCAATCGGTGAGAAATCGTGGTCTGCACAAACCCTTGAGTGCGCGTTTCAATTCTTTGCGTGCTGCACGTACGGAACTTTTGGATCCCGAAATCGATCCCGATCCCTGCCACGCCTTCGCCATGGACTGCTCACGCATGTCGTCCCTGAGTTCCGGAGAAAGCGGAGTCTCTTTTGTCTTGTCCCACGGATAATGCCCGGTACTCGTCATTACACGGAAATCATTGCCGATGTGGATCGCGGTTGTAAGCGTACCGTTCATTCGGAGCGGCCGGAGGCGATCAACGAGGTCCTCGATCTGCGCGAAGTCGTCGACCATAAAATAGAAAAACTCGAAGGCTTCCGGCTCAGGAAGTAGCCACAATCCGATCCTGGTAATGATGCCGTAATTGGACTGCGTAAAAATCCCGTTCATGAACGGCCCTGCGCCGTAGGGATACACCTGCGCCGCGCGGGCATCTTCATAGTGCCCAAAGCCGGTATTCAGAACGCGACCGTTCGCAAGTACAATCTCCATGCTGCAAGTGGTCAATATATGATCGCCATACCGCGTATGCCCGAAGCCACGGTCTGCCGTGTTCCCGACAAGACTCGAATCCGGGCCGGCAGCCGTCGCGTCCATCCAAAGACCCGTCTTATTTTCTTGAAGATATTTGTACAGTTGTCCCTGCGTAACGCCAGGTTCAATGACGCAATAGGCGAGTTCGGAATTTACCTCCAGGATTTTATTCATACGACCGAGATCGATTATGGCCGCACCATCCGAAGCCGCACAGGCATCTCCGTAACCCCAGTTTTTACCGCAGGAAATCGGGTAGACCACGACGCCATGTTCGGAAGCGATTTGCACAATCGCCTGAACTTCTTCGGTGGATTCGGGGTACAGCACGCACGAGGGTTGCGGCGCGTCGGCCTGAGTCGTACGTCCGTATTTCTCGAGCGTCAGCGCGTCATCGAGAACTTTTTTCGCTCCCAGAGATTCCCGCCACGCGTTGATTGCGTTGGTCGTCTGAGCTGGATCGTGCATATCGTCGAATTTCTCCCCCGGCTCGACTGGCGACGTAGTATGATCTCCCCCTGAGTTCACCGATTACGACGCTTTTAGTATATGACTATTGTACAGAATGTTTGCCTTCGATGGTATCAATTTCCGCCACGCTCGAAGTTCTGTTTTTGCTTAATCTCTGGGTAATTTTATCTTGCGCTTGTCCGGTTTCGGGTGTTGACGATACAGGATGGCGACGTGCCCAATGATGCCGGCGACGGTCGCTCCGGTGGATTCGGCGATCTGGGCGGTGAACTCTTTCTTTTCATCTTTGTGCTCGTTGAAGCGTATTTTGATGAGTTCGTGGGCATCGAGGGATTGATTGACTGATTCAATGAGCGCGTCAGTAATGCCGCGATTGCCGATGAGCACAGCGGGGTCGAGGTGATGGGCCTGGCTACGTAGAGATTTTCGTTGGCCACTGGATAGTTCGGGCATGGGTTTTCCTTTTGTTGGCTACGTTCTGATCGTATCGAAAACGGAAGAGGTTTACAAAAAGCAGGCGTTGAAGCGTCCGAATATAGTACCAAAATGTAATAAAGTATATCAAGGCTACGTTTATGTATGACTTCGCCGTTTTTGATCGCCTTGCCATTATGCTCTAAGTGTTTGTAATTATACGGGTTGTGATAAATCAATTTTTGGTGGAGAAACGGCATAGAGTTTGCTACAGTAGTACTTCATGTTTTTTCCCATGAAAGTGTTCGGCTGTGTTAAAAATTGGACGGAACAGGGCTAATTTAATCTAAAAGGAGCTAGTGAGCGATGAGTGGAAGCAAAGCGCGCTTGGACGCGGTAAAGGCAGTAATTGACTTCGAAAGTTCAGGAGCAGGGGTAAATTTTCTTGAGACGTCTACGACCGATTTATTCGGCGAGAATGTGTTTAATTTGGAAACCATGCGGGCACGTCTGCCCAAGGCGGTTTTCAAACAGTTGAAAGCAACGATCGAAACCGGATCGAAACTGGATTCGGGTGTGGCTGATGTTGTTGCTTCGGCAATGAAAGATTGGGCGGTCGAAAAAGGGGCGACGCACTACACCCACGTGTTTTATCCCTTGACCGGATTGACGGCTGAAAAGCATGACAGCTTTCTTACACCGGATGATGAAGGCGGCGCGATATTCGAATTCGGCGGCAAAGTGCTGATTCAAGGCGAGCCGGATGCGTCCAGTTTCCCTTCGGGCGGAATTCGTGCGACCTTTGAAGCGCGTGGATACACAGCTTGGGATGTAACAAGTCCCGCGTACATCCTCGAGAACGCAAATGGTACGACCTTGTGCATTCCGACAGCGTTTGTGTCGTGGACGGGCGAGGCGCTTGACAAAAAGACGCCTATCCTTCGTTCGCAGCAGGCATTGAATAAGCAGTCGCAACGTATTCTTGCTCTTTTTGGTCATGAGGACGGCGCGAATGTTTGTTCGACCGCCGGTGCTGAGCAGGAGTATTTCCTGATTGACCGTAACTTCTATTATGCGCGTCCGGATTTACAAATGACGGGTCGCACGCTTTTTGGCGCGGCTTCGCCGAAGGGTCAGGAGTTTGATGACCATTATTTCGGCGCGATTCCCGAGCGTGTGCTGGCCTGTATGCATGAAGCGGAACACGAATTATTCCGACTCGGCGTGCCCATCAAAACCCGTCACAACGAGGTGGCTCCAGGCCAGTTCGAGATCGCTCCGGTGTTTGAAGGCGGCAACGTGGCCACGGACCATCAGCAGCTGATTATGATCACGCTGAGAAAGATTGCGGAACGACACGGGCTCGTTTGCCTGCTGCATGAGAAGCCCTTCGCAGGACTCAACGGCTCGGGTAAACACCTGAATTGGTCCCTGGGCAGTACCACTCAAGGCAATATGCTTGATCCGGGCGACACGCCGCATGACAACGCGCAATTCCTGGTGTTCTGTGCCGCAGTAATTCGCGCGGTACACAAACATTCCAAACTGTTGCGCGCCGTCATCGCTTCTGCAGGCAACGACCATCGTCTGGGTGCCAACGAAGCACCGCCGGCGATTATCTCTATCTTCCTGGGCGCACAATTGACCGACGTATTCAATCAAATCAAAAAAGGCGGCGCGAAACGCTCGAAGAAAGCTGGTTTCTTGAATGTGGGCGTTGATTCGCTACCGGTGTTGCCGCGTGATGCTGGCGACCGTAACCGTACGAGTCCCTTTGCATTCACAGGCAACCGTTTTGAGTTCCGCGCGGTGGCTTCGAGTCAGTCCATCGCGGGTCCGCTTGTCGCACTGAACACCATCGTGGCGGATTCACTCGACTACATTGCGACCCAGCTCGAGAAAGCGACAAAGGGAAATCCCAAGAAGCTGAATGGTGCCTTGCAGAAAGTCTTGAAGGAAATCATCACGACCCACGGCGATATCATCTTTAACGGCGACGGATACTCGGACGCATGGCACAAGGAAGCTGTCACGAAGCGCAAATTGCCCAATCTGCGCACGACACCCGAGGCCCTGCCGATGTTAACCTCGAAAGATGTGTTGGCGATGTTCAAGAAGCATAAAGTGTTGTCAAATCGTGAAATGACCAGTCGTCTTGAAGTCTATACGGAACAGTACTGCATGACCGTAAACGTGGAAGCGAACGTGTGCCTGGAAATGGGCCGCACGATTATCTTCCCCGCGGCAGTGCGTTATCAGAATGAACTGGCTCAAGCAGTCGCAAATCTGAAGGCTGTGGGCGCTGATCCGGATACCCGTACGCTGGACAAGGTGACAGTGCTTATCAAGAAGCTTCAGGATAGCCTGAATTCTCTGGAAGAGCTTGCTGGGAACGTGTCGGGCAATACGCTTATTGCAGAAGCAAAGTACTATTGTGCAAAAGTGTTGCCGAAGATGCTCGAAGTGCGTGAAGCCGCTGATGGTCTGGAAGCGTATGTCGCCGACGATATGTGGCCGCTTCCGACGTATCAGGAAATGCTGTTCATCAAGTAAGAACGGTTCCAAGTAAGAATTAGACGCGCTCGCATGGTAACCCGTGCGAGCGCGTTTTTAGTTAACACTTGAAGAATCGTGGGCTATACGGGCAATTCCCAGCCGTTGTGGTATTCCTTGCTCACGACTTCTTTCGGATTCGGGTGATTATTGACGACACCCTTCACGTTGTCCCACTCATATTTCTCGCCAGTTTTTATGGTGAGATTTCCGAAGAGCACCATCTCGGAAAACGGTCCTGAATAATCAAAATTGGAGCACGCTGGCGCGATACCCTTGCACGCTTCGACCCAATTGCGATAATGGTTCACCGCGCGAATTCGCGGTATCGTGGGATCGGGTTTTGTGTATTCCGCCATGCGCTCATCCGGTAACAAGCGTGGTTTCCCGCCGTATTCACCAGCCGTCAAGACGCCATCGTCTCCGACCAGATACGATCCATTCGTGCGACCGTTCCATTCGCCTTCACCGATGAGTTGATTGTCCGGCACACCCTTCGGGCGCGGCGGCATGTGTCCGCCGTCGTACCAATAAACATTCACGGGCGGCATATCGCCACGTGCCGAGAAACTGAACTTAATCGTCGAGGCATTCGGATAGGTAAAGTCATTCTTGCCCTCAATCGCCAACGTCTCAATCGTATAGGACTTCGCTTCATACAACTTCAGCGACCAATACACCGGGTCCATAATGTGACACGCCATATCGGCCAATGCGCCGCCGCCGAAATCCTGCCAGCCGCGCCAATTATGCGGCAGGTATTCTTTATTGTACGGTCGCTTCTTCGCCACGCCCAACCAGCGATCCCAATCGAGCGTCTCAGGAACTTTCTGAGACTCCAGCGCATGGTTGATGCCCTGCGGCCAGCTCGGGCGATTCGTCCATACATGCGCCTCACGCACCGGGCCTATCGCTCCAGACCAAACCATCTCGCATTGTTCGCGCACGCCGTTGCCCGAGTGACCCTGATTGCCCATCTGCGTCGCCACGCCCATCTCGCGGGCCGTATTCGTCAGCAGACGCGCTTCCGCAACGGTGTGGGTTAGAGGTTTCTGCACATAGCAGTGGATGCCGTGTTTCATCGCATAGTAGGCGGCCGGCGCGTGGGTATGATCCGGTGTTGACACCGTGACCGCGTCAATTTTCTTGCCCATCTTGTCAATCATCTCGCGGAAATCGCTAAACCTCTTCGCTTTGTCGAAATAGGCAAAGGTCTCCCCCGCGCGACGCTCATCGACATCGCACAAGGCCACGATATTTTCCTTTCGAAGCGAAAAAATATCGTCCCGACCTTTCCCGCCAGCACCAATCGCAGCAATATTCAGTTTCTCATTCGGCGAAATCTTACGCGGTACGACTTTGGCCGCGTTTACGCGGACGGGAAATACGAGTCCTGCCGCCGAGGTTGTGGTCGCAGCCAAAAATGCGCGCCGGGTGAGTTTGAACTTGTTCATGATAGTTGCTCCGGTGTAGACATAATCTGGCTTCCATGATATCGGTGTACCCAACGCGAGTCAACCGCTATAATGCTCTGAACCAAGGAGACCATTCATGCGCGCATGGCGATTTAGCGAATTTGGCGATATTCTTGAACAGTACAAGATGGTGGACGTGGATCGGCCCGTGCCCGAAGACGGTGAAGTCCTGATTCGACTGAACTACGCGTCGATCAATCCCGCCGACCGTCTGCTGATCGAAGGCCTCTACCCTGGTGCAGGCGAGTTGCCCTTGACCGTCGGTCGCGATGGTTCCGGGACCGTCATCGGAACCTCCGAATCAAGTCGGTTTAACGTTGGCGACGAAGTGTTGATTTTACGCAGCACCGTCGGCATCACACGACAAGGCACGCTCGCTGAATACGTCACCGCCGGCGAATCTGTCGTTGCGCATGTGCCCGAGGGCTGGTCCATGGCCGAAACCGCTTCCGCTGCACTCGTTTATCTCACCGCATGGAAAGCCCTCGTCCTGCAAGGAAAGTTAAAAGAAGGCGAAACCGTGTTGGTCACGGGTGCCACTGGCGGCGTGGGCATCGCAGCTGTGCAACTCGCCAAGGCGATGGGTGCCAACGTGATTGCCATGACGCGCGATGCGGCCAAAGGCGAAAAACTTCGCGAACTCGGTGCCGATCACATTGTCGACTCGGCTACCGATGATCTCGCCGGCGCGTTGCAGTCCATCGCGAAAGATGGGATAAGTCTGATCATCGAGAACATCGCCGGGCCTGAGCTGCAATCCCACATCGACGTGTGCGGACTCAACGGCCGCATCATGGTCATCGGTTTGCTCGCCGGTCGCATGAGCGAAATCAACCTGGGCCCGGTGCTGTTCAAGCAACTCCGAATCGAAGGCGTACACGTCGGAAAATTCGTGCCCAATCAGGCGCAGGAAGCCTGGAGGCGCATCGTAGACATCCTGGACAACGCCGGCGCGAAACCGCTCATCGCCGAAACCTTCCCGATGGACCAGACGCTCGAGGCCTTCGATGCCCTGCGAGCAGGTCACATGGGCAAAATAGTCATTCAGGTCGATTCGCTGAACGATGAGTAGTGTACAAATCGAAACGCCACTGGGATTAGTCGTCTGTCGCTTTCGTATCGATGGAAAAACCCGGAGACTTCCGCCGAATTGACGCGAGCGTGCGAAATCCTCGAGGAATCGATCACCGATGCCGACGGAATCGACGGCGGTCGCGTTGTCCGGATACGGTACAACGCGGATCGCGCCATACGCCAACTGAAATTCGAGATGCGCTGGTCGGACACGACATACCTGCCCCGCGGCAAACCGGAATGCGAACAGGGCATCAACGCACTGCGCTGGACCACCGATCAACACACCACCATCATTGCCACTGAAGACGTGCACGCGCTCACCAGCCGACTCGCGCGCGGCCACGACATCAGCCCCGATGCCGCGAACTACCTGCACGACCTCTCCCCCGAACTCGACCACCTCGTATTCGGATTCCACAACGACGGCCTCTCGATCCGCCTCACCGAAATTCCCAAAAACGAATTCGTGCAGCTCCACTTCGTCCTTGCCTGGAACCCCATCCCCGAACCCAAGCCCGAAGCCACCTGGTTAGCGGTGAACTTACCTTTTTCGCGATAGAAAAAGGTAAGACCAAAAAGAACCGGGAAATACTTCGTATTTACAATTGATTCTTCTTTGCTTCT
>JAYGCN010000304.1:0-2014 GCA_046583315.1 Candidatus Hydrogenedentota bacterium
TTGTGTCGCAACATCATACTTGCGCGCGGCCTCGGTCAGCTTGCGCGTCTCGTAGACTTCGTGGGTCAGCGGTTTCTCGGTGTAGACATGTTTACCCTTCCGAATCGCCGTCATGGATGCAGGCGCGTGCGTGTGATCCGGCGTCGCCACATTCACCGAGTCGATATTTCTCTCCTCCTTGTCCAGCATTTCACGCCAATCGCGGTAGAGGCGCGCTTTCGGATAACGTTCCGCAGCAGCCTTCAGGTTATTCTCATCGATATCGCACAACGCGACCACATCCACCTTGCCGCTACTGTTGATTTGGCCCAGGTCAGACGCGCCCTGTCCACCCACACCGATTGCCGCATGCTGGAGACGACTGTTCGCGGGCGCAGCAAGGCTGAGGCTTGGGAGAATCAGCGGGCCAACGGCTCCTGCGGCAACAGCCCCCTTGATAAATGACCGACGTGTGATTTTTCTGCTCATGAATTACCTTCCTGCGAGTTCGTGAACTGCGTTCATAATGTCTTCTTCAATCGACGGTGCCCAAGGCCCGTGGATTCCATAATAAACCATTGCATCCCCTCCTTCATAGCCTCCTTCGCGCAATACCCGAAGCGAGGGGATGTAGGCGGGACAATCGTTGGAGTAGCCCATCACGAACTGTTTCTCGCGCGGGTAGTGATGCTTGATAAGCAGGCTGTAATCCACTGTCACTTCGCCGCCCAGGGCCGTGAGTTGTACCGTATCGCCCAGTTTCCAGACCTGCACCGGGTAGGGAATCGAAGTGGGTATCGCGCCTTCGGTTTCGTAAAGACGCTTCAACTTCTTGGCACGCAGTTTGACGTACTTGTTATCACTCTTGAGTTGTTCGGTGACTTCCGCTTCCGTTGGGGGCGCGGTCAGCGTGAGAGAAATTATTTTGTACTGGGTATTGATCGGGCCATCGATGGGAACGAGCTCCCCCTCAACAACACGCTCGACAGCTTCACCCAATTCGCGTCCGTATTTTTCCGCCAACGCAACAGTCCGACGCGGCAAAGGATTCTGATCGCCGCCGCAGCCCGCCGCGAACATCGCTGTGGCACCCGGGAAGGCCTTTTCCACATGAAGTTGTGCGTATCCGGCATAGTCACCACTGAATTCCTGAAACCCGACGGTCGTATTGTGACAGGCGTAACCGAAAAGGATTCCTTTTATGCTGCCGTCGGTACTGCGTGCAACCAGTGTCGGCACATCGTGATCAACCGGACCAATCGGATTGTGACGATTGATGACTCCGTTGGCCGTGTATTCGCGTCGGTTTTGGGCGAAGGTCGCCTCACCCACTCCCCAGGAAACGGTGCCCGGCTCAAGCGCACGTATCGCCGCATCCATCACCGAATACAGTTTTTCGTGCAGACCCTTTGCATACGTTTCAGCGCGTTCCTGCTCAACCCCTTCGAGCCCGTACATCGTGTGAAGCCCATCGTTAATCACAACCGGTCCGCTGTGCGTATGCGAAGCGTTAAAAAGCAAATTGGACCGTGGAATTCCGTGACGCTTTTCGATGCGCCGGGCGACCGCGTCCGTTACATCGAGCGTGAGTCCAATCAGATCGGCAGTGAGTATGACAACCTTGTTGCCGGAAGCATCCTCCATCGCGAAGGCCTTGGCCCAGAGATCGTGAACCTTTCCGCTGCCCGCTTCGGTGCGCGAGGCATAGCCGGCCATCCAGACCGGGGAGTCCGGCGTAATCACCTTGGTACTGAACGCGACCTTCATGTCGGCGTGGCACAAGACAGGAATAGCGACGAAGAAGAAAACAAGTCCCGACACGATGAATCGGAAACGATTGCACTGAAGCATTCCACTCTCCTCTTGACGTCCGCAGAGCCGCAGGATAAGAAAGCCCTATGGTACGTCATGAGAGAGTGCAATGCACCCCTTTTTTAGGATGCGAAAAGGTTAACGACCGAGCACGTCGTCCCGAACGCTATTGGCGATGGCCCCAACTTGCTCGATTAAATCCGCAGGCACGTCGAGGTCCACA
>JAYGCN010000046.1:0-1982 GCA_046583315.1 Candidatus Hydrogenedentota bacterium
TTCGAGAAAAAAATACCCGATGAAATCGCCATGTCAGAAGCCGCATGATCGCCGCCCCACTTGTCGGTGTTTGATTCGAACAACTCCGCAGGAGCCGTTCCTTTCGCAGCATCTTTCGTGGACTGAAATCCTTCCGCGTACCCCAGCTGTAAATCAGGCGCACCCGCAGTAGCCTTTCCTTTGTAGAAATCGCGTGTGTAGATTTCAGAGAATACTTTATCGCCCGACTCCGGATCCGTCACGGCGAGCAGTTTCTCGCGTATCTCAGCAATCAACGCCTTCGCCTCAGCAGGATTGACGATTCCCTTGCCTTCGCGGCCTTTCTGATTGAGGAAAATACTGCCCAGGCCGAGACTGTATGCGCGTGTATTGCTCCAATCATAGCCCCGCAGATAAGGGGTCGTGTTGGTTGCCGTAGCCGCATTTGGATTTCCAGTAACACTCAAATAACCATTGCGAATCAGCCAGGTATTGACGTTAAACCCACGCCGGAAACTGTGGAATCCATGATCCGAAACAACCATCAACAAATCATCATCGCCCAGTCTTGACATGACTTTGCCAACAGACACATCCATACTGCGATACGTATCCTCGACCACCTGACCATACTTCGCATTCCCTTCAGGCGTATACATGGGATGCTCAGGGTCGCGGTGCTGCCAGAACAGGTGGCTCACTCGATCCGTACCCGTCCACGCAGAAATCAACAGTTCATAATCCCCGGCATCCATCTCATCCAGCGTCAACGTTTCACGCCATCCCATCGTCTTCTTCACATCCTCAAGAAACAACTCCTCCGATAAGGCATCCTGACGAAGCGCATGGGTATCAAAAATCCAGCCGATCGTTTTGAAATGACCATAGCGGTCGAATAGCTCCTTGCCATAACCTTCCGGCGAGGTAAACGGCATAAACTGAGCCTTTGGATCGAATTGCAAACAGGTCATGTACAACCGCACTTCATCGCCAACTTCCAGAGCATGAAAGCGACTGATCGCGTGCGCCTCGGCCTTATCAGAAAGCGCGAAGGACCACTCAACCCAAGGCGACCAGCTGCCCTCTTCCAGCTCAACGGTTGTATCGGGAAGAGATATCGTTACTGTTTTCTCCGCTCGATCCGCTTCGACTTCAATATCGACTTTGAGAAAGGATTTACTTCCGGATATCTTCAACCCCTCAATACCAACAGTCGCGACGCCCCCTTCGAAGTTCAGTGGATGCTTCTCCCCTCCCGACATCTTCTGAACCTTATCCACCGCGTCCGTCATCAAGATAAACGTACTTGTGAATCCACGCAGATCAGGAACACCCAGGCCGGACAGCATACACCCGTCTTCAAGCGAATCTGCCGGGAAGGCGAAAGGAACCGACAGTACTTTTGCCTTCACACCCGCATTGCTGGCCACTTTCCAGAAGGTACGCCCTTTACGGATGCTCTTGAACGCTGCGGGTGATTTTACGCTTCCATCAGGATTCAGCTTGACCTTGGACGCAGTACCAAAACCAACACCCGGGACATAGTTCTTCGGATTGCGCAATAAAAAATCATACACCCCGTGATTTCCCGGATGCTTGCTCGTGGAGAACGAGGACCAGGCTGTCGGGGACTGCGGAGGGTTACTCGAGCCGAGCGGCGTAAACGTTCCCTGCGCGGCAAGCTTCTTCAGATTAGGTAACTCGCCCGCATCCATCATTTCCTGGACGATTCCCGGATCAACACCGTCGAAACCAAGAACAACTACTCGCTTCTCGGCGTGAGTACTGCCACACGAGGTTCCAATCATCACCAACACAAGGAGCAACAAAGTACATACGAGCGCGCGAGGGCTTGCATGATGAAAACGCAGGTGCAAAGACATATTCTAATTCCTTCTCTGTGACAGGTTAACGCCAATCAGTGTATCAAACGCTCCCGAAAACATTCCAATGATGAGGTTGAAGCACATGAATCGACACACTATACTAACGGTTTTCTGGAC
>JAYGCN010000140.1:0-1606 GCA_046583315.1 Candidatus Hydrogenedentota bacterium
GTGGCGACCCGTTGATACGCGGGACGAACAAGTGACAAACTTGGAACTGGTGAATCCCGATCCCATGAACCTCATTTCGGTGCACCTGTATCCACAACACGCGCGAGACGACCGCTATGAAGACGGGCATCACGCGAGTTACGAAGAGCTGTTGAGTCTGGTGAAGACGGTCGGTCGCGATACCGGGAAACCCGTATTTATCGGCGAGTTCGGCACCAGCAACAAAGATTTCCAGAGTGAAGCCGAAATCGCAGAAGACTTCGAGCGATTGCTGTCCGCCATCGTCGAATCCGAATGCGACCTTGCCGCCGTGTGGAATTTCGACTTCAAAGCCAGCAACCCCGGTCAAGACCCCTTCACCATCACCCGCGAGAACCACCGCGGCTACATGCTCGACCGCATCCGCGAAACCAACGTGTTGCTGGCGAAGTAACCCCTACTTCAAAATATCCATGCCCGCAGCAATCATCTGTTTGACGACGGTCGGCCCAAATTGGTCGCCGTAGAAGGACACGCCGGGTTCGTAGCCGCCCTGATACATCTCTTCAGGGCTGAGGATGTAGCTGATCCATTCGTTGCCGAGTCCGACGATGATTGCGTGTTTGGCTCCCGCCTTCTTGAGTGTGTTCTTCACTTCGAGTCCGAGAATCGTCGTCATTTCGCCGGGTGTCGACACCGCCGTGAAGTCCCCGAGTTGCAACGTCGAAATATAGGATGACTCCGGCACCAGCGCTTCAATCAGTGCCTGAATATTATCCGGCGTAAGCCCATATTCCGGTCCCGCTGAATCCAGCAAGGCCTTGGGCGGCGTACGCTCCGGCAATTCCAGCGTGTGCATCGCATACTTAAAATCCACTTTCGACTTGGTCTCAATCAACGGCACCAATTCCAGCGCGTACACGGCCAATTTGCGACCATAATCTTCCGCGCGCGCAAACTCACTTGGACCCGCCGCGCCGGTCGGTCGTAAATCCCCCTGCGCACCGTTCGCGTACATGCACATCACGCCCTTACCCAGAAATCCTTCCACTTCGCGCTGCAAATAGCCCGGCCATCCGGCGGAAACCTGCATCGTTTCCGAGCCCATGAAGGTCGGGTGCGCCGCGTAGTTAATAAAAACCACTTTCGGATTGCCCTGCGCATCGTCCAGACGCAAGATCACCATCTCTTCGTCGGTACGTTCATTGCCCCGACGATTCGCATTCAACCCCGGCACAATCGTCGACGCTGTACCCACTGAAATCGGCTCAAAGCTCTTGTTCGCGTTGATGATCACTTCCGCAATTTTGTCCGCGTTGTACATCAACAGGAACTCGTCATAAATTCCGATATTCTTGTTCTGGAATACATTGTTCCGGTTCATCGCGTTCATCTCAACCGACGCGTGACTGTGACTGGCCGCCAGTAGCAGGTTGTCCGAGCCGATGCCCGTGCCATCCAGCCGTTTCAGAATTTCATCACGCAACGAGCGCGGCACGCCCAACAGATCCAGCGTAACCAGCGCAAATTTCTTGTCGCCCTGCTTCAAAATCAACGCCTTGGCCATCGTATTGTCGTGCACACCCACAGCCGGCGCATTTTCTCGTTCACCATAACCCCCAAGCGG
>JAYGCN010000146.1:0-12586 GCA_046583315.1 Candidatus Hydrogenedentota bacterium
TCGACGGGTACGAAGCACTTTTCCCAAAAAAACGCAGGAAATCAAGAGGCCGAGATTTCCTGCTACAAAACATATATACTCTTTATTTACAGGGTACAAAGAGTTAGGCTGAGTTTTTTGACCCTACGGGGATAAGCTATCTGACCATTCCGCTCTTGTTCTTGATGTAGAGAATTTCGCCTAGGCACAATTCAGAAGATGAGTATTCTTGTTTGCGAACCTTTGCGGATACGATACCCGCATAGGTTTGAACTCGACCACATATCCAGCACTCACGATTAAGGTCGACTAACAAACCCAGTCCGAGATGGGTCATCAGCGCCGTGTGATAAAGGGCTTGCATCAGCGGTGCCTATAGTCACAGCTCCGTTGAGGGCATAGAGGGTCGCCGCCTGGTCGATAACCTGGTCGGTCGTGAAGGTTTCAGCAGAATCGCTGTCACCGGTATCGCCCTTAATATTGATTGTGCCACTCGCGTCCAGAACGCCAAGCGCTTCTCCCACTGAGTTCCACGGTGTGCTCGTAGCACCGGTCTCGACTCCGGAATGCCCAAAATCGACGTACACCACATCCGTCGGTCCCGCTGTAATTTCTACCGTTGCATAATCGATAAAAACGGGAAGATGGTCACTATGCGCCGCCTTAAATTCCTCACCTGTCTCCCCGTAATACTCCGGACGAATCACGAATGAAGTAGGATCCGTGAGTTGAGCTTTTGCCTCTTGGGTGGCATAAATAAAATCCAATTTCAAGTCGGGATAGATAGTAGTCTCATCCCCGTTTCGTTTCGGGACATCTGAAAGATCTCCATCCGACACGATTCCATTGTGCGGCGGATCGGGAATGGCTCCATTGTAATCGCCCAACAAAATTATAGAGCGCGGCTCGTTCTGATCCGCGAGAAGGTCATGTACGTAATCTGAGAGCCAGAAACCTTGCTCCTCTCGGTATGTAGAGTTTTGCCAGCTGCCGTGAATCCCTATAAGGCGAAAGGTAACACTCGGATCGCCTACCGGAGAGAATACGGCCGTGACAGGCGAACGATAGAGAGCTTCATAGGGATAGACCACACCGTCGTGAGTAAATACGAAACTCCCGTTCGAAATATTCACTTTGCTCGTGTCATACAGCAGAGCGTTCTGTTGGCCAGCTTGAGTGAGTACTGCCCAAGGGTCACCTATGCGGTCACGAAGATCTTCTAGAGCGGCAATTTGATTCATCTCCTGAAGCGCCACGACCGCAGCTTCCGTACCAATAATACGCTGAGCCAATGCGTCAAGCTGTTCAGAAGTTCGGGCTGGTTCCCGAGAATTAAAAAACTCCAGATTCCACGCAACGACGCGCAGATGATCGGCCGCCGGTGAAAAGGGGAATGAAAAAGTTTCCGCGGCGGCGGGTAACGTGAAAAGAAGAGCGACGATGATCGAGTGTAATTTCAGCTTCAATTGAACCTCCGCGTATTGAAAAAGAATACCATGGAAAATCGGTTCACATCAATTCGCAACACAGCGGTTACGATCACGGCTCTCGGTTTCCTCCAGCATCTTAAGGTGAAGAATAAAATATGCGATTCTGTCTATCGACAATTCTGATTATTCAGTGCTTTTTCCGATTCCTATCTGTTCGCAAGAACCAACATGGAAAGATGTTGAGCGAATCGGCGCTCCAAAATGGTCCGCCCCCGTTGATGGTACCAGTTGTTAAGTTAGTATAGGGTTGAGTTTTTTGTTTGAAAAGTTCTTTCTTGGGATGATGGTTTCGGGTGCTGGCGGTCGACCTCCTAAGGCACTGTGAGGGCGCACGGTATTGTAGTGGAAGCGCTATCGTTCGATGAGTACTTTGGGCTTCGAGCAGGGTTTCGAAGATTTCTCCGTTGAGGAGTTCGTCGCGCAGTCTTGCGTTAAGCGATACGATATCTCAAGCAGAAGAAGAAACCAGAGAAGAGCCTCTCGCTGCAGGAGCGAATGCTAATGCGTAGCCCTGCGCTTCGCACGTAATCATCCGGAGTAATATTCTTGATGTTGCGGCCCCAATGATTGCCTATCGAGCAATGTGTTATTGAAGGACGCTCTCACTTCCCTGTTAATGAATTTAATTTCCCTGTTCACAAAAATAAATTCCCTGATACCCTATCCGAAATTCCCTGCTAATTTTGAGGCCAAAAACCTCTCAACGATACGAATTGCCCCTAAGCACAGGTAAGGGTGTTTTTATTATGGCCGGAGATTTTTGACCAATATTGACAGGCCATTTTCGAGTTTTGGCCAAACTATAGATTTGTTGATAACATAGCCGAATTCATCTCAAAATCAATTTAGACGCCCGGCTCGGTGCGCTTTCGATGTTAGGCTGAGTTTTTTGACCCTACGTGGTCGCGAATCGAGACACCGCCAAGCCTATCCTATCGATTCAGCCGTTTCGGCTTAGACCCCTATCCGTTCTCACGGTTTCTGTATAACTAAGACTGTTTAGCTCAATTTTTACGAATGCGTTGGAGGTCAATCGCGTGAAAGTAGTCGACCTCATCAACGGTAAACTCGCTCATGAACAAACGGTAGGTGAGCGAATCCAGATCGACTTGGGCGCCATGCCGACGGCGCAAGACATCGATTTCGTCTGGTTTGGGCCCGCCTCTGATGATTTCATGAATGATGCGGCCGGTCATTGATTCCGGAGGATCTACGCCCATCAAATAACACAACGTTGGGCCGAGATCAGAATTGGATGATGGTACGGTACTGCGGAGTCCGAATTTGATGTTGGGGCCAACCGCGATCAGGGGAATGTGTAAAGCCTGCTCACTCGACGTCGGGGCCGCCTGCAATGCGAGTTCAAAAAATATATCGGGAGAACGTTTGTGATCCATATAGACAGATTGGAAGGAAAGTACACCCTTCGCCTTTCCTTCGGGATGCGTACGCCGAATCTGCTGGGTGTAAATTGCCCCAACCCATTCCGTAACCTGAAGTCGTTCGACGATGCGACGAATTATTTCGAGGTTGCTCCCCTCAACATAAATACTGCTCCCATCCTTTACGAAGACATCGAGGGATTCGTGAGATTCCTTAAGTTTATGTTGGACAAACAGGTCTGTAACGCGGCGTGAATCGCCAGACGAAAACCGCTTATTACCGGATGATGTGATAAGTATATTGACAGCGACCTTGAGTTTTCGGTGTGCTTTCACTATTCGCCCTATGTGCGCATCGAGTTCGCGCAACTCTCGTAGTGATTCGTCGGTGCCACTCAACCAGAGAATAGTCATTGCCGAATTGAAATCGGTCTCAAGGTATTCATTGACTGCCCACTTGTTCCGCTCTTCCACACCACTCAATTCGGACGGCGCGACATGTGCGTTCTCTGGATCGAGTAAATAGGCGATCCCGGAATCGGTCGCGCAAAACGCCTGGAACCGTTTGTTCGAAGCTGCCGCAATTGCCCCCAAGCGCGGAGCGGTCAAGAGGTCTTCCTTCGACTCGGTCTCAAATCTTCTAAGGTCTGATGCGCTTGTCACGTCGAATCCGCGGGTGTGGCGGCGCTCGGCGTCTACTAGTGTGTTGCCTAATATTCCATGCCCTGTCGGGTTACTCCCTGTAATTATCGAAGCAACGTTAGCCGATGGTGACGTTGGAAATACCGCATGGTGATCCTCGAGAGATACCCCTTTCTTCGACAACTTGTATAGGTTGGGCATCGCCGAACGCGTCACATGTTCATGGCGCAAACCCTCAACGACCACGACGAGAGTAGGCGGGTTTGTCTGTGCCTGGACATGACTCAGCGGGTAGAACAGGATGGCAAGTAGGAGTAAACGAGTTGCGAAATACACAGATTTTCTCATGCGCATGTGGGATACCCCGCCTCGTTACTCTGCAGAGGGTTGATTTGTCTTCACCATCTTAAAGGTGCCGTCGATAAACTGGCTCGTGTACGACCCATCGAATGTCTCGCCGCGTATTGTTCCGTTCCAGTCAAACACTCCGCCACTGGTCTTGCCCAGATCGACGGAACCCGTAAATACGATGGATTCACCTTCCGTCTTTCCGATTAATTCGACCTCGTATTCACCCATGCCGCCGAAGGTTGCGAAAAACAACGCGTCCCAGGTGCCGTTGTCGGAGGGACTAATCGTGCAGTTCAGTTCGCCGAGTGCTTTATCGGGATTGGGTCCATACCAATGTCCAGCGTAGTATCCTATCGCCTGGACATTTTGATTCGTTGATCCCAGGTGAGCACATCCCGTCGCGAATACGACAAGCAACGCAAGAATGGAAGCTTTCGCATAATTTACAATAATTTGAGACACAATGTCATATCTCCATGGGTGGTGGTCTTAGCGGAAGCGGTATACGTCGTGCCTCTTGACGAACCGTCGTTCAAGGTTTTTCCTGTTGCGCAAATATCGCCGAAGTAACAAAAAGAGGGTAACACAAATTGATCGAAATTCTCACCCAATACCCTTCCCTGTTATTGGATTCGAATTCCCTGTTAAATTCAAGGAGTGGATAGCCCAAATCCAACTAATAGCCAGCAACCACGGGTGTATTCACGCACATTAATTGAAAACTAAGCCTAAAACACGTGAAATTCCCTGATGATTCCCCCGTTAGCAGGGATACCCGGTGTGAAATATTGGAGCACGTGGGTCAGTCACAGGTGCTCCTGTGAATAAGCTGTAAACAAGGAATTCAAAAGTTCATCTGTGTTTTTTTGACCCTACGGCTAGGTTAAGAGCCGCCGTCTTGTTCTCGAGATGTAATCAGCCGCCGAAAGGTGTAGCGTCTCGTATCGGACGAGTATTAGGAAGTTCGCATCTCGCTTTGCCTAGCGGATTCTATAGAAGCGGCAGGTGAGCTCGCACCGCTACGTGGTCGCTTCCTGCTGCGATGCTTTCGTCGTGAAAATGTTCGGCGTTGAATACTCCTAGCGAGCATCATTACAGTTGAGGCTGCTCTGCTCGGATGGACGTGGGTGGAACCATTCGGGAAACTACTACGGAAAGGGTTACGACCATGCACCGTCTTAGGAGTCATTGTCGAATTCGGCCAGTTGCACTGAACCTGGTCTTTGCAACCTGGTTACTCGGTTTGACCGCGGCAGCTAGCGCACAATCGGAGTCCTCTTTCGACATCGTGCTTCAAGGAGGCAGAGTCATGGATCCGGAGACGGGTCTGGACGCCCAGCGAAATGTCGGAATCCGAGGCGATCGAATCGTCGAAATCAGCGAACGACCGCTGGACGGTATCGAAACGATCGATGTTCGTGGACTCGTTGTCGCGCCGGGGTTCATCGACTTGCATGTACACGGGATGACGAATACCTCGAACAAGTACCAGGTGATGGATGATCGCCCCAGAGATTGAGTAGTTCCAACCCGTCAATTTTGCTCAGGACATTACCGGGGCTGTAACCAGTCAACCCAACTGGATCCTGGGCTCTGATGCTTTTGGCAAGCGCTGTCGATGCGGCAAGCGCCATGAATGACCGTCTAGTGAGAGTTTTCATTAATAATTATTCCTGATTCACAAAACTTAATGACAAATGGCAGAACGCTGATAATTGAATCGTGCCACAACTCTATACTAAAGTGGCGGTTTCATTAAAGTGACGAATAGAAGGATCAGGGACGTGAAGACAAGTACAATTATTTTCGTTGGTGGATTGATACTGCTGAACATCGTCCTTCAGCTACAGTCGGCTCACGCGGCCGAAGCTCCACAAAAACCCAATATCATTCTGATCATGACCGACGACCAGGGATGGGGACAGATGGGCTACTACAGCCATCCCGTTCTTAAAACGCCCAATCTCGATGCTATGGCCGCGAACGGGCTTCGCTTTGACCGGTTTTATGCTGGTGCGCCGAATTGTTCGCCCACGCGTGCAACAGTATTGACGGGTCGATCCAATGATCGTACGGGCGTTCTTAGTCACGGCTATCCACTTCGACTTCAAGAGAAAACACTGCCCCAAGCGCTGCAAAAGGCCGGCTACGCGACAGGCCATTTCGGCAAATGGCACTTGAATGGGTTCTCGGGTCCGGGCGTGCCGGTTTTGAAGGACGACCCGCGCGGCCCCGGCGTTTTCGGATTCGACGAATGGCTTTCCGTGACCAATTACTTCGAGATCAATCCGCTTATGAGCCGCAACGGAACCTTCGAAGAATGCAAGGGTGATTCTTCCGAGGTGGTCGTCGCCGAGGCGCTTGAATTCATTGGTCGGCAAGCCAAATCAGACAAGCCGTCTTTTACGGTTATTTGGTATGGCTCGCCCCATAGCCCGTTCAGGGCTTCCGACGTGGACAACAAGCCGTTTCAGGATCTGGATGAAGAGTCCCGGAACCATTACGGCGAGCTTGTGGCCATGGACCGCAGCATCGGCGTACTCCGAAAGGGCCTGCGTGATCTCGGGGTCGCGGACAACACCCTGGTTTGGTTCAATAGTGACAACGGCGGGTTACAGAAGGTTTCACCCGATACGGTCGGCGGTCTTCGCGGCCATAAGAACTCGGTATATGAAGGTGGATTACGTGTGCCGTGCGTGGTGGAGTGGCCCTCTGTAATCACTCGACCGCGCGTCACCGCGTACCCCGCGGCCACCATGGACCTGTTTCCCACTATCGCCGAAATCGTCGGGCTTCCCGAATCGGCCATGTCGGACATGCGCGACGGAATGAGCATCCGGCCGTTGTTTGACGACGAGATCGGTTCCAGGAGCAAGCCGATACCATTTCGGCATACCGGACGCGCCGCGCTAATTGACAACGATTTCAAACTCGTGTCGCTGGATTACGCAGGCGGAGAATTTCAACTCTACAACCTGGCCGACGACCCCGGGGAAACCACCGACATTATTGATCGACATCCGGAAATAGTCGAAGACATGGTGACTTACTTTGAACACTGGAATGCAAGCGTCGACGCGAGTGCCGCGGGTGAGGACTATGCCGAACCTTTCGATTCCGAAAATGAACCGAAGCGCAGACGATGGTCCGATTCGGAGGAATACGCGCCCTACCTTGAGCAATTCCGACGATACCGAGAACTACACCAATGAAGGGGCTGAAAATCAGGGTACGGATTTGGCTCCGTACAAATACAAATAAAAACGCAAATACAAATAAAAACGGTCTCGTCGAGATAGTGTAGAAAGGAATGTTCATGAGCGGACAGAAAGTTTTGCTTCAAATGGGACTGTTTCTGGTCGTGGTACTGTGTTTCTCCAACTTGTCCATGGCACAAGATGCACGTCCCAATATCCTCGTCATCATCACCGACCAGCAGGCGGCCTCCGCCATGAGCGCCGCGGGCAATCCCAATCTCAACACGCCGGCGATTGATTCCATAGCGGCCAGGGGGGTCCGGTTCGAACGCGCCTATGTGACCCAGCCCCTTTGCCTACCGTCCCGCTCCAGCATGATGACAGGGCGGTATCCCCACGAGATCGGCTCCACGACCAATGGAAGACCGTTCAGCAACGATTGGCCGATGGTGGGCAAGCTCATGGCGAATAGTGGCTATGAGTGTGGATATGTCGGAAAGTGGCACGTTGGTGCGCCGATGGACCGTGAACGTGCGGGGCTTTCTTATATCGCAGCCAAGGGGAAGGATCATGAAAAAACCGAACGGGCGATCGAATATCTTTCGCGTGAACACTCCAATCCGTTCTTCCTGACGGTTTCTTACATTAATCCCCACAACGTCTGTCAGTTGGCTCGGCATCAGGAATTGCCGGATGGTCCAATCCCGCCGCTTCCCAAGAATATGGACGATCTACCACCCTTACCCGACAACTTTGCATTTCCTGAGAATGAACCTTCTGCCATTCGTGAAGTGCAGGCGATGAGTCCCAACAAGCACTACCCTACCGCCGACTGGGATGAACGACTCTGGCGCGAATATCTCTGGGGATATTATCGAATCTGCGAAAAGATGGACGCCGAAGTTGCCCAGTTACTGCAAGCGCTGAAGGAAAACGGCCTCTCAGATGAGACGGTGATCATCTTCGTTTCTGATCATGGCGAAGGCATTGCAGCCCATCATTGGAATCAGAAACAAATTCTATATGAGTCGGCTGTTCGGGTTCCTTTTATTGTCGCTCCGCCTGAAACACACGCCGCAGGCAACGTCTCGAATCAACTTGTATCCACGGGAATCGATTATCTGCCTACTCTTCTTGATTTTGCCGGGGTTTCCATACCGGAGACGATGCCCGGTCACTCCTTAAAACCGATTGCGCTGGGCGAGTCGGATTCGTTGTCGAGAGAGTACGTTGTCGCTGAAACCGTTTTCGCCAGCGGAACGAATGAATTCGGCGTATCGGGACGCATGCTTCGCACCGACCGGTACAAGTACATCATCTACAATAGAGGTGACCAGCGCGAACAACTCTTCGATATGGAAAACGATTCGGGTGAGACCGTGAATCTTGCAGTAAGGCAGGAGCATGCGGGAGAACTGGATAAGCACCGTCAACTATTGGAAGAGTGGGCAATCGCAACCAACGACGTTTTTCCCTACGTGAATAAATAGCCGAAGGAGTTTCTGGCGCAAAAGCGGAGCAACAACCCGCGTGCTCAACCGATTCACGCAACGTGTAAGGAAACACCATCTTTATCTTAAATGACTGACTATTGGCTCACACCCAACGATTCTTCCCATTCCGTAAACGTGGCATCAAGCCTCTCTACCAAATCGTCCACTTGTTCGTGGGAAATGCACAGCGGCGGGAACATGAAGAGCGGCAGCCCACGTTTTAGTGACGGCAGTCGTCGGTTGCCGTAGAGGGTTGAGTAGAAGGACAGACCGTTGGCGAGTGCGATGGCCTGGAGTTTCGTTTCGGCTTGGGTTTTGGGACCGAAGAACTCTCCAGTCTCTTTATCCTGGACCAATTCGGCTACGCGCATCAGGCCTTTGCCACGCACGTTGATCAGGGTTGGGTGACCGAGTAATTCGTCGCATTTTTCCTGTAAGTAAAGGCCTACCGTGGCGCAGTTTTCGAGCAGTCCATCTTCTTCGATAATTTCCATGACTTTAAGTGAAATGGCGGCACCGACGGGGTGGCCGGCGTTGGTAAATCCATGGACGAAGGCCGCGCCATTTTCGAAGGGTTCGTTTACTTTGTCGCTGACGGCCATGGCTCCCATCGGCGCATATAGGCTGGACATGCCTTTGCCCATGGTCATGATGTCGGGTTCAATGCCGTGGTGTTCGATGCAAAACCATTTTCCGGTGCGTCCGAACCCGGTGACCACTTCGTCGTCGATGAACAGCACGTTGTTGTCGTCACAGATCTTGCGAATGGCTTTCCAGTATGCGGGTGGCGGAACCACACCGTAGTCAGACCCGGAACCGACGGGTGTGGCGATGTAGGCGGCGACGGTATCGACACCGGCATAGTGGATGGTCTTCGCGAGATCATTGGCACACTTAACGGCCCATTCGTTTTCGCTCATCCCATCGGGGATGTTGTGGGCGGTGTATTGCTGCACTTTGGGCCATTGGGGCAGCATGGGATCGAACTGCCGTTGGGAGGACGGGTTACCGGATAATGCCATCGTCGCGAGGGTCATGCCGTGATAACTGTCGTAGTTTGAAATGACTTTGTGTTTTCCGGGGTTGCCGGTGATCACATGGTATTGGCGTGCGACTTTGATGGCCGTCTCGACGGCTTCGGAACCGCCGCACACGGGGTAGAGCGTGTTGAGGGAAGGCGGAAGGATGCTGGCAATTTTCTCGCATAGTTCGACCTTGGGGCGATTGGACATGACGGGCGTGCAATAGGAGAATTTTTTCATCTGCTCCACGGCGGCTTCGGCGAGGCGTGGGTCACCGTGTCCCAAATTTACGGCGAGTGGTCCGCCGGACGCGTCGATGTACCGGTTGCCGTCTTCGTCAAATAGGTAGATGCCTTCCGCGCGTTCGAGGACGGGTTCGAAGGGATGGGCCGAGAATTGGTGTTTCCAAATACCTTCGTTCTTACGGATTTCGGGAATGCGATTCTTGATGACGGCCATGATAATGTCCTTTCGCGTGTTCAGTAGGTCTATCGTGCTCCAACGACAGCGATGGCTTCAACTTCTACTTTTAGTGGCGGAAATGCGTGTGATGTAACGCCCACCCAGGTTGCTGCGGGCTGATTTTCCTGGGTGAAGTGTTTGTCTTTTGCCGCCGACACTTTTCCCATGTCGTCTGCATTCATTTCCTTGATGTATACGTTCAATTTGACCTCATCGTGGATCGTTGCCCCTGCGTCTTTCAACTCGGATATCAAGTGTTCAAACGCTATGTCCGCTTGCTCGGATGCGCCTACAGGAACACCTGTGTCACCAAACCCGACCTGACCGGATACGTAAATGATTTTTGTGTCTCCGGAAGTCGTTGCGACTGTAGTTGTGAAGCCCATAGCAGTCGGATTTACGAATTCTTTGACGAGCTTCCTGCTTTGTGCACAGACATTTGTACCGACCAACATCCGGATGGAAAAATCGTCAACAAAAAACGGTTTATCGGTTAGGTTTTCGGGATCGGGGCCGGGTTCTCTCGAGAAAAAAGTCGACGCATTGGCGGTGACGGTTCCTTTGAACGCCCCGTGGACAGCGGAGAAGGCCTTGGAATGGGATTCAATTTCCTTAGCGGAGTGGGCGCGCCAAAGCAAACTCTCGGCCGATGACGTGGAATCATTGTCACGCGCGGTGGCGTTGTCCTTTGCCACGACGGCGCAGGCAGCGGTAATGCGAAAAATCATCCAACTCTGTCCACCCTCAACGAGGAATCGTCAGTGTTACCGGCAATGCTTCGCCTGGTCCAATGAGAACGTTTTCGGCTTCGTATTCGAGCTCGATGTTGGTGTTCCCCGAACGGTTTTCAACACGCACAATCACGCGCGCATCGGCGGTGAGTGTGATGGTACCCGGACCGTTATCTCCCCTTCGTTTAAGTTCGTAGGTCAGATGAGAATTGTTTTTGATTTCCACCCAAAGATTATTCCCATCCTCGTAGTGGGCAGGGAACACTTCGATCGAAGCGTCGAAAAGGGGGCCGAGGTGTTCTTTGCGGCCGATCATCCGGTTCTGCCCCCATGCCGCTGTCCGCGCGTCGTTCAACGCTTCTTTGACGCCGTCCTGCGTGAACTCCTTCACGAACACAAGCGTAAGTGCCCGATGATCACCCGTCTCGGTATGATGAAGCATTGAGGGAGAATGGTAGTCGCTGTTTCCCAACATAGCCAGGCCTTTATCCAGGCACCACTGGTGCGCGTCAGGATAGTACGTCGTACCGTTGAGTACTTCTATTCCGCCAAGCCATCCTTTTTCATGAAGTCTGTCGTGTACTCGTTTCCAGGCGCCCCGCTCAGCCCCTTGCCAGGCCGGATGATTCCAAAATACGAATCCGCCCTGGTCGATGGCCGCCTCTACTGCTTCCAGGAATTTCGGCGTATCGATTGGGTCGACGTCCTTTATGAACACCGCGTTGAAATGTCCCGGCGGTGTATCCCGCGTGATCTCCGTTCCCTTAATCAACATGATGTTCTTGCGCTGTGCAGTAGGAAGCGCCACTTTGTACGACGCGTTGTGGTCGTCGCTCACATACTCTTTGTGCGGCTGATACTCGATATGGTCCGTCACCGCAATCGCATCAATCCCTTCACGCCAAGCCTCATCCATTCGCACCGTCGGCCATACCAACCCGTCCGAAAAAACCGTGTGCGTGTGGAAATCGGCAATGATGGTCTTGTATCCGGGAATATCTGGAAATTGGATCTCACTCCGGGTGTCTGCGTTCGCTGTTAATGCGAACACGACGCATAGGGATGAGCAGACAAGTTTGAACATAGAAAACATGATTTGACTCCTGGTTGGACCACTGGCCTTTGAGCGGATAGATTAGCACGTTTAGCGAGTAAAGATTCAATTTTGTAGTGTTTTTTTAGCACTGCCCTTTAACAAAACTTCTTTATTGACGAGAATTTATTCCCCGGTCGCTATAAACGGCGTATCGCCTCTCCAACCTATCTTTACCTTTGAAAGGTAATAGGATCGGTCCTTGTCGTTGTTGCCCTGATAGAAGAGGTACGTGGTACCATCGTGATCAGTGAATGCATAGGGGTGTCCGGATTCACTCGAATTCCACTCCCCTTTTTTTCCGTTGAGAATGAAAGGTTCGTTGAACACCCGTTTCCACGTTACCCCATCAGAGCTTACGGCACTGGTCCCGCCCCTCTAAACGAGTCCACTTTTTGCTATTGTAAAAGGTCGTGAAATTGGGTTCAGACAAGGAGGGCAAGATGCCTAGAAAACGATTTACCTCTGAACAGATTATTGGGAAGCTACGAGAAGCGGAAGTGGCTTTGGCCAAGGGTAAGGCCGTTCCCCTGGTGTGCAAGCAAATTGGGGACCCCGAGCAGACCTATTACCGTTGGCCAAGGAGTATGGTGGCTTGAAAGTCGATCAGGCAAAGAAACTACGCGTGCTGGAGAAGGAAAATGCCCGCCTTAAGAAGCTAGTGGCAGACATGGCTCTGGATAACGACATCCTTCGGGAGGCCGCCTCGGGAAACTTCTGAGCCCGGTGAAGCGTAAACGGGCA
>JAYGCN010000060.1:0-35261 GCA_046583315.1 Candidatus Hydrogenedentota bacterium
TGCCGGATCGTCTGCAACATGACGGCTGGTTGGAGTCCTCTTTGCATGCGGCACATCCCGATAAAGATCTCGTCATTCGAAATATGGGATTCACCGGAGATCAGGTGTCCTATCGCCCCCGCAACCAGAATTTTATGACCGCCGACGACTATCTGGCGCATATGAAAACCGATGTCATTTTCGCGTTTTTTGGCTACAACGAATCATTTGCGCAAGATCCTGAGGCATTCAAGGAGCAGTTGAATACCTTTATCGATGAGACCCGCGCCAAACAATACAACGGCGTGTCCGCACCGCGCATTGTCCTCATTTCTCCGATTGCCTATGAAAATTTGGATACGCCAAACCTGCCCGACGGCGAAGAGTTGAACAAATGGCTGTCGACCTACACCGACGCCATGGCCTCTGTCGCACGTCGCAAAAAAGTCCCCTTTGTTGATCTCTACTACCCGTCCGAAGAATTGTACGAGGAAACCGATGCCCCGCTGACGATTAATGGTGTCCACTTGAACAGTACCGGTACGCAGGCCATCTCGAAATTGATTGCCGATGAATTGTTGGGCGATGTCGACACGAAAAATATCGATGCCATTCGCGCTTCAGTAAAAGAAAAAAACTGGTGCTGGTTCAATCGTTATCGCGCCACCGACGGGAACGACGTCTGGGGAAGCCGCGCAGAACTTTCATTCGTAAACGACCAGACCAACGAAGTCGTATTGCAGCACGAACTCAACATGCTCGACATCATGTGTGAGAGCCGCGATCGGGTGACCTGGAACGCGGCCAACGGGCGCACCGTAAGAATAGACGACAGCAACGTACCCGATCCGATCCAGGTGATTACAAATATCGATCCCAAAGCCGATCGACTTGCCGCAGACGGTGGTCATAAATTCGTGCCCCCTGAAGAAGGCCCGGACACCCTGAACATGGACGACGGCCTGGAAGTGAATCTCTTCGCATCCGAAGAAATGTTCCCGGAGTTGATCAATCCTGTACAGCTCGATGTGGATACGAAGGGCCGTCTTTGGGCGGCACTGTGGTCTACCTATCCCAAATGGCAACCGGATCTGGAAATGAGCGACAGACTCGTCATCTTCGAAGATACTGACAATGACGGTGTGGCCGATAACATGAAGACCTTCGCGCATGTGCACAACCCCACCGGATTTACCTTCTGGAATGGTGGCGTACTGGTGGCTTCGGCGCCGGAGATTCTGTTCCTGAAAGACACCGACGGCGACGACGTTGCGGACGTACGCGAAGTCATGTTGAGCGGTATTGACTCCTCAGACACGCACCACAGCGCCAACGGATTCGATTACGGCCCCGACGGCTATCTCTACTATCAGCGGGGCATCTTTAACGTGAGCAACGTGGAGACACCCTGGCAGACCGCCCAACTCAATGGTCAGTCCGCCATATACCGCTGGAATCCGCGCACCCATCGTTTCTCCTATCACGCGGAAAATCCGCCCAACCCGCACGGCGGCGATTTCGATTATTGGGGATACCACTACGCCACCAGCGCGACGGGCGGTGAGGCCTACCAGATTCGCCAGACAACCCGCGGCAAATTCCGCATGTACAAGTTGCTGGACAAGACAGTCCGTCCAGTGCCGTCCTCCGGCATCCTGTCCAGCCAGCACTTCCCCAAGAAATACGAAGGCAACTTCATCATCCTCAATTCAATCGGCTTCCTCGGTATCAAACGATACACGCTCGAAAACACCGACGGCGTAATCTGGGGTACCGAAACCGACAACTTGCTCGTATCGACCGACAGCAATTTCCGCCCGACCGATTTCAAAGTAGGGAATGACGGCGCTCTGTACGTATCTGACTGGGCCAACCCTATCATCGGTCACATGCAGCACAACATTCGCGATCCAAACCGTGATCACCGTCACGGCCGCATCTACCGCGTCACCGCCAAGGGACGTCCGCTGCAAGATCCCGTCAAAATTGATGGCGAATCCATTCCGGCACTGCTCGACGTTTTGAAGCACCCGACCAACGGTGTGCGTCTGCGCGCGCGCATTGAACTGAGCGAACGCAACACCGACGAAGTCATCGCTGCAACGAATGAGTGGATCAAACAATTCGACTTCGACAAGAAGAAGGATGCGCATCACCTGACCGAAGCGTTGTGGATTCACCAGCAGCACAACGTGGTCGACGAAGCGTTTCTGAACGAAATGCTTGAATCCCCCGAGCCCAACGCGCGTCGTGCCGCGATACGGGTGAAATATATGTGGACGCTAGAAGACAAGTTTAAAAAAAAACCGAACTAGCCAAGAAGGCACCTGATATTCACGCGCAACATGCGGCCCTTCAGGCCGCGCGCGATGAATATCTGAGGCAGGAGCCCTCCCCGGATCCATTCATGGACGGTGATACGCTCGTCATCTACATCCAGACGATCAAAGAGCAGATGCGGTATGATCGCACCCAATTCGTCGTGACTCCGGGCCAGAAAGTCCGCATCGAATTCAGCAATCCCGACGCAATGGACCACAACATGATCATGGTCGAACCGGGCGCGCATGCGCGCGTCTCCGCAGCGGCCTTGCTCATGGAAACCAGGGGCGACGGCATCGAAAAAGAGTGGAATCCCGGTGGGGACGACATTCTCTGGGCTTCCGGCATGCTGGCGCACGACGAAAAGCAGTCAATCGAGTTCACGGTTCCATCCATGATCGGTATCTATGAATACCTCTGCACCTTCCCCGGACATTCCCTGCTGATGCGCGGCAAGATGCGCGTGAAGAAAGATCTGGCGGGACGCTCATTGGTTGCCGCAAACATTGACCACATGAAAGACATGGAAGACATCGTCGTCAGCAATCGTTCCGTGGTCGAGTATTGGGAGATGGCCGCGCTGGAAGGGGAACTTGGCAAGGTATCCAAGGCACGTTCCTACAAGCGCGGTCGTGAAATGTTCGAATTGGCCACCTGCCTTAAGTGTCATATTATCGACGGTGCGGGCGAAACCCTCGGGCCGGATCTCACGAAAATTGGAGAGACTTACAACGCCAAAGAACTCCTTGAGCACATTCTCGATCCATCCTTGAAGGTCGACGAACAGTACAAGACCTACGTTATCGAGACGAAAGACCGCAAAGAATATTTCGGCATTATTGTTTCGCAGGACGAGCGCGTCGTGCGCATCGCCGAGAATCCGTTACAGCCGGAAAAAGCGGTCACCATCAAACGTCATCATATCGAGGTGATGGATCCCATCGAAATCTCGCCCATGCCCACCGACCTGTTGATTACCCTTCAAAAAGACGAGATTCTCGACCTGCTGGCCTACCTGATGTCCGGAGGCAATCCGACCCACAAAGCATTCAAGGGATAGCCTCTACGAAAGATCCACGAGATGTTCCAGGCGACCCGTGCTGTCGCCCAGCAGATCCGTGTGCGCGCCCATACGATCCAGCATCGAAAGAAACAGATTGTTCATCGGCAATTCATCTTTGTATTCGAGATGACGGCCCGTTTTGATCGTACCGTTCCCATTTCCGGCGAGAACCAATGGCAAATTGTGGTGCGCGTGACGATTGCCATCGCTGAGTCCGCTGCCAATCAGAATCATGGATCGATCCAGCAGCGTCGAACCTTCCTCTTGCACGGCTTTCAATTGATCCAGGAAGTACGCGACCTGTTCCATGTGGTGCGCGTTGATCTTTTGCAGATTTGCAATCTTTTCATCGTCACCCTTGTGATGACTGATTTCATGGTGCCCTTCATCAACGCCGATTGCCTTGTGGCGACGGTTTGAGCCCTCGCCGCCAATCATCATCGTGATGATACGCGTCTGATCCGTCCGGAAGGCGAGCACCTGGAGGTCAAACATCAGCTGCGCATAGTCCACGAAATCATCCGGACGCTCTTCGGGGGGTGCGGCGATGTCCGCGATGGGAAGATGCTCAAGATTTTCCGACGACTCGATACGCAACTCCAATGCACGCAGCGCATACAGGTACTCGTCCATTTTCTGCTGATCCGTTTTGCCGAGCTTGCCCATCAGCGAGCGCGTATCCTCTGCGACGAGATCCAGCACGCTTCGGCGATAACGACGTTTCCGTTCACGTTCCGCCGAGGTGGCCTTCGGGTCGAACCCGCCAAACAGACGTTCGAATACCTGACGTGGATTGCGCTCCGGCGGATTGGGCGTTTGTTCCGATCGCCACGAAATAGTGTTGCTGTAGGCGCAGCTGTATCCCGAATCGCAACTGCCCGCGATACGCCCGTTTTCGAGTGTCATTTCCAGTGAAGGAAGGCGCGTTTCATGGCCCACAATTTCCGCGGCGACTTGATCGACCGATATCGCCAACTGAATATCCACGCCGGATGTTTTCTTGGGATGCACGCCCGTGAGAAACGACGCACCGGCACGGGCATGATCGCCTGCACCGTCACCCAAAGCACGCCCGTTCAATTGAGCGAGGCCAGTCAGCACATTGATGTCCTCGCGATGAGGTTCTAGTGAACTGAGTGTGGGGGAGAGTTTCAGGTCGAGTCCCGATTCCGGAGTCCAGTGATCCATGATGACACCGTTCGGAAGATACACGAAGGCCATGCGCGTGGGCGTGGTGGTCGTCAGACTTCTAGCCGCCGAAGCCGCAGGGGTCATTGCGTCCAGTGCAGGCAACGCCAAGGCAGCACCCACGCCACATAGAAAAGTCCTGCGCGAGAGGTGTTTTCCGGTTATGTAATTCATGCCTTGTTGACTCCTTCGCCGCGGCGCATCTGAAACGGTACGCTCATAACGATTTCGCGGATGACGCTCTGAATGCGATAGTCTTCCTCAACAATTCGATCCTCAATCGCGGCGACCACGGGTCGGTCATACGACTCCAAGCCTCGTCCTAGTGCATAGGTTAGCATTTTTTCCGTGAAACAGCGAACAAAATTATCAGGGTTATTTACCAGGATCTGCCGTAATTCGTAGGATCCATTGAACGATTCGCCCGTGGGCAGCACCCCGCTCGCATCCACCGGATGTTCACGTTCCTCCGTTCGCCACTTGCCAATCGCGTCATAATTCTCGAAGCCGAAGCCGAGAGGATCAATGCGACTATGGCACGACGCGCAGGTTGGGTCAGCCCGATGCTGCTCGAATTGTTCACGAATCGTACCTTCCAGTTTTTTTGGATTGTCCTCCAAAGGCGGTACCCCCTCCGGCGGTGGAGGGGCTTCGATACCAAGAATATTTTCCATGAGCCACGCCCCGCGCAGCACCGGAGACGTTCGCGTGGGGTAGGAGGTCAACGTCAGGATGCTCGCCTGCGTCAATACGCCGCCGCGTTGTTCCTTATCTACTGTAACGCGCTGGAATTCCTTGCCCTCAATTCCTTCGATGCCGTAATGTTTCGCGAGTGGCTCATTGACGTAGGTGAAATCCGAGTCCAGAAAGTTCAGGATACTCAGATCCTCGCGCAACACCGCCTCAAAAAATAAATTCGTCTCCTTGTGCATCGCCCTGCGAAGTTCCTTGTAAAAATTCGGATAATCCGCGGTCGCACGAGTGACCAGCGCGAGATTTCGCAACTCAAGCCATTGCCCCGCGAAATTAACGACCAACTCTTCAGCTTTCTCGTCCGCAATCATACGTGTGACCTGAGCGGTCAACACGTCGGGCCTGCGCAATTGTTTCCGCCGTGCCAATTCCAACAATTCCTCATCCGGCATGCTGCTCCAAAGGAAATAAGAGAGTCGAGAGGCCAATTCAAAATCATTCACATACTGAACCGTGTTGGGGAGAAGCGGATCGACATCGTGTTCAATGCGGAAAATAAATTTTGGCGACACCAAAATAGCCTCGATTGCCAACTCGATTCCGTACTCAAAGGTTTCCCCATCATCCCGCACCATCGTGACAAGCTGCTTCAGTTCTTTTACTTCATCCCTGGTCACCGGTCGACGATAGGCCTTCGATGCGAATGTGCGCAGAATCGTATTTGCGCAACCCATGCGATGTTTGCCGCGATGATGACCGCAAACGAAGATGTGTCGCTCAGCCGGAGCGTCTTCCTCGTCGACCGCTTCAGTATCTTCGTCCTCTTCTGCAGGCGGGTCCATTTCGCGCGTGATGACTTCCCGCACAAGCTCTTCTGCTACAGCCAGATACTTCTCCAGTAGGTAGGGGGACAAGGTGAGTGCATCGCCGATGTTGTCGAAGCCATAACCCGAATCATCCACCGGAAACACGTCCGCCGGATCGGAATCCACACCCAGCAGCACCTCAATCGTGTTGTTGTACTCCTGCCGATTCAGACGCCGCGCCGTCACACGACCCGGTTCAGGCCGCATCGCACGGATGGCCGTGTCCAGTTCCTGCTCCACGAATCCGCCGACATCTTCCCGGTCAAAATCCGTGGGTTGCCGTTCATCTTCCGGCGGCATCTGCCCACTGTCCAGCATCGCCAGCACCCGCTCCCACGTGGATTCATTTTCGCCCAAGTGCGAGATATGCACGGCCGCCTCCAGATTGATGTCGGCCTCCTGCTTTTTGCGCCCGTGACACGAAAAACAGAATTCCTCAAAAAAAGGAATAATGTCCCCGTCATAATCCTCCTGCGCCAAAGCCAGAGCATCCGAAGAACGTTCGATCGCCGGGTGCAACTCAATCGGAGCCTCAGAAGTCCGGCACGCAGCCAGCCCAAGCAGGAAAATCGGTATGATAACGCGGTACTTCATACCGAGTATGGTAAATCCTGCCGAATCCGCAGTCAAATTGTCCTACTTCTTCTTCATTTCCTCCGGCAATTCCAGTGGCCTGACGGGCGGGTTGTCTATGACGTATTTGGTGAGCGGCGGACCGGCGGCGATGTCGCGGCCTTTGAAGGCGGGATGGTCGAATCCGTAGCGGTAGACGCGGAACACGGGGTTATTGTATTTTTTGCGACTGCGCCGTTCCTCTTTGCTGAGTTTCTCGCCTTTCGCGAGAGGAGGATGTTTCGGGACAGCGGGGTTTACGAATTTCCACACGACCTCATTGTCCGCAGTGACTTCGAAGAGCGTACCGTCCGCACCTTGACAGATGATGGTGTTGCCATTGGGCAATCGTCGCGCGCCGGAGATGTAGCTCGAAAAGAATACGCCGTCTTCTTCGTGTTTCCAGATTGGTTCGGCGGGACCATAGGTCGCGCCGGCTTCAAGGATGTAGTTGCCATCGGCATCGGTCGGCGGAATCAGCTCCAGCACGGTCGAAAAATTTCCGGCCGGGCGACTGCGTCCGTTATTGAAGATCATGAGGTGGCCTTCACCGGGCAGGCCCTTGGCGACCCAGTGCACGTCATGCTGATAAAACAGTTTTTGGTCATCCTCGAGACCCGCGCGATACGCAATGGGATTGCCCCAACGATAGAGGATGTCGCCGCCTTTGCCGGACTTCCCGCCCGTGCTCCCCGTGGCTTCTTCGGTTGAAGTGCTGTGATCGAGAATCCAGATTTCACAATTACCCAGTACGCTCAATGCTATTTGGTCGAGGTCAGCGTTATAGGCGATCGCGTTCGTGTGCAACCAGTCCGCGCCCGTCGTGCCGCGCTGTTTCTTGTCGTCCGCTTCCTCACCGCCGAGATATCCGAGCGCTTCGAGCTCCTCGAGTTCCTCGTCTGACACGGCATCCAGCCAGTGTCCCGTCGGATTGATATCAATGCGTTCCGGATGCGCTGCAACATCGCCGAAGTTATCTTTAGAGGAATCGCGATCCTGAATCAGGTGATCCCAGAGGTGCCATTCCCAGACAACCTCCGCGCCATCGGGGTAGACCGGTTTAATCTCGATGATTTTCTCCGACCATACTTCTTCGGCTTCCATCAACTCCGCATCACGTCCGGCCGCGACAGCTGCATCTTTATCCTTCATTTCCCACGCCAGCAACAACACGTTGCCATTCGGAAGTCGCTCAATATCGTGATGCATCAGATAGTCTTCAGTAGAGTAGATGTATTGCCAAATCAGTTCGCCGTCCCAGTTGAATTCTTCGACACAGTAACCCGAACCGCCGCCACGGAAGGTGCCATTGCCATCGCGCCCATAAGTGGAAAACCGCAGAATATTACCGTTGTCCTGAAGGTAGACCGAACTCGGACGAAACTTGCTTCGCCATTCACGAATGAAGCGGCCCTTGTTGTCAATCAGATAGGTCGAACCCGAATCCAGTGGCGAGAAGAGATTCAATCCGGGATAGGCCTTGTCCGTATTGAGGATGAGGCCTTTCGGTTTTTCTTCCTTCTTTTCGTCCTTCTTGTCCTGGGCAAAAACGAGCGTGGACATGAGGCAAACGACGGCGATGGTGGACAACACTCTGTTCATGGACTCGCTCCTTTGGGGGCCAGATTTCGATTCATCGAGAATACAGGGCTGTTTCAGGAAGTGTCAAACAGCATCGAAAGGCCGTAATTTGCTATACTTAGGGTTCAGTAACGCGCATATCCTTTCTGGAATTCACTCCTCATGAGCCGAGATTACGACATAATTGTGGTGGGTGCCGGTCACGCCGGCGTAGAAGCCGCGCTGGCCTCAGCACGCATGGGCAAAGGCACCCTGCTGGCCACCATGCGTCTTGATGACATTGCCAAGATGCCGTGCAATCCAGCGGTCGGCGGAATTGCCAAAGGCCAACTCGTTCGGGAAATCGATGCGCTCGGAGGAGAAATGGGCCGCTGCATTGATAGGACCGGTATCCAGTTCAAGATGCTGAACCGATCCAAAGGGCCAGCCGTTCACTCGCCGCGTGCCCAAGCCGACAGACATCTCTATCAGGCGGACATGAAACATGTATGCGAAATGCAGGACAATCTTGACCTGAAACAAGTGATGGTTGAGAACTTGATAATCAAAAATGGAGTCGTGCACGGCGTACTTACAGGACTTGGCGAAGAAATCACTGCCCGCGGGGTGATCATGTGTTCGGGTACCTTTCTCGGTGGTCGTCTACATTTCGGCATGAACCAAATCGAAGGCGGACGCATGGGGGACATGCCCGCCAATGAACTCGGCACAACCTACCGCAAACTCGGCTTCAACGTCGGTCGTATGAAGACTGGAACCGTGCCACGCATCCATCGGAGTAGCATGAACGTCGACGTGATGCAGGAACAGCCGGGTGACGACGAACCGCGTCCCTTTTCGTTCTCTACTCCCATCGAAGGCTTCGCACCCAAGCATGTTATGTGCTGGCTGACCTACACCAATGACAAAACGCATGATGTGATTCGGCGAAATCTGCATAAATCACCTCTGTTCGCAGGAGTGATAGAAGGAATCGGGCCGCGTTACTGTCCAAGTATCGAAGACAAGGTGCAACGCTTTCCGGATCGCAATGAACACCGCGTATTTCTCGAGCCAGAAGGCTTGACGACATCGGAAGTGTACGTAAACGGACTTTCAACGAGCTTGCCAGAGGATGTGCAGCTCGAATACCTGAGATCCATTCCCGGACTCGAAGAGGCAGAAATTGTTCGCCCCGGATATGCCGTGGAGTACGACTTTATTCATCCGACGGACCTGAAAGCAACACTGGAAACCAAGCTCGTGGAGGGACTCTTTCACGCGGGGCAGGTGAACGGCACTTCGGGCTATGAAGAAGCGGCCGCGCAGGGGTTGTATGCCGCGATGAACGCCGTTCGGAAGCTGGATGACGATGAGCCTCTTTATATCGCGCGCGACGAAGCCTATCTCGGTGTGCTCATCGATGACATCGTGACACGCGGAGTCATCGAGCCCTATCGACTTTTTACCTCCCGCGCGGAGTATCGGCTAATCTTGCGCCACGACAACGCGGACACACGCCTCGCCCATCTGGGCATCGCGGATGAGACCTTCAAGCGGGATGTGCGTGCGAAGGACGTGGCGGTGCAACAGGAAATGGATCGACTTGAGCGTGCACATGTGCAGCCCGATGCGGAGGTGAACGCGTGCCTCGCCGCAATGGGCGATGAATCCATCGAGACACCCCAAGTGGCCGCGCGCTTGTTGCGACGCCCGAATATGGATTTGGAGACGCTCTGGAAGTATTGTCCGCCGCCGGAGCAGCTTGCTTTCGACGTGGCTGAGCAAGTGGAGATTCGGACCAAGTATCAAGGCTATATCCAGCGTCAAATCAAGGATCAGAAAAAATTCAAGAAGGCTGAAAACCTTCGTTTGCCCGACGATATCGACTATTTCGGGATTTCAGGTATGCCGCAAGAGAGTAAGGAGCGCTTGCACTCGATTCGACCGGGCAACATGGGGCAGGCATCACGTATATCCGGCGTTCGCGCCTCAGACGTTGCGGTGTTGCACATTTACATGGAAAAGAGGCGACGCGCCGCTCAGGAGGAGCAGGTCGCGCAGTGATTAGTATGCGCCGGGTTGACTTACTCCCTGTGCCTTTGTTCCAATACGAGTTCGAATTTTTGACCGCAGTTTGGAAGTATTTATGACCGATTCGCGCACCGTTACCGCTTGGGATCTATTGACCATGGTTTTATGGTCTGCCTTGTTTGGCGTAGGATTGGTACCTGAACTGGCTTTCCACACGATTCGCGGTTTCGCCGGAGTCTCCAGTAGCGGCTCTCTGGTGAATTCTTCTTCTACGATTACCTTGGGCTTCGCCATCTATGTTTCTCTTTTTGTGTTGCGGCAGTGTAAAGCAGCCGGACTTGAACAGATCAATGCGCAGGGACGGGCCGTGCAAGCAGCACTTTGGTCTCTCATCGCGTTCCTAGAGATTCCGACGCGTAGCCCGATTTTCGGGACGCAAACATTACTGGGAATCTTGTGGGAGTCGCCGAGCCTGCCCAGTTTGGAATTGAAAGCGGTTATCTGGGCAGTTGGCTTCTGCAAGTTGATCGCGTGGAGTTACCTTTACAGTCTGATGTTCCGATTTCATGTGCTTGGGAATCGAGATGCCTTTAATGGAATTCGCTTAATCGTACCTGCGAGGCATGATAAGGCGAATTCTGAACAGCCTGAGCCGATTTCGACCGAAAATTCCGATGAAAGCCCGTCATCCAAGTAGTCATTAAAGGGAATTGAGCCATGAAAGCTGAAATTCTGATGATTGGCACTGAGTTGTTGCTTGGGCAGATCAACGATACCAATGCCACCTATATGGGCCAGACGCTGGCCGACCACGGCATCGATCTATACCAGAAAACGACTGTGGGCGACAATCGGGAACGGATTATCGTGGCTTTGAATGATGCGCTGGATAGGTCGGATGTTGTCCTGTGTTCGGGCGGACTTGGACCCACTGAAGACGATATCACCCGTGAATGCGTGGCTGAGGTGGTTGGAGCGCCATTGGAGTACCACCAGGAGATTTTTGAGCTTATTGAAGCCATGTTCGCACGCTATCGTATCCCGCTCACAGAGAATAACAAGAAGCAAGCGATGGTTCCCAGAGACGGGACGATCATTGAGAATCCGAATGGGTCCGCTCCGGGACTGATGGCCGAGTGTGACCGGGGAATTATTTTCTGTTTGCCGGGACCGCCTCGGGAATTGAAACCAATGCTTATGGAGAAGGTGTTGCCGTACCTACGGGATCGCTTTGAAATTGACAGCCTGATTCGCTATCGCGTGGTGCATATTTGCGGTGTTGGTGAATCGAGCATTGACCAGATCATCGGCGATCTCATCACGGATTCACAGAATCCTACCGTCGGTGTTCTCGCGAGTCCTGCGGTCGTGCGCATTCGAATCGCCGCCAAAGCGGGTTCTGCCGCTGAAGCCGACGCGTTGATCGATCCCATAGAAGAAGATCTGCGAGGTCGATTCCCGAATTTGATTATGGGTATTGATGACGACACTGTGCAGAGCGTGGTGGACGAATTATTGTGTGAACGGGGCTGGACGATAGGGGTTGTGGAGACTGCATCGGGCGGTTGCATTGCCCAAAGGATGACTTCGGTTAGCGCGAAGAGCTATATCGGAGGTCGTGTGTATCCCTTGGAATCACTGGACTTAGCGTCCCCAGAGCAACTTTCTATAGACCTGGCAAAGGAATGTATGCTAGACTTATCCTCTGATACATCGTTATCGGTCGTGTCTGATCCCGCTGCGGGGGTCGTCATGGCGACGTACATTCATCCGAAAGGTCAGGAAGTGTGGACTCTTGGTCGATCCGGGCGAACTACTGAAATGCAGGACCGAGTGGCCATCATGGCACTCGAATATGTCCGTCGGTTTCTTGTCGGCGCATTGTAAACGTTACTGCATTCGGTAAGTGTACGGGCAACTGGGTTCGCAAACTGCGTTGGACACATTTTGTCATGTTATCTTTTTTAGCAATAGTGCTGTTTTCACAACAGCCAATCACCTTCTCCCAAGATGGTGTCGCATCGTACTACACCGTCGCCAGTAGCAGTAATCTCACGGCTTCTGGTGAAACGATGGTCGATGAAGCACTCACCTGTGCCATGCGTGAAGGCGTATTTGGCGGTTGTTACCGTGTCACTGCTCAAAGCGGTCGAAGCGTTGTGGTACGTCTCAACGATCGCGGTCCTTACGTTAAAGGCCGAGACATTGATCTCTCCGAAGCCGCAATGAAGATACTTGATCCTACCATGCAAAAGGGGATCCTGCAAGTGAAGATCGATAGGATAATCGAGAGCGAGATTCCCCCACTCTTCTAGACCGCCGGGATTAATGGTTTTTATTGCTTTCGTGGCTTTAGTGCAGTACCACCTTTATCAGGTAGAATCCCCCGATCAACAGAATCACGAACGCTATCGTGAGCAGATTGAACCATTTATCGATAAAGCGTCGCGCATGCTCTCCGAATCGACTGATGAGTGCCGAAACGAGGAAAAAGCGGGCCGATCGGCCTACCACGGTCGCGATGGTGAACATGAAGAATTGCAGACCGAAAACGCCTGCTGAAATCGTGATCACTTTGTAGGGAATCGGTGTAAAAGCGGCCACGAACACGAACCAGAAGTCCCATTTCTTGTAGATTTCTTGCACATGGATAAAGGCCTCTTCTGTGAACCCGGGAACGTAGCTGTAAAAATAGTGATCCAGACTGCTCCACAGTCCTAAACCGAGTCCATAGCCCGCGATTCCTCCCAATACCGAACCTACCGTGCAGATGAGTGCGTATTTGTAGGAATTTTCCAGTTTCCCAAGGCACAGAGCGATCAACAATACGTCAGGTGGAATGGGGAAGAAACTCGATTCGGCAAAGGCTATCAGAAACAACGCCACTCCACCGTAGGGGGAGTCCGCCCAACTTAATACCCAGTCATACGTTTTACGAACCCATTTCATAATGATTTAGCCCAATCCTTTAGTTCATCTATGGTTGCATAATTCGTTTTATCACGTTGCAACGGTGTGATACTCACCTTGTTCTGTTCTATTGCTTCAAAATCGGTACCCGGATGGGCGTGCTGTTCAGGGCGAAATCCACCTATCCAGTAATATGACTTTCCGCGGGGATCTTCGCGATGGTGTATGTCGTCGGCATACTCGCGAAGGCCTTGCCGGGTGATGGCGTAGCCGCTCAGTTCGTCCAGGGGCAGCTCCGGCACGTTGACGTTTAACATCGTGTGCTCGGGTAGTCCACGTTCGAGAATATTGGAGGCCAGTTTCGCACCCACCAGCGCTATCTGATCATAGCGGGTCGCGGCGTAACTGGCATTGGAGATGGCAATCGACGGAATACCCTGCAGCATGCCTTCGTAGGCACCGGCCACGGTTCCCGAATAGGTTACGTCATCCCCCAAATTCGGGCCGGTATTGATGCCTGACATCACAATTGCGGGTTTTCGGGGCAACAGTTTACGTACAGCCAGTAGAACGCAATCTGCGGGTGTACCGTCAATGTGGAAAAAGCGTTCGCGCACCTCATGGACTCTCAAGGGTCGATTCAACGATATGCCGTGGCCCACTGCACTCTTCTCGCTGTCAGGGGCATAAACCCAGACCTCGCCGAGGGCCTGCATGGCTGAAGTGAGAACCTCGAGTGCCGGTGAGAGAAATCCGTCATCGTTAGTTATCAATATGAGCGGTTGTGTCATCGTAAGGTGTTTAGTTTACGTTAGTTATGTAGAAATTAAGTGATCAGGATCGTTTTGCGCAAGTTGCGACTATAGCATAGGTTTGAAAATCCAATCAAAGTCGGATGCAGGCATATGCCTGTATTGATGTTTTGTAAGCACAATATTGGTATATGGTTATGGGAAAAAGAAAGTTATTGGGAATAAATACTGAAAAGTGGATTGTCGTTGAACTTTACTTCACCAACCGGAATTGGTATGATTAGGATCATTGATATTCGTCATTCGACGTAACATATTGATTTGTAAGTGGTTGGGTAGCCACTTTATTCTGTGTCGTGTACGAAATTCGCGGGGGCGTATTGCGTAAATAGTTTGTTGACAACGGTTTAACTGGAAAAGTGGTCATGGCGACAAAAAAGAAGAGTGCCACGAAGAAGCCTGCAACGAAGAAAAAGCCTGTGGCCCAAAAGAAAGCGGCCATAAAAAAAGTGACAAATAAGTCGAAAACTACGAAATCTGCCAAGTCCAAATCAAAACCGCCGACCAAGAAAAAAGCCGTTGTGCCCAAGAAGAAGACCAAGGCACCCAAGAAGTCTGCGAAAACCGCATCGAAGCCAAAGCCAAAACCGAAACCGAGACCGAAGTCCTCGGCGAAGATCCTCCCGAAGAAGTTTCTGATGGATCTTGCGCAAGCCATTAAGGTGGCGGTGCTTCCCGAGATGGCGAGCACCAAGGGGCGTGCGATTGTAGGATCGGCTCAGAGTGGGGATGCCACCTTTCACATTGATGCCGTGGCCGAGAAGGCGCTCAAGAATTTCCTGACCAATGCCAAGCAGCCTGTTGTGTATTATAGTGAAGACGCGGGCTACACGACGTTTACGAACGAACAACCTACACATCTGCTATTAATTGATCCCATTGATGGAACACGCGCGGCGAAGTGTGGATTCGAAGGTTGCGTTATTTCTGTGTGCAGTACGCGTGTCATTGAACGGCCCACTTTTGCTGATATTGACAGTGGTCTTATCATGGAACTTACCGAAGATCGTTTTTTCTATGCCGAACGCGGCCACGGTGCGCGGATTCATTATAACGGGCATTCCAAGAAAGCGAAAATATCGCAAAATGAAGATGTCGAGACGATGGCCTGGTCGATGACGGTACCGGCGCGTCCGGCTGAGCTTATTTTTCCGACATCGGCGAAGCTGATTGATATCACGAGTCTCAAAGGCGGTTTTTTTGCTTGTAACAGTAGTTCGTACAGTCTCACCCGTCTGGTGACGAATCAACTCGATGCCTGCGTCGATATTGCGAACCGGTTCTACCGTGATATACCGGATGCGGTGGAGGATGCGTTTATCAATGCTGGTCGCGGCACGGTATTGGGCGTTTGCCCTTATGATTATGCCGCCGCGCTACTGATTGCCCAGGAGGCGGGGTGCGTGGTCACTGATGCTTATGGCAAGGGATTTGATGATCTATTGCTTCTGGATTCGTCACCGGAAAATCATCAGACGATTATCGCGGCTACCAATGCGAAGCTTCATAAAAAGCTGTTGAGTTATTACGATACCCGTATCACGCAGCTTGCGCAGTTGTTGCAAGAGCGCTACGAAGCGACTGGTGCCTGAACCAAATACCGGTTTTTCGTGTTGAATAAGGTGCGTAGTTAAGGGTAGATCGTTCAATACGTCGTGCATCTGGGCGCTGCAGTGGATGCGATTTCGTCAACGCGGTAACACGGATTCTACAATGAACACACCGGAAACAGAAGCGGATTCCTGTATCTTTCAGATTTCCGATCTGGTGAAAACCTATCGGATGGGGGAGGTTTCTGTCGATGCGTTGCGCGGCGTTTCACTTGATGTTCATGCCGGTGAATACATCGTCATTCTTGGGCACAGTGGCTCCGGCAAAAGCACGTTATTGAACATCATCGGGGGCCTTGATACCGCGACCTCGGGTAGCGTCGTGTATGAGCATCGTCCGCTGAGTGAATACTCGGAACGCCAACTTACTCGATACCGGCGCAAGCACATCGGTTTCATTTTCCAGTTCTACAATCTCATGCCGAACCTTACAGCCAAAGAAAATGTGGAGATGGCAACGGAGATCTCGGACGATCCGATGGAGTCACTCGAAGCGTTGGAACTCGTTGGGCTATCCGATCGTGCGGGCCATTTTCCGTCGCAACTTTCCGGTGGTGAGCAGCAACGTGTCGCCATTGCTCGCGCGATTGCGAAACGCCCACGTATTCTTTTATGTGACGAACCGACAGGGGCACTTGACATCGAAACCGGAAAAGTTGTGCTCAAGGTTCTGATGGATGTAAACGAGCAAATGGGTACCACGCTGATGGTGATTACCCATAATGCTTCGATCGCGGAAGTCGCGAATCGCGTGATCCATATGCGTGACGGCGCAGTCAGTCATATCGATGTCAACGAAACACCGATGCAACTCGACGATGTGGTGTGGTGATGCGTGCGCTCACTAAAAAAATGTTTCGAGGCATCAATCGGAGTCGTTCGCAAAATATTGCGGTGATGGCAGTCGTGATGTGCGGCACGGCGTGTTACATTTGTTTGGCATCCCTTCACAAGAATCTTGAGTTGACGCGCGACACGTATTACGCCCAGAATCGTTTTGCCGATTTTGAGATTCGACTGGAGCGCGCGCCATCGACGACCCTGTTCGAGATTCAGGAGATCCCCGGGGTGCGTCAGGTGCGCGGTCGCATTGTCGAGGACGTGAAACTCGATATTGAGGGGGTTGAAGAGGCGCGTAGTGGGCGTCTGGTATCGGTGCCGGATACAGGCGGCAATTTTCTCAACAGTGTCGTTGTGCGGACGGGCAATTTTTTCGAACCGGGCTCGCAGGATGAGGTGATTCTCAGTGAACAGTTTGCGTTGGCGAACAATCTGGTGATTGGGGATACGATTGACGTTACGGCGGATGGAAAGAAGCATACGCTCAAGATAATCGGACTCGGGTTGTCCCCGGAATACGTCTATATCATCAGAAATATTCAGGAATTGGTGCCGAGTCCGGACCGCTTCGGAATACTGTGGGTCACGGATGATTTCGCCGAGTCCGCCTTGTCGATGGAAGCGGCTTACAACAGCATCATCGGTTCGGTTGAAAATGAGGATCAACTGGACGCCATTCTCGATTCGGCTGAGAATCGATTGGATACCTATGGGATCTTTGCGAAGACGAAACGGGAGAACCAGCTATCCAATCGATTGTTGTCCGATGAGATCAAAAATCTTGGTGTGGTCTCGAAAGTTATTCCGACGATTTTTTTAGGCATCGCTTCGCTTGTTATTTTGATTCTGCTCAACCGAATGGTACGCAATGAGCGCACACAAATTGGGTTGATGAAGGCCTATGGGTATACCAATGTCAGCGTAGCGATGCACTACCTGCAGTTCGCGCTCATCTTGTCAATCACCGGCTGTTTCTTCGGTTTTTTACTGGGTCAGTATTTCGCGCTCAAGATGATTGAATTGTATGTGCAGTTTTTTTCCTTTCCAATTCTGCGTTCTCAAATCTATCCCAATGTACTTGCACAGGCGATGAGCATCACGATTGTTTTTTCGATGATCGGTGCCATGCTCGCCGCGTATCGTGCCTCCCAGATAAACCCTGCTGAATCGATGCGGCCTGAGGCACCGGTGGTAGGGCACAGGACATGGCTGGAGCAATACACCGCAATATGGTCGCGCCTGAGTTTCAGCTGGAAAATGATTGTACGTAATATGGCGCGCCACAAAATTCGCTCGGGGATCAACGTATTCGGAGTCGTCGTATCGACCTCGCTTCTGATCATAGGTTTCTTTTCGCTCGACGCGATGGATTACATGATGGAGTACGAATACGAACGCACGCAGCGACAGGATGTCCGGGTCGGCTTTTTTATGGAGCGCGGCAAGGACGCGTTGTATGAATCGCAACGGTTTGATTACGTGGACTACGCGGAGCCCCTCTTGCAGTATCCATTTACGTTGACGAACGGATGGCGCACGAAAGATGTATTGGTGACGGGGGTGCCGCGTCATGCGCGTCTGCAACGACTCATGGATATTGATGAGAATACGGTGGATGTAGGTGAGGAGGGGCTTGTATTGTCCGATAAACTCGCGGGCATGTTGTCGTTGAAAGTCGGGGATACGGTCCAGATAAAACCGATGATGGGTCGGGTGACGGACGAGAAGACGGTGCGGGTTTCGAAGATTGTGCAGCAGTATTTTGGTGCGTCGGGTTTTATGAATATTGAAGCGTTGAGCCGTGTGTTGAATGAACCCTTTGTGATGAATGCGGTCTTGCTGGCTACCGAGCCGGGCATGGACAAGCGTCTTAATGATGAGCTGGAAGACATCGCGATGGTTGCCTCGATTGAAGTCAAGTCCGATACGATCAGGAATATGTCAAACACGATCGAATTGAACATGAAAGCGATGAGCATTGTGACAGTGTTGTTTGCCGGGATTATTGCATTCTCCATCATTTACAATATCACGTCCGTTTCGCTGGCTGAACGACAGCGGGAATTGGCCTCGTTGCGTGTAATGGGCTTCGAGCGACAAGAAGTTGGCCGCATTCTCTATTTCGAAAACATCCTGATGGGTGTCATTGGTATCGTTCTGGGAATCCCGACGGGGATATTGATCTGTTTCAATTTGGTGTCGGCGTTTGATACGGAGTTGATTCGGCTTCCGTTTCATTTGGAGACGAAAACCTTCTACATCAGTGCCGGATTGACGATGGGTTTCGTGTTTCTTTCGAATCTCGCCATTCGTCACAAAATTAATAGTCTCGACCTCGTGGAGACGCTAAAAGAACGCGAGTAGGGTAGTTGGCAAGGAGAAGTAGTATGAAACGAGTAGTAATTGCATTGATTGTTGTGGCCGTACTTGGAATCGGTTACACAGCGATGACGGGTGACGATGTCGCTGTCGAAATGACCGAGGTGACGCGGGAAACGGTGTTCGAGTATATTGCGGACGATGCGAAAACACGCTTGGACGACGAGTACATCATCGACATGCCTATTCCGGGAACGGTTGATCGCATTGCTTTGGAGATTGGTGATCAGGTGGAGGCGGGTCAGGTGATTGCGAGCATTGATACCTTCGCGTTGAAGCAGGAAATTCGTCAGGTCGAAGCGTTGATTGTTCAGATCAAAGCCTTTGAAACGGGTGTGGATATTGAAAAACCCAAAGACGAAGACATCGCGTCTGCGCAACTTCGTGTCAGGGAAATGGAAGATACGCTTCGCATTACGGAAAAGTCCTACGATGTGCTGGAAATCAATATGCGCAAGGCGAAGCGGGCCTATGATCGCGCCAAAGGATTGTTAAAGGCCGGAGCAACGAGTGAGTCTCTGCATGATGAGGCCGAGCTGTTGTACGAGGGATTGGTCGAGGATTTGAAACGTGTGCGGCTGGAGGAGGGTGTCGCGAAAATGGGGCTTGAACAGGCACAGATTGCATTGCAACGTCTGTCGGGCTCGGTGGACGACAATGAGTACATGCGCGACTCGTATTTAGCGGAGATTGATGGCTTGAATGCGCGGCTCGCTTCGATGCAGGATGATTTGAAGAAGGCAAAAGTTACCTCGCCGGTATCGGGTCCGGTACTCGAAAAGTTTATCGAGGATCAACGTGTACTGATGGCGGGTGAGCCGTTGCTGAAAATTGGCGACATGGCATCCATCGAAATCGAGTGCGACGTGTTGTCTGAGGAAATCTCTCCGATGAAAGTCGGTAATAAGGTCGAGATCAAGGGCAAAGCGCTCACTACCGGTCCTATTTTCGGTATTGTTGACCGGATATACCCTTCCGGCTTCATGAAGATATCGTCGCTGGGTGTGGAGCAGCAACGGGTACGCACGATCATCGCGTTTGATAACAGCCAGGTTCAGTTGCGACCGGGGACATCCGTGGACGTGCGGATTATCACTGCGGAATTAGAGAATGCATTGGCGATACCGGACCGCGCGTTATTTCGCGATTCGGGTGCGTGGGCTGTGTATGTCGTGAACGATGATAAGGCGTATTTGACTCAGGTTGAGGTGGGATTGCGCAATGACGATTGGGCGGAAATCGTTTCGGGTCTGGATGAAGGCGCAGTGATTGTTTCCGAACTCAAGAATGCGCTTGTGGACGGTATTGGTGTGTCGCGACTGGAATAGTGCTACGCGAGTCCCAAATCTTCGTAAACCGCCGTATTGAAATCCCGCACGCGTTGATTGTGACGCGGCTCGCCGGGCATCCCATTGAAGATGACGATCACAACGAGATCGTGAGCGGGATCGGCGAAGGCGGATGATGATTCGCGCCCCCCGTGACCGTAGGAATCCTCTGACGCGTGAATACCGTAGCCGTAGGGAGTGGTTTCTGCGCCGTAACGATTCGAATTCAGGATAAAGCCGAGTCCCCAGTCCATCGTGCTGCGGAACGTGAGGTCGGGCAATCCTTCGCGATGACGATGCACGAGATTGGACACGGAGTCGGGTTTCAGGATGTCGCGACCACCACTCAGCAATGCTTCGTAGAAAAACCCGAGTTCACGGGCAGGTCCTCGTGCGTTAGCGCCGGGTACACAAGGCGTCACCCATTGTCGTTCGGTATTGGTAAGCCACTCTGATTTCCCACGCACTGTGACGCAGATGGGCGCGATTCGCTGTACGAGCGTATCGTAGGTCTCGTCGGACATGCCGATGTGACTGCTGTCCATCTTTAGCGGATCGAAAATCTCGTCGCGAATGTAGTCCGTGTAGGGGCGTCCGTCGACGCGGTGCACAATTTCGGCCAGTATGTACCAGGCCGTGAGCGGGTGATAGCCGGCCGTCTCGCCGATGACCCAGTTTTCGCTCAATGGAAGCGCGCAGATCAGTTCGATGGCATCGTCCCAGTCTGGAGGAGGCAAGGTAAATGTGCCGACGGGAAAGCCGCCCTGATGCGTGAGCATATTTTGGATGGTGATGGGTTCTTTGCCGCCTTGCGCGAATTCGGGGATGAATTTTGCAACGGGATCATCGAAATTCAGCTTGCCTGACTCGTTTAACTGGGCAACGGCAACAGCTGCAACGGGTTTTCCGGCGGATTTCCACAGCATAATGTCGTTGCGGTCGAGTGGGGTGTCCGCTTCATCGCGTATACCCAGTGCTTCATCGACGAGAATCTCGCCCTCTTTCCAAATATATACTTGTGCGCCAAAATGGTACCCACGATCGATACCCTTTCGATAGATGGCATGTGCATTCGGAAATTCTGATTCGAATGGCATGTAGTTAGCTTGCCAAGTGAAAGGTCGTGCCGCAGAGTTCCAGTGTATCGTCGGTTATGGAGACGTTTTGGGCAGCGGCGTTGGCTTCGAGTTTGGCGCGGTCGTTGATCTTGATGTGTAGGCCGGAGACGCCGTCGCCGCGTCCGTCGGTATCGGGGATGCAACGCACGAAACCTGCGTCCATTTGCACAGTAGGGTGCGCACCGGAGGTGTCGAGCGGGCAGTCGAGGACTTCGGCCCAGCGTTGGGCGAGTGCTGCGGGGTCGGAGCTTTGTAGATCCACACCGACAATTTCTCCGGCGACCTTGGTATGGACGTGGGATTGCCAATCCGGGCCGCCCCATTTCCAGGATTCGGGCGGGGTCATGGTGTCGATGGAAACGATGGCGGCTCCGATGTCGCGGGGGTGGAGGTGTCGCCCTTGTGCGTCTGGGAGATTCAGGCTCTCGACGATACGCACGTTTACCGCTTCCATTTTTTCTTCGAATCCGTCAAGGCTGTCCACTTGATTGAGAACCATGTAGCCGCCATCGCCGCCGCGTCGATCAAGGAGTCGGCCTGCGGTGGTACCTTCTTGAGATGGGCATACGACTTCGAGGAAGGTGTTGCCGAAGGGAATAAGACAATTGATGAGTCCATACTTTCCAACACCGGGATCGCGAAAACTGATGCTGGTACCGAATACGGCACAGATTTTGTTCTCAACAGGTTCTAGGTCGCGTGCCACGAGGGCGATTTGGCGCAGGCGCATGGGTGGTCCTCCAAAGTTTTTTTGGAGATCCAAGATTAGCACAAATGAACATGGATTAAAATAAACAGACGCGCACTACGTGGGCAGCACGCGCCTGGTCTCGATTTATGCTGTGACTAATCTACCGCAATCGGTGCCTGTCGTCGCGCGGTCGCTTGTTTTGTGAAACGTGGGATGAAGCGGGGTACGTCCTTTTTGTATTGCACGTAGCTTTCACTCATGGCGAATCGACCTTCGCGTTTTTCGGTGGCACCGGTGAATGCGCCTTTCTCGTGACCGAAGAATTCGCTTTCCATAAAGGGTCGCGGGAATGGCCGCGCAATTGACCTTGACGAGTGGTTGATCCGCTCGCGAACTTTCGGCATGGATGGTGCGTGCGATGACTTCTTTGCCGGTACCGGTTTCGCCCAGGATGAGCACGGTAGCATCGGTGGGGGAGACCTTTCGGATGTCCTCTCCGAGATGACGCATGGCCTTGCTGGTACCGATTAGCTCGCCGAAGATCTGAAGATTTTCCAGCTCTTGGCGCAACAACTCTTTTTCGTAGAGCAAGGTTTCGATTCGACGTTCGTGTTCGTGGCGTTTGTTGACGTTGCGCATGATGAGCGAGTAAAACGTCGCGCCTTCGACCGTGAAACACGAAAGTGCTGCTTCGATAGGAAATACGTGACCGTCGGTCGAGTGGGCGTAGAATCCACCGGCGAGCCAGGCCTTTCCCTGGAGTTCGGGTTGCACAATGACATTCTGGCACACCTTGGCGAAGCGGGCGAAGTTCTCGTCGTCGAAGAAGGCGCTGAATGGTTTTCCCTGGATATCTCGCCTGTCGACTTGAAAGATGGATTCTGCCGCGGGGTTCAATTGTGTGACGTTGAGATCGCTGTCCAGTTCAAGCATGGCATCCATGGCACTCTCGAGAATCATGAAATAGCGCTCTTCGCGTTCGCGAGCCGCCTGTTCCTGCCTGATGCGTAAGACTTCCGCTGCGGCACGGTCAGCGAAAATACGAAACAGGGCCTCGGCTTTGGGGTCTTCCGGCATGGGTTTATCGTCGACTACCGCCAAATGCCCTAGAAGTTCTCCGGAAGCATCCAGCAGTGGAATACCCATATAACTGACCAGTTCCCTTTCGGGTTCATCCGGATAGATGTCTAGCAATTTATCGGGAATGTGGATGAATGTTTTATTCGTGACGGTCGTGGCGCATGGTGTGTTTTCGATATCGAAAATGAAATCGTAGCTGAGTTCGTCGCCTTTCTTGAACACGAATGCGTGAAATTGATTGGTTTCGATGAGGTATTCGGTGACCAGCGCGCCGTTGATGTTGAGTGCTTCGGTCAGGTAGGTCACGAGCGTTGTGAAGAAGGCCTCTCCGTGAATGTTCGATGTGCCTTCCAGGATGAACCGAAGCGCGCTGTTGTCTGCGAGTGGTGTGGAGGTGTGTTCCCTGGTTTCGCTCATGCGTGTCGTATGCCTTCTCTTATAGAGTTGTACGACAGAATAACGCATTTCGATTCGTTAGGCAACTGCCGGTTTTGGTGGGACGATGCGGTGTGTATAATGAGACCTGAAGACGATTGAGTTGGATAAGGAATCGATGCGATGGCAGGCACTAGCGATCTCGAAAAACGCCGCGACTATTATAGTGAGCTTTCGGATGAGGAACTCGACGGAATCTGGGCGAAACGGGATAAACTCAAACTTGGCGAGGATGAGCAAAATATGCTCAGGTATATTCTGCGCAATCGCAAAGGGTTCAAGCCGGTCAATCCCCACGTGTCGATGTGCAAACGCTGCAACCTGCCTGTGGATAACTGCGCGTGTATGAATCTATGACGCGTACAAGCTGTACAGCGTTTCTGGTCTGTTTTTCTGCCTGGTGGAGTGTCGCTCAGGAACAATCTCCTGGGTATCAGGGTATCTGGTTTCCGTTGGGACAGGTTTCGGAGTATGGCGACAAGTATTCGGGTGGTCTGGGGACCTATACGGCGAAACATCGCCCGGTGGCCATTCATGCCGAAGACGCTGGCGAGTCGGGTCGGACGTTTTTCGTGTATGGAGGCGCGAAAAATGAAAAGCGCTACTTGTTAAACATGATTGGGTATTATGATCATGCGACGAACGAGCTGGGGCGTCCTGTGGTCGTGCATGACAAGGGCGGCGTGAATGATCCGCACGATAATTCGTCGATAGCGATTGACGGGGATGGGCATATTTGGGTCTTTGTGAGCGGAAGAGGGCGGTCACGTCCTGGATTCATCTACCGCAGCCGGGCACCCTATTCGATTGACGGATTTGAGCAAATTCTTGAAGGAGAATTCGCGTATCCTCAGCCAGTGTGGATTGAGGACACGGGATTTTTGCATTGTTTCACGAAATACACCAAGGGTCGTGAGTTGTATTGGAGCACCAGTGTCGATGGGCGCGAATGGTCGCCTCACCGGAAACTGGCGGGTATGGGTGGGCATTATCAGAATGTGGAACAGCGCGATGGCGTAGTATACATGTCATTCAATTACCATCCGGGCGGTGTCGTTGATAAAAGGACGAATCTGTTTTTCCTAAAATCGTCGGATGCCGGGAACACGTGGCAAACGATGGAAGGGAAGACGGTTACAACACCGTTGACTGATCCGAAGGGTGTTGGATTGGTTCGCGATTTCGAAAGTGAGGGGCGGCTGGTCTATCTGAAAGATATGCAGTTCGACTCGGAAGGTAATCCTGTGATGCTCATCGTTACGAGTGCTGCGCATGTGCCTGGACCCAAGGGTGAGCCGCGTATTTGGACGATTGTCAGGTGGGATGGCCGCGAATGGATTTTTTCTGAAGTGACACGCTCAACCCACAATTATGATATGGGGCAACTATGGATCGAGGGCGATCTATGGCGGATCTTGGGTCCTACGGAAGAGGGTCCGCAGCATTGGGGGACGGGTGGTGAGGTGGCGTTGTGGGAGAGCCGAGATTCAGGGCAGCATTGGACGAAAGTGCGGAACATCACGTCGGGTTCGAAATACAATCACACCTATGTGCGTCGCCCGCTGAACGCGCAATCGGATTTTTACGCCTTCTGGGCAGACGGACATGCGGATGAATTTTCGCCGTCGAACCTTTACTATACTGGCCGAAACGGGACGACGGTGACGCAGATGCCTCGATGGTTTCTGATGGAATAGAGCCTCCGGCCTCGCTGGGAGAATGCGTTCAAATGTTATTCGCGCCTGGCTTTACTCCCGTTTGTCGTTTTAGTAGTATCCACTTTGATCGTGTGAACATTAGTCAGGGAGGGACCATTCAATGAGTAATGTATTGGATCGAAATCTATTCTTCGTACGGGAGCACGTGGGGATGTTTAAGGCTGCGAACAACTTCGACATTCTGTGTCCGGATACGGGTGAGGAGATTATTCATTGCCGCGAAGACAATCTAGGCGCCTTCACCAAATTACTGCGCTTTACCGATTACAAACGTTATACCCCTTTTGAAATTGAACTGCGTACGCCGGAAGGCGAAATCCTGTTTACGGTACGCCGTGGTATCAGTGTTTTTCTTTCCAAAGTTGATGTGATCGATGCAGACGGACAACGAATTGGCGGCTTCAAACAAAAACTTCTGTCCATCGGCGGCGCGTTCAAGGTACTGGACGCTGATGACAATGAGGTGTGTGCGCTCAAAGGAACATGGACCGGTTGGGATTTCCGTTTTCTGGCTGGTGAAAACGAACTGGCCCATGTCACGAAAAAATGGGCGGGATTGGGAAAAGAAATGCTCTCTTCCGCAGACAATTATGTGCTGACCATCAGTGAGTCAGTTCCTGCGGGTAGCCCCGGTCGAAAACTGATACTTGCTGCCGTCATGTGTATCGACATGGTGCTCAAAGAGTGAATAACAATCTCAGCGTGGCGTCCAACAAGCCTTACCTCCCCAATATCTCGTCCCCTTCACTATCGATTTGAATAATTCGCCTCCGGTATGTGTTTTGGTGTTTAATGTTGGGTCCGCAATGTTCATGAAAATTACTCGGAGATGAGCCGATGGTTAAGCGTTTTATTATTCTAAGTGTGGTCGCGTCCGTTGCGATGTCTGCTGGTGCATCAGAACGGATTGGCCTGGTAAAACCTGTAGAGCCTTCGCTGGGGTCGGTGGCGTTGCATCAGGCCTTGTTGGATGTCGGTACTGATTTGAGTTTGATGTGTGTGGCGACGCATCCGGATGATGAAGACGGTGCCACGCTGACCTATTATCGCAAGAAATTCGGTTATAAGACCTATGCATTGATTGCGACTCGCGGTGAAGGTGGCCAAAACGAAATTGGCTCAGAGCTCTACGAAGAACTGGGCGTGTTGCGGACCGATGAAATGGGTCGTGCTTCGGCCCATACCGGTGCGAATTTGCACTTTCTCGATTATCCTGAATTCGGATTTTCCAAGAGCGCCGAAGAAGCATTTGAGGTCTGGGGAAAAGAAGAGACTCTTCGCCGTATGGTTCGCAAAATTCGCGAGTTGCGTCCAGACGTGATCATCACCCACCACGGCGAAAACGGAGGACACGGGCATCACCAGGCGGTCGGTCGTGCGCTGATGAGTTCGTTTGATATGGCGGCTGACCCCGAGGCTTTTCCTGAGCAGCTGGACGAAGGACTCGAGCCCTGGCAGGCCGCACGCCTATATCATCGTTCCTTCGGAGGCGCGGGTGCATCGAATTCGGTATTGGTTCCCTTCGCGGAATTGGATCCCGCGCGTGGTATCAGCTACGCCCGTATCGCTGCAAATGCGCTGGGCGAACACGCAACCCAGGGAATGGGCTTCTTTATCGATCGTTTTTTGACGAGTCGGTCAAGTGCCACCTACAAGTTGATGAAGGGGGCACCCGGGGGCACTCAAGGGGGAGGCTCTGTAGACGCGCCGAGCGGGGGCCTGTTCGAAGGATTACAAGATCGCGTTTCTGCTGACGCTCGAGCACTGTCCACCGAGACCGCCGGGGGGGCTACAAAGAAAATGTACGCCGTGTTGGCTTCGTCCAATGACGACCGATCCCGCTCACGTGCAAACCGATTGCTCACGACCGCAGAAGAATTGAGCCTGACGGCCAAAGTGTCAGACGCCCACGTAACACCGGGTCAGACGTTTACGATTGAGGTCGAAGCCATTGATTTTGGAGACAAGGTCGCGACAGAACTTGAATTTTTGGTCGTCAGTCAAGATTGGTTTCCGATCGCCAAAGTGGAAACAGTGTCCAAATCGCTAGACAGCAAGGGATTCGCGAAGGCATCGTTTTTGGTAACCGTTCCGGATTATCAGGAACCCACGGTTCCGCAAGAAGAATACCTGTTTAAGCCAAATTTTCTGGCCCCGCAATTGACCGTAGTCGCAACGGTGAAGACCGCGGATGGTGAGGTGATGCTGACCTCGGATGTGTTGGTGGATGTCGCGCCGGCCGTGACGGTCGACTATTTGAACGCGCCCTATCTCGTCAAGCAGGGAGATCGGGAGTCGACGTTTTCGCTATTGGTGACGAACAATGGGCCAAAAGGTTGCGAGATAACTCTCAATCTTGCTGCGTCGAAGGGTGTTACGCTCGAAAAAAATTCTGTGAACTTATCCTTTGCAAATGAAGATGAACAGAAGCTCGTGACCGTCGGTGCAGATATTGCAAAGGGACTGGTCGCGGGAGATTACACGATAACGGCTTCGATTGGAGGCAGTGATTATTCTTCCGTAGGTACTGCGCGTGTGGTGGACCTGCTGATACCAAAAAACAAAAAGGTTGGTGTCATCTACAGTTACGACGATACTTTTATGGACACATTGGAACGCATGGGCGTGGCGCATGAGTCGTTGGAGGAAGATGACTTCAACGCGGAGAAACTTGATGAGTTTACTTCGATCATTGTCGACATACGTGCGTACTTAGTGCGACCGGATTTGGTTGCGAACAATCAGGCGATGCTGGATTACGTGAAACGGGGCGGCACGATGTTGGTGATGTATCAGAAAACATTCGAGTGGAATAAAAACTATGCGCCGTACTCTCTTGCACTTGGGCGCAATCGCGTAACTGTTGAAGAAGCACCAATCACGTTGCTACAACCGAAACACTCTCTCTTTACGACGCCGAACGCCATGGGCGCATCCGATTGGGACGGCTGGCGTCAGGAACGCGGACTCTATTTCCCCAGCAAGTGGGCAGATGAATATACACCTCTGATCGATGTGAAAGACCCCGGCGAAAATCCTCCCCCGGGCAGTCTGCTCGTCGCGAATTATGGCGACGGAACCTACCTGTACACCGCGCTTGGCTGGTATCGTCAACTGCGCGAGCTGCACCCGGGAACGCTGAGGATTTTCGCGAATATGTTGGCGTTATAGCACTCGTTCCAACGTGTGATCGCTGATTTCGGTGTAGGTTTGGTTGGATTTTGCGAGTTGTTTCTTGAAGGCGGATTGCTGGTCTTCGGAGTCGAATTCGAGGCCGAGCAGGGCGCGCCCGACTTGTTCGCCGGTGTAGGCGTAGTTGAAGTAGCACATGTTGGCTTTGCCTTTGATGCTTTCTAGGAATTCGTGAAGCGCGCCTGCGCGTTCGGGGAATTCCAGCTTGATGAAGTAGGGAAACTTGAAGAGATCGGGTTCGTAGTGGATGATGCGGAATTCGACGTCTTCCTGTGACGTCACGTCTTCGTGGGGAATGCCGAGATCGTTGAGCCGTTTTTGGAGGAGCTCGATTTCCATGGGCGACGCTTCGAATCCGATTACCGGGAAAGCCTTGTCTTCCGCGACCTTGCCGTATTGGAATTCGATGATGTTTACGCCGTCGAGGGCGGTGCTGATGAGGTCGAGCATGCCTCCACTGTATTCACCGATTTCAAATCGCATATAGCGGCGACGGCCACCACCGATTCCTGCGTGACGTCCTATCCACGCCAACTGTCCGAAATCGAGGTTGCTGCCGCACACAATGCACAGCGCCTTTCTGCCCGAGACTTGCTCGTGCTGTTTGAGGAGTCCGGCGAGTCCCATGGCACCGGCGGGTTCAGGAATGCAGCGTCTCGCTTCCCAGAGGAGCTGGATCGCCGCGCAGACTTCTTCGTTGGTGACGGTGATGAATTCGTCGATGAGCTCGCTGCATAGCGCGTAGGTGAGGTCGCCTGCTTTCTTGACCGCTGTGCCGTCACAGAATACATCAACGTAATCGAGTTCGACGGGTTCTCCGGCTTCGATGGCGGCTTTCATGCAGGCCTGGTCGACGCCTTCGACCCCGACGATTCTGATGTCGGGATAATAATGTTTCAGCCAGCACGCAACGGAGGACGCCATGCCGCCTCCGCCGATTTGCAGGTACGCCACATCAAAGGGGCCGTGTCCGGACATGACCACTTCGTCGGCGAGGGTGCCTTGTCCGCCCATGGTGGCGAGGTCATCGAAGGGATGAATAAAGGTTGAATCGGAATTGTGGAGGTCCTCGTAGGCGAGTTCAGCCGCTTCGGAATAGTTGTCGCCGTGCAGGATGATTTCAACTCGCTCGCCACCGTGTTTCCGGACGGCGATCTGTTTCATCTGAGGCGTGGATTGGGGCATGTAGATGCGGGCATTGATTCCGAGTTTCTGGGCCGCGAGAGCGACGCCCTGAGCGTGATTTCCGGCCGAGGCGGCTACGACCCCGTTTTTACGTTCAGATTCGGACAACAGGGCCATCCGGTTATACGCGCCACGCCATTTGTAGGCGTGAATGGGGGATAGATCCTCACGTTTGAGGTAGACTTCAGCCATGACGGGCAGGGGTACACACTCCAGCGGTGTCGGCTCACCGATCTCGTACACGCGCTGGCGTGCAAGCAGGATTTCCTGAAATAGTTGGTCGCGCAATGACATGAAATACCCTTTTCTACATAGACTAACGGCGGAACATGCATACTACCCGATTGAAAGCCCATTTCTCACGCAGAGCCGCAAAGAGCGCAGAGGAAGAAACTGAAAATCGCTAAGAGCTTTGACCACCACGCTAAAGACGTGGACTGCGTCAGATTTCACAGATGAGCACAGATTTAAGAAACCGAAAACGGCGTTTCACCGCGGAGTCGCGGAGAGCGCGGAGGAACTGCAAAAAGCAAGAATCATTGTCAGCCAACGTGAAATATAGTACGTTGCTGGAAGATCATGCATATTGACGGAACAACCAAGAAAAAGGGTGCCTGTCCCTATTTACACTAAGCGGGAAACGACAGCCGGTATCTTTGCAAAATCGCGAGATTGAGCTTCGCTCAGAATTAGAGATGATTTAATTCTCCAACATTTCAGCCTTGAATTCCCTATATTCATTCGCGTGTCTCTCAGATATTACCTTTTCAAGTCCTTCGGCGGCGATTTTGTCGTATCGCCCTTCGCCCAACGGAGCGGCGACAAAGGTAGACGGATCCGGCCTAGTCGAAAGGGTCGGTTCTTCAGGAATGAATACTGGGTCCGGGATATTCGTAGGGTCTTGTAACCATTCTTTGGCTATTGATTGCGCATGGGCTATCTGTTCACGCGGCATTAACTCGGCGACTTTTACTCTACGTTCTTTGCCCTCCGTCATTCCTCCAACGCTGGAAAGGTTGAACCACATATGGGCAGTCACGAGGTATCTAGTTTTATACCGAAGTACAGCTTCCTCTGCACGATTCTCAAACGTCATACCTAATAAAAAACGTGCTTCGACATTCCCATTCTCTGCAGCCCACTGTAGCCAAAAGATTCGATCCATTTTATTCGAGGAATATGATTTGTTGCGGTAAAACCCAAAACCGTATTGCCCCATTCTCAACGAAGCCTCGGTATGCCCTTGTGCAGCAGCTTTATGCCACCATCGCACGGTCTCTGCACGTTCTTCCAGAACATTACGATGGAGGTCACCCATCCAAAACTGCGCCTTGGGGTTGCCGCCCTCGGCCGATTTACGAATCCATTTCGCGGCTTCGTCAAAACTCCTTTTCAGTCCACGTCCGTGAAGATACTTTAATCCGAGATTAAGCTGCGCGTTGGCATCTCCTGCATCAGCTCCAAGCCTGTACGCTTTGACGGCCAATTTGTAATCTTTAGGCACTCCCCGCCCTTGCTCATGTATCAGGCCCCATTCATCGAAAGCTTCGATGTACCCTTTATTTGCCGCTCCAATAAAGTACGTTAAAGCCACATCATAATTCACATCTACTCCGATACCGATTTTGTATATCAGACCTAACTTAAACTGCGCTTCGGATGATTCCTGCTCCGATGCCATCAGATACCATTCCAGTGCTTGCTGTTCATTTTTTGACACGCCGATGCCACTGGAGTACATATCTCCCAACAATACCTGAGCCTCAATGAGGCCCTGTTCGGCAGCCTTGCGATGCCAGTTGGCTGCCTCCGAAATATTCTTCGGTACTCCAATACCACTCTGGTACATTAGGCCCATATCGAATTGCGCGGCGGGAACACCCTGTTCAGCCGCCATCCGATACCATTTTTCGGCCTCAGAAAAATCTTCGAGTACGCCATCTCCTCGAAGATACATTTTCCCAAGTTTCATTTGGGCTTCCGGGTCACCGCCCTCGGCAAGCTTTCAACGTTCTGGCCCAAGCATGCGACAGGTATACACATGATGACGAATATAATAGCGGTAGCTCGCATATCTAATCTCCTCGCTGAAAACAGGTGTTCACGTTCTGTCTGACGAGACTCTTAATCTCTGTTATCCAATTTCCTCGCGCAAGATAGAAAGTATTTTTCCTGCTTTGTCTCGTGATCCGCCCCCGTTCATGATACCAGTTGTTAAGTTAGTATAGGGTTGAGTTTTTTGTTTGTAAAGCCCTTTCTGGGAATGACGGTTTCGGGAGAATTAGGGACTGGCATCCTTTTCTCATAGAGCAAGCAGCGAGGCTCCTGCCTTCCTCGCTAAATACTATCTTCTTGCAGGGGTTCGCTTCTCTTGGTTCTCAGGGTGCGTTTGATTCTTTGGTCTACGTCTCTTTTGCCGAGGAAGAACATGGCTATTGCGGAGCAGAGGTAGATGACGAGGAAGATTCTGAGGACGAGGATGTAGTTGCCGGTTTGGTCGTAGATGTATCCGGCGAGGGGCAGTCCGGTGATTTGGATGGGCAGCATGCAGGGGGACATCATGCCCATGATGGTGCCGAAATTTTCGCGTCCGAAGACTTCGCCGATGAGTGAGCCCCAGAGGGGTACGATGCCACCCATGCCGAAGCCGAAGAAGGCTGCGGCGAATTGCATCATCGTGTGCGAATCGCCCATGGTGAACAGAAACGCGCCGGTGGCCTGGAATGCGATGGAGATCCACACGGCGATGCGGGTGTCGATGTGGTCGGCTATCCAGCCGAACATGACTTTTCCGATGACGCCTACGCCTGCGGAGAGGGATAGCAGGAATGCGGCCTGGGTGGGGGTGAGTCCGCGGTCGATGGCCATGGGGATCATGTGGGTGAGGATTGCGCCGATACAATGCATGCACAGGGCGATGGAGACGACGATGGACCAGAAATTGCCGTTGGTCACTAACTGACGAAAGGTCCAGGATTGGTGTTCGATGGCATCGGATGCTTTTTGGTCTTCGGTCTCGAAGCTGGCGACGGAATGGACGAGTCCCTGGGGGGGTAGTGCGTCGGGAGATGATTCTCCATCGGGGTAGAGGCCTTTTTCTTCGGGTCGGTTGTACACGAGGAAGTAGACCATGGGCACGACGACGATGAGGCCGACGAGTCCGAAAACGATAAAGGTGTATCGCCAGCCGATGTATCCGATGAGGGCCATGGAGATTGGGGCCATGACCATGCCGGACATGGACACGCCCATGGTGGCGATGCCGAGTGCAGTGCCGCGCCGTTTGATGAACCAGTTGGCGACGAGGGTCTGGCTGGGGATCATGCCGAGCATGGCTTCGCCGAGTCCGAGTATGGTGCCGAGGATGACGTAGAACTGCCAGAGGGCTGTGATTTGCGCGGCCATGAAGAAGCCGGTGGCCATGAGGCATGCGCCTACGAGCATGATGCTGCGGATGGAATAACGGTCGACGGCTTTACCGAGGAAGGGTGCCATGACGCCCATGGTGATGTTCATGAAGGCGAGTCCCATTGAAATTCCGAAACGGGAGCTGCCGAATTCTTCTTCGAGTGCGAGGAAGAATACGCCGTAGGAATAGAAGAGGAAACCGATGGAAATGAAGAGGGTGGTGAATGAAACGCCTACTATTTTCCAGCCGTAGTACATGTGGAATCGGGAATCCTTTTGGGTTTGGAGAGCACCTGAAGGTTCGCGACTCCATGCGCAAAGTATACGAAATATCGGGCATCAAATGCGAATACTTCGTATCTTAACTATTTGGTTGTACGGGGTTAGGACGATTCATTATCATTGTGTACTTCCAGTACAAAAGTATTGCCAATAAGGGTTATTTTGAATGAATGCAGCAGAGTTTACGCGTGAGAGTATAGAAAAATTTGGAGAATATACCGCCTTTCAGTTTGAGGGGCGCGAGTGGAGCAATCTTGAGCATGATGCCTTCGCGAGTCGATTGGCGACGGTGCTGAAGGATCGCGGCGTGAAGCGTGGGGATCGGGTGCCGGTGGTGATGCCGAACTGTCCGGAGGTGCTCGCGTGTTTCCAGGCCATCTGGAAACTGGGCGCGGTCATCGTGCCGACGACACCGCAGCTCGGTGTGCGTGAGTTGGGATATGTGTTGAATCACTCGGATGCGGAGAAGGTGATTACATCTCCCGCGTTGGCCGAAAAAGTGTTGGATGCGGCTGGCGACGCGTCGCCGTGTAAAGAAGTATTAACCATCGGCGCGTCGGGAGTTGACGGCGCGATTGATATTGAATCGGATATCGCTTCGGCAGATGCCTACCCGGATATTATTTCGTGTGACCCGGACGAAATGGCGTTTCTCTTGTATACCTCCGGAACGACTGGTCATCCCAAAGGCGTGATGTTGACGCACAATAATATCATGTCGAATCATCGTGCCGTGGCGGAGTTCGATCGCGTACCGGAACGATCTCAGACGATTTTGGTGCTGCCGCTGAGTCATTCGTTCGGCGTATTGATGATGCATCAGTGCAGTATTGCTGGCGCGACCGCTGCGGTGATGCCGGGATTCGATCCGGTGAAAATGTTGCGCCTGATTCAGGACTACAAGGTGCTCAGTTATTCGATGGTGCCGACGATGCTGGTGAAATTGGTGAATACGCCGGAGCGGCATAATTTCGATACCTCGAGTTTGGAGTTTGTGAACTCGGGTGGGGCGATTTTACCGAATGAAGTGCGCGTGGCATTTGAGAGAGAATTCAAGTGCAAGGTGTTGGATGGGTATGGGCTATCGGAATGTGCGCCGACGGCGACTTCGTATCCGACCTCCGAAACGATTCGGCCAGGATCGATTGGAAAGCCGATTCCGGGCGTGACTGTAACGATACAGGATGAGGAGGGGAACACCTTGCCTCCGAACACGCCGGGTGAAATCTGTATTGACGGGCCGAATGTGATGAAGGGGTATTGGAAAGACGCGGAGACCACGAAAGAGGCGTTGCGTGGCGGTGTGTTGCATTCGGGGGATGTCGGAAAGTTGGATGACGATGGTTACTTATTCTTGACGGACCGTATGAAGGATTTGATTATTAAGGGGGGTGAGAATATTTCGCCGCGCGAGATTGAGGATGGTTTTTACAATCACCCGGCGGTCGAGGAAGTGTCGGTGGTCGGTGTGCCGGACATGACGTATGGGGAAAATATTGTCGCGGTGATGTCAATTAAGGATGGGTTTGATGTGACCGAGGCGGAACTGCTGGAAACGGTCGCGCAATACATCACGAAGTTTAAGATTCCGAAACGAATTGATTTTCGGGATGAGTTGCCGCGTAATCCGAATGGGAAGATAGATCGGAAACGCTTGCGCGTTGAGGCGGCGGATGTATAGATGCTGAATAGACGAAATTTCTTGAAATTTGGAGTGGCATCGCCGCTTGTAGCACTGGCCGGATGTAATACGTTGAATTCCAGTTCGCTGAAGACGTCCTTATCACAGAAACGTTTCTTTTTTACGTCGCAGGGCAAGACGACGATGATGAATGGGGACGGGAGTGGATCGCGTTATCTGGAGTTTGATGCGCCTGGTCAGGCGACGTGGCAACCGGGCGCGTTTTTTTCGGATGGGCGTGCGCTGATTTTGAGCATGGAGCCGCGGCGGGATGG
>JAYGCN010000248.1:0-41372 GCA_046583315.1 Candidatus Hydrogenedentota bacterium
CGTGTGCTCTTCCGATCTTTCTTCGGGGAACTCGATGGAAATGGCGAACTCGGTGATCACGCGATCCCGTTCTCTACCGTCGTGGCTGTACAACTCTCGCGCCTGAACCAACTGCGGATAAACGGATCGTCCAACGGTGCGAAGGCGGTCAATGAGTCCGGCGAAAACCATCGGTGTCGTGGATCGCCCGTTCAGGGTGATTCCTTCGTCGTAGCGATATTTGAATCTCGAAATGGTCAGTCCTGTCTCGGGTGCTTGCAGCGAAATTCTGGCCAGTTGTTCCAAAGGAGGGTCAACACGTGTGACTTGAGCTTGCATTCGTTGGAGATGACGACGTTTCAACGCGACTTGTTGCGCTTCGGGCCGCAAGAGTGCCGCTTGTTCGTCAAGTTTGGTCAAGTAGGTGGTGCGCTGCTGCACGGCCTGCCCGAATACTCCTATGAGCAGAATCAGCGCGAGGAGCATCGCAGCGGAATACTCGATTAGGTTTCGTTTGTTGCTGCTGCGCTCGCGTTCTTGAGTCACCGTGCCGGGCAACAGATCGGTTACGAATGAGGAGTCCCCCTGGGCGATAAGCAATGCACCGATTTCCGGCAACGGCACGTCGTCCAATAACTCAACGCCCTTTTGCACGCTGCGTAAGCCCTGTGGGCAATCCTGAATGCTGGTTTCTACTTTGTGTGCAACCGCATCCCAGTTCAGGCCCTTTGAGTCGACGCTTTGGCTGAAATGTTGATGACGCGGGTCGGGATTCCCGGATTCACGTTCATAGAGAGCGCGATTATCCCGAATGGCATCTGCGATGGCTTCAGCGGACAGGTCATCACAGGTCGAGCCACGGGAGAATTCAATGCCACTTTCGCGTAGGGCTAGCGTTTCCAAGTTTCGGCCCGAGCGATGAAAATAGAGTGCGTTTTCGCCGTGCGGCACGGGGAATTCAAGTGCCGCCAGGATACATGCGGTACTTAAATAAATATGTTCGGGTTCGAGTCCGGCACTCGCGAGTGTTTGAATATGTTCGTCGATGGTAAACTGGGGAACGACCACGGCGAGTACTTGGCTGTGGCTGTCATCGATCGTTTTGATGATGCAACTGGAAACGACGATTTCGTCAGCATTAAAGGGTACCCATTCTTGAGCACTTAGCGCGACCATGCCCTCGATTTCTGCGGGGTCGGTAGCGGGGAGTTCGAGCACCCGTACAGTAACCAGATGTCGCGGGATAATCGATACGATTCGGTTATCAGCGAATCCATGGGCCTCGGTCATCTCGATCAGCTTGCGCAGAAGAGAACCGTCCTCCTGTGGCCAATTCCCCTCTTCAACGATGTGGTTGGTGAGGGTGACACCGGACTTGCCCGTTCGGGCGCGTAATGCACTGATATGGTGTTCCGAGCATTGGAGCGCGAGTATGTGGTTGCTTTTATGATGCACGGAACCCCTCTTTCCAGTCTTTGATGATCGCGTCATTGCCTTGCAATTCGACCACGACTGTGCAAAACGCGTTGATCGTCCCCCGCCTACGCGTTGCATGTGCTGTAATTCTAAACAACCTTGAATCCGTCTTGCAATATTTTCGGATGGGATCAAGCGATTCATAGCTGATTTCGAGTTGTTTACTCATGGTATCGAGCGATCGAAACGCCCGATCGTCTCCTGTGTAGGGAATGCCGTCCGCACCTACACGATATTCGATGATACGGGTCAATACGGATTCGTCCAGTTCCGGGATTCGTTCCAGAACGCCCAGGGACGCCGTGTTGACGTTGATGAGTCCGTCGTTCGGGTCGCTCCAGACTGTAAACAGGGATCGCAACCCATCGCTGTTGCCCTCGCCCATCCAGCTCGTGTAATCAATGTTCGATCCCTCTTCCAGGGTGAGGACCTCGTCAACGGTCACGAATCGATAGGGTTGTTGACGGAAATTGGCGGCATCACGACGGGCAAGGATAGCGCCGATGAGCTGGAAATCAAGTTCGTCGATGGATTCAAAGAGTTCGCGCGGCGCATCATTCAGGGAAATTCGTGCGGAGCAATCGGAGATCGTATACGTGCAGATGTCATCTCCGGATTGTGCTCCTTCGACGGGAGCAAAATAGCGTGCTTCATTCATAAGGTTAATTCTGCGACTCCAGCGTTGATTGTATGCTGTATAGGGGGCGCTTCGGGGGGAGGTATACCACCCGGGATCGCGATAGGTGTCGAGCATCTGTTTGTTGCGCAATTCGAGGATCGCGCGCTGTATCGCGCCCCTGGCCATGCCCCGTGCCTGCGCCTGATCCATGCCGTACCAGGCGGCACGACGTTCCATCATCGCGCGGTGTGAAAATCCAAGGGTAATGACCGTCAGAATCGCGAGTATCCAGATGACTGTCACGAGTACGAAGCCCTCGTTTTGTCTGTGGCATCTATTGTTTGATGATGGGCGCATATCAGACTTCCCCGCCGTCTTTTTCAAGATCATCGGGAACAAAACTGACATTTCCATCGAACTTGATCGTTTTGACGAAGCGTGTATCCTGAATTGATTTCGCAGCGTCGTACAGCGTCAATTCAATACGCACTCCGGCGGGAAGACGATCGGTTGCGGTGGGACGTTCGATGAGCGGGGTCCATATCGGCGGCGCGTCTTGTCGAATGGACGAACCGGGTGTCCATAAATAGGTGAGGCGAACATCAAGCACGCCGTCCGCGATGATGCGCTCGTACTTTCTTCCGAGTCGCAATGAGGCCTGCGGTCGCGATCCGGCCATGCCCGTGAATTGGGATGCGAGAGGACCTTCTACCGGTCTCTCTTCGCGTATCAGGTCAGTTCCGTTGAGGTAATAGCGTACCGCGAAAAGGCGTTCTATGGCCAACTCTTCAACGTTCATGGGTTGTATCGCGCTCACAAACGATACTTCGTCCGGGAATCCTGAAAAATACGAGACGGCTGAAAGTTGACGTCGGTCGTTGGGAATGCCGGACAGATCGTGCTGCATGATGGCAAACACGCGACGGGCATCTGTAAAGGTCTTCTCGTTCGCGCTCCCGTTTCGCCAGTGTAATACGGTGGAGTGAAAAGTGGTGTACACACCGATGAGCGCGATGGACATGAGCGTGGAGGCGACAAGCAGCTCGGCCAGCGTGAACCCCGATTGGGTCGGCAGACGTTTTTGAAGGGTTGACGGAGAGGACATCATGCGGCTTGCCTCTCGCGTTGCGGAACATACAGTTTGTCTTCCGGCAGGAGTACTTCCATCGTTTCTTCGAAGGGAAGCTGTCCACGGGACCAGTAGGTAGTAATCGAAATCCGGATCAATCGCGATGCACCGTCTATGTAACGGAATGTCTTGAGTGGTTCTCCGTTGGTTGCGATTCGCGGTGGAAACTGAGGACGCGGCACGGGAACAGGCGTGATCGAATAGGTGTAACCGAAGCGTCCGCTGCCGTCCTGGAATACGCCTTCTCCTTGTTCCACAAAGACCAGTGGCTGAAGCTCTTTCTCGGTGAGGAATTCTTCCATGAGCAAGCGGACCTGAGTATAGTCCTGCACTTGACCGCGGGTCAGGATGGCTTGACGTACCACGCCGTGGATCGTAATCGCGCTGATGCCAAGTACAACGATAGCGACGGTGGTCTCGATGAGGATATAACCCGCACGGGCGTGTCGATGTCTCATGCGTCCTCCTCCGCCCATCGAATCTTTGAGCCTTCCGTGGAAATGACAAAGACGGTATCTTCTCTAAGATCTCTGAGGCCGAGGACTGCCTCGTCGCACATGCCGTTGGGATAGAAGGCGACATAATAGAGGGACTCCCCGCCAACCCGACGTGCGCGCGGCTTGGCGAGTTGCAGTGAGTCACCGAGTTTGGTGGATTCAATAAGCATATCCTCAACGAAGTCAAACGAGACCGAGCGCCCTTCACGCATGACCGCGCGTTCGAGCCAGTAGGTATTGATCGTCGGGGCGAGATAGACCCGGTATTCCACCGCGTCGGTAATCGAGCGTGCCTGTGCATACTCCAGCAACCCGGCAAGATTGCGCGCTTCGTTCTCTGCGCGAATTCCCATGAGTGTACCGCGGAAAACCGGCGTCACCATCGCGGTAATCACGGCAAGCAACGACATGACGATCATGAGTTCCAGCAAGGTGAAACCCGATCGTGATGTCGGTGTGCGACGGTTATTTGGAGCGGAAGGCATGGTTTAGTTGCCCTTCAGTAACCAGTCGGCCACGTCATCTTCTGTGCCTTTTTGACCATCCGGGCCAGCCGAATACAAATCGTACGATTCGGGGTGTCGGCTACCTGGCTTCTCGTAGATATAGGGCGTTCCCCAAGGGTCTCTGTTGAGATCGCGAATGTACTTTTTCTGTCCAGTGGCAAGCTGGCTCAGTGAATCGGGATAACGGTCGTTGTTATCCAGCGCAAAGAGATCCAGCGCATTCATATACGATTTGATGTCCCCACTGGCGGCCTTGATCTTCGCGTCGGTGGCACTACCCGCGAAAACCAACACCACCATGCCCGCGAGCACGCCAATGATGACGGTGACGAGCATCAGTTCGATGAGAGTGAATCCGACATTGGACTGCATGGATTTTCGTTCTTGTTGCATATCCGTTCTCCTTAACGTACTTGCGCACTCAGGGTCAGCATGGGCAGTAACATCGCGATGACCATAAAGCCAACGATGATGCCCATCACTACAATGATTAAAGGTTCCAACAACGCGGTAAATGCTTTCACCGCGCGATCAACTTCCAATTCATAGGTGTCCGCGACGCGTTGGGTGGTGCTGCCCAGTTCTCCAGTCTCTTCACCGACGGCGAGCATATTGACGACCAGAGGCGGGAAATAAGGCGAGGTTTTCAGGCTTGCGCTTATGCTTTCTCCATCCGAGACGCGGCGATGCACCTCGTCGAGATCCCGTTTGATGAGTCGATTGGACAAGGTCTCGCGTGTGATCGACAGTGCGGTCAGCACGGGTACGCCGTTATCGAAGAGCGTGCCGAGCGTGCGAGCGAATTTTGCCATTTCGTATCGCTGGATGAGCCCGCGCACGGTGGGTATTTTAAGCAACCATCCGTCTTTGGTGAACTGGCCAGACTCGGTGCTGAGGAAGGAGCGAATTCCCATGCCAACGACACCTAGGAATGCCAATACCGCCCACCAGAATTTTCCCATGAAGGCGCTTACTTCAATAACGATTGTCGTGATAAGGGGCAGGCTTGCGTCGAAGTCGTCGAAAATGATCACGAACTTAGGGAAAACAAAAGAGACCAGGATGAATATTGTTATCCAACTGATGAGCAGGAGAAAAGCCGGATAGACCATGGCCCCGATCACCTTGCCGCGCAGCTCTTCATCTTTCTCGCCAAACGAAACCATGCGCCACAGCACCTCGTCAAGCATGCCTCCGGTTTCGCCGGCACGCGTGAGGCTGGTGTACATCGGCGGAAACACTTTCGGATGACGCGCCAGGGCATCGGCGAAACTGTCCCCGTCGTGTACGGCATCGTGCAGGTCTTGCATCAGTGCTTTAAGCTTTGGGTTCTCGGCCTGTTCCGTCAGCGTCGCTAGCGCGCGCAGAATGGGCATACCGGCTTGCATCAAACTGGCCAACTGGCGAAAGAAGACGTTGCGATCTTTGAGACGAATCCGTTGGAAGGTTTGCCGGATACTTGGGGCTGCTGCGGACTCATCGAATTCCGTAACTTCGATCGGAAACAACCCGTCGGCACGAAGTTTGGCGATGGCGGCCCGTTGGTTTTCGGCCATCAGACTTCCCGTGACGACTGCCGCCGATTGGTCTTTTACTTTATAGGAGAACGTAGGCATCAGTTTACTCGTAGGTCGCATCGGTGTCCGCACTGACGCGCAAAACTTCGTCCAGCGTGGTCTCTCCGGATTGGACACGCAGCCAGCCCGAATCGCGAAGGCTCCGCATGCCCAGGGAGCGCGCCTTGCGTTTGATTTCTGAAGACGTCGCGGACTGTACGGTAAGTTCTTTTATTTCTTGTACAAAAGGAAGAATTTCGCAGATGGCGAGACGACCGTGGTATCCGGTTTGTCGGCAATCCTCGCAACCCTGCCCCATTCTGAATCGTCCATCGAGTACCTCGCCTTGGGTTAAGTTAAATTCACGCAGTGCCTCGGCGGAAGGCGTGACGGGTTGTGCGCAGGTATCGCAGACTTTGCGGACGAGGCGTTGGGCGATCGAGGCGATCATCGTAGAGGCGATAAGGAAGGGTTCGACACCCATATCGATAAGACGCGTAACCGTACCGGATGCGTCGTTCGTGTGCAGAGTACTGAAGACCAGATGGCCGGTAAGACTCGCGCGAATTGACATCTCAGCGGTCTCGTAGTCGCGAATTTCCCCGACCATCATCACATCGGGGTCGTGGCGCAGCATCGAGCGCAGTCCCATGCTGAAATCAAAACCAATCTGCGGCATGACCTGCATCTGGGTGATTCCTTTAAGCTGATACTCGATTGGGTCTTCGATGGTAATCGTTTTTCGATCATCTTTGTTTAATCGGTTCAATGCCGAATAGAGTGTCGTGGACTTTCCGCTACCGGTAGGTCCCGTAACCAGGATAATGCCGTGAGGACGCTCGATAAATGAGTGAATCTGCTCCAAGTCGTCTTTCATGAACCCGAGTTCGCCCAGCGTCATGAAAATGGATGAGCGGGTCAGGATACGAATGTTCAAGGTTTCGCCGTAGGGGGTTGGCAACAGAGAAATACGCAGATCGTATTTTTCTCCGGCGAGACTCACCTGTATTTTGCCGTCCTGGGGAAGTCGTTTCTCGGCAATATTGAGATTCGCCATCACTTTGACGCGGGATACAATGGAGGCCTGAAAACCCAGCACGGTGGACGGCACAGGAACCGCATGCAGTATGCCGTCGATGCGATACCGTACGCGCAGCTCGTCCTCGAAAGGTTCAATGTGAATATCGGTCGCGCTGGATTCGATGGCCTCGGCGAATAAGACGTTTACGAATTTAACGATCGACGCATCGATGGAATCGTCGCCCAGGTCAGACGCGTATCCGTCGGTTTCCAGGGTGACCTCGTGATCGTCCGTGTTTGCATCTTGAATGATCTGCTCGACCGTGTCGGCACCGAGTCCGTAGAGTGCGCGCGACGCTTTTTCGATGTCGGATGGTGTGGCAACGACCGCGCGCACAGGACGTTTGAGCACCATGCGAATTTCGTCTACGAGATTGCTGTCGAGTGGATTGGAGAGGGCGATGATGAGGTGGTTGTCGTCCTGACCAACCGGGACGAAGCCGTAGTGGGTAGCATATCGCGCAGGCACTTCGGCCGTGATGGACTCAGGGATCGCGCTCAGATCGCTGGAAATGAATTCGAGTTCACAATAACTGGCCAGAGCACGATAAAGGGGCTCCGAATTGGACAGCCCGGATTCATTGAGAATCTCGAGCAGCGAACGTCCTTGCGCGCGGGCTTCGGCACTGTAACGATTGAGTGCTTGTTCTGAGAGGATCGCTTCGGCGACGATTTGCTGTTCAAAGGCATTCAATACACTCATGGATTACTCCGTAGATTCCCCGATACTGCTAACCGTGCCTTCAGATGGTTCACTGCGCTCGCAATCCCGAAAGGGATAGCTCGGCTGCTCTGGCCAGAACGGTCACCGGACCAGCCTCAACTTCTTCGAGCAAGGTGCGGGCTTTTTCAGGTTGATTCGCCTCGTTCCAGTAATAGCGTCCCAGTTCCAGTTTGAATTGGGCCAGAATAATGGGATTTTCCTCTTGCGCTAAGGCAAGCTCCATCGCGGCTTCGAAGGCGTTTTCATCAGCGTTGTCCACAAATGATTTTTCCGCAATGAGACGCGCCATCTGTTCGACCGCTTCCGAGGCGTGCAAGGTGCCCGGATAATGCTGGATGTATTCGCCGTAGGTACCGGCGCGACCATCCAGCTGGACGCGATCCCATTCGTGCAGCAACGTAAAACGCTCATCAATCACGCGTGCCTCGTCGAGTAAGGCGAAGCGGCGGATGTCTTCTCCCGAATTGCGGAAGGATTCAGGAAACGTCGAGCGCATGAGGCTATAGGCTTCGTAGGCCTCCGGGTACCATTTTAATTCGTCGAAGGCCAGACGTGCCAACGCGATTCGATTCTCACTGGTTTCGAAAGTCTGGGGATTGGTGGTCATGGCTTCGTTTAACCAGACAAATGCACGTGCGAACTCGTCCTGCTCCATAAGACGTGTGAATTGGGCAGGATGAGCCGCCAATGTAGCGGTCATCTGTGAATCACTCGATGAGTTTGAGTCGACTGCGGTAAATTGGATATATCCAACGGGTACGGCGATCAGCAGCAACGCGGCCATTGAAATCAAGCCGAGGCGGCGACCGAAGAGTCGGCGTCCGGTATTCGAGCGGATTTGGGCTTCGATAGCGGGACGCAGATCGGCATTCATGGCTACAGAGCCGGCAGGAATCGATTCGACGATTTTCTTCAGCGCAGTTATCTCGTTCGCGCACGACGCGCAATTCGCCACGTGTTCATTAAGTCGATTGGCATCGAATTCATGCAGCGATTCGTACAGCGATTGCGCGATTAGTCCTTCAAACTCGTCACAGGCACTCATATTATCGTAACTCCTCTACTGAATCGGCCAACTCTACTCGCAATTTGCGAAGTGCGCGAAACAGATGTACTTTGACGCTCCCCAGGGAGCATTCCAGCGTGTCTGCGATTTCCTGCAGGCTCATCTCGTCGTAATGCCTCAACATAAACACTTGGCATTGCATCTTCGAGAGAACCTCCAGCGCTTCACGAACGTGCGCGTCAATCTCGTTGTGGCGGGCACTGTCTTCCGGCGTGTCCACAGAGGCTGATTCAGCCCCGTCGAAATCATGCTCAGAAACAATGACTCTACGTTTGCGATTCAACCGACGTGCTTCGTCGATGGCCGCATTCGTCGTCAGCCGCATCAACCAGCCGCCAAAGGGTCCGGTGGGCTTCCATGCACCGATTCGCTCGTAGGCCCGGAACAGAGCCGTCTGTGCGACATCGAGTGCTTCTTCGCGGTTGCCTGTGTAGCGATAGGCAATCGCATAGACCCGACCTTGGTACCGTTCTACCAAGGGGCCGAAAGCACTGTCGTCACCCTCCTGAACGGCTTTGGCCAGTTCTTCGTCTGACGGTCCTGTCATTTGATCAGAATCCGCATTCACTGCTAAAACGAAGCTCCGACGCAATTGGTTGACACACCGTCCCCCGCATTCTTATAACCCCCTGTTGCATCAAGTACTTAGATAGTATACCGAACCCTGAGGTCCTATGCCAGAAAAAGAAAATCCCGGCATTCCACGTAGGACCGCTGCGTGAACCATTGACGTATTTCGTCGCGGGCACCTGGTGCACCCACGGCAACCACGGTAAATCCTTGCACCGGTGGCGGTAAGTCCTCCGGGTTGATGACCAGGCAGTCGTGGATGTATTTACCGATTTTGCGCGGGGCGATATCCACCACAGCTTTGGGGCGGACTCCCTCCCACTCCTGCAACCAGGTCTTGCCTACGGCACCGGCGCCCCACTGGTAAAATTCCGTTTGGGTCGCGGGGTACATGTGGTGGAGGTAATGCCGTTTGAGTTCACGGAATTTCGCCAGGGAATAGCGCGAGTCGTTCATGGTCACGCGACTCTCTGAGTGCCGCCATCCGAGAAGTTTTTCGGGCACGTTCTCCATACGATACCCCTTGAGCGCGAAACGCATGATGAGATCATAGTCTTCGGCCCAAGTGTAGTCCTGGTATCCGCCGATCGTGTCGAAGGCTTCACGTCGCATCATGCAGGTCGGATTGGCGATGGGACATTCCACGAATAGTTCACGGATGATTGCGTCGTGATCGACAAAAGAATTGATCCAGTCGAAATAACGTTCTCTACCCTCGCCGGCGGAAAGCCCCATGTGCCATACGCCTGTGCCGCAGAGTGCCACCTCCGGTTTCGCGTCAAGCAACTCCACCTGTCGCGCCAACCGCTCTGGAGCGCACACGTCGTCGGCATCCATGCGTGCCAGGAATTCGCCGTGAAGCTGCTGGATACCGCGCATCGGGGTCTCTACAATGCCCACCTTCGGCAGATCAAGGCTTTGAATGCGTTCGTCACGTGATGCGTAATCATTCAAGACATCGATTGTTGTGTCCGTTGAGCCATCGTTCACGGCGACCAGTTCCCAATCCGTGTAGGTTTGGGCGACCATGGAATCGAGACATTCGGGCAGGGTATCCGCCGCATTCCAACAGGGGATGATTATGGAGACACGAGGCGGCATTGCTCGGGAGATCAGCTCTGCGCCTGCGGCGTGTCGTATTGGTTCAGGAAGGGGAATATGTTTTGGCTGATGAAGTCGCGACAGGTCTGGATATTCGATTCCCAAGCATCCTGCGTGGCCAAGGGGGTATGCTGACCTGAAAAGATGCCTTTGACTTCCACAAACAATTCGCGAGGCGAGTCTCGGAAAGGTTCAATGATGAGATACAAGGTTCCGGCGTCCGTACCTGTGGCGGGTAATACAAACCGCAGCCCTGCGGACTTCATGGGCCGCTTGAAAAAAGGATTAATTCGATCCCGTTGGTTACAGGCATGGTCAATCAAGAAAATACGACTATCCTCAAAGTGGGTTAATCCGAATGTCGTGCGAATGAGCACTGTTTGTGCCTGATAGGTGTCGATGGACAAGTCCGCTTGCGCCTGCGTCCCGATGGCACCGACTTTCTGTATGAAGTCGCTCATGGGGATATCCACCCATTCTTCGACGATGCCGATACGATCCGGTATGACAACGACGGAAGATTGCGCCTTGGGGGCGCGTTTCGTGACGAATCGGGCTAGTGGAGCCTGGCCGAACTGGCTGGAGTCGTAATTGAGGCCTGGTATCTGGGATAGCTCATAGTAGAACTTCTGCAAATCCGGCTTTGGAATTGCGCGCGTCGGAAATAACAGCTCAGTGGAGAAATGAATTGGTCGGTCTTCGGATTGCATGGGCCTGCTTTCGGTATCTGATGCTTGATTGCCAGTTTGTAAAAGTATAGGATTTGAAATTATCGATTTCAACTGCCCATTCGAGAGGTGCATTCATGAGTATCAAAATTATCCCCGTTTTTCTGTCGATGGCCCTCCTGCTGGCCTCGCCTTCCCAGGCACAAGATGCCGATGCGGTCCTGGGACATTGGTTTACAGAGGACAATCTCTCGATTGTGCACCTCGTCAAAGAAGAAAATAAGTATGTCGGTCGAATCGTCTGGCTCGAAGAACCCCGATACGAAGAGGGTGACGAAGACGAGGGCAAGCTGAGGTTCGATCGCGAAAACAAGAAAAAGAAGTTACGCAAACGTCCCATTATCGGTCTTCCCTTCATGCACGGCTTTGTTTACGATGGGAAAGACGAAAAATGGCGTGGCGGAACCATTTACGATCCCGAAGTCGGCAAGTACTACAAATGTGAAATGAAGATTTTGCTGAAAGAAGGCACGGACGACACCTACGTACTGGGAGTCCACGGCTATATCGGCATACCCACCTTCGGGCGCACGACCAGTTGGAATCGCGTGCCGAAGGAGGATCTCAAGAACTACGAGTTCCCCAACGAAGACGAAATAGGCAAAGTCGATGCTGGTAAGAAAAGCAGAAAAGACGAATAAAAGCCGGATCGCTCCCCATGGAACGATCCGGCTACATGCGTAATAATTAGTCGGCTTTCAACTCTTCTTCGATCTTCGCAATGACTTCGTCTGCATCGGGTTTCGTACGTGGCTCGAAACGTGCAACCACTTCGCCCTCTTTGTTCACAAGAAACTTCGTGAAGTTCCAGGCGATTTCCCCGGAGAAGTCAGCGTTCTCTTCTTTGGACGTCAACTCCTGATAAAGCGGTGCGGTATCGTCACCTTTCACTGAAATCTTCGAGAACATAGGAAACTGCACGCCGAACTTGGTTGAACAGAACTCTTTGATATCGGAATCAGTACCTGGCTCTTGCTTCATGAAATTATTGGCCGGAAATGCCAGAATCGTAAAACCCTGATCCTTGTACTTCTCGTGTACTTCGACGAGTTGCTTGTACTGAGGGGTCAGGCCGCATTTCGACGCAACGTTTACCATCATGACTACCTGTCCTTTGTAATCCGAGAGATTCACTTCTTTTCCGTCAATATCAACGACTTTGTGGTCGAGCACCTGTGCCCCATTGGCATAGGAAACGACGCTGATGGCCAACACGGCCAATAGGGTTGCTGCAAATTTAAATACTTTCACGATTCTTTCTCCTTCTCACGTTGTGAAATTATTACTGATTGAGTTCTTTAAATAAAAAACGAATCTGTAGAGCATAGTATCACCAACCCCGCACTATCAAGAACTATTCCATCTGCCGATTACGGGTTGGAATGGGCACAACCACGCGCTAATCGAGAAAATCACCGACGTAACCCCATAATTCCTTGCGCCCCTCCCCATTTTCCGAGGAAAACGGGATTATGACGGCTTCGTCGTCCAATTCCAGAGTCGTGCGAATCAGCTCCAGATTTTTCTTGCGCTCGCCGCGTTTGAGCTTGTCTATCTTGGTAGCCACGATAAGTGTAGGTACCTCGGCCTCATCCAGAATCGACAACATATCGATGTCCTGCACGGTAGGTTTGTGGCGCGCGTCCAGCAGATGCACGACCATGGCCAGTGGTTTACGCGATTCGAGGTAGCCATACATCACGCGTCCCCACTCTTCTTTCATCTTGAGGGGGACTTTGGCGTAGCCGTATCCGGGTAAATCGACAAAGAAATTCTTGTCGTCCACGAGAAAAAAATTGAGGGCCTGGGTTTTGCCTGGACGTGAACTCGTCTTGGCCAGACCTTTACGCCCGAGCAGACAGTTGAGCAGGCTCGATTTACCAACATTGGATCGACCGACAAAAGCGATCTCCGGCCGCTCACCTTTTGGGCACTCGGGAAGCGCATAGACACTTTTTACAAATTGGATGGTACGCTGGTTCATTTCTTTTTCTTGGCTTTCGCTTTAGATTTCTTGGTCGGACGTTTTGCCTTGCGAATCGGCTTCGGCTTAGGCAATGCACGCGCAATCACCTCGTCCAGGGTTTCGACTAAAATGAATTCGATGTCGTCTCTGACTTCCTTAGGGATATCGATGAGATCTTTTTCGTTTTCTTTGGGCAACAACACGCGCGTCACCTTGGCACGGTGGGCCGCCAGCATCTTCTCCTTGATCCCTCCTACCGGCAACATGCGCCCCTGAAGCGTAATCTCGCCCGTCATGGCCAGATGCGCGTGGGGTGCCTGTTTACGCAGTCCCGACAACATGGAAACGGCGAGTGCTCCTCCAGCCGACGGACCATCTTTCGGAATCGCACCCTCGGGCAGGTGTACGTGAATGTCGCTACTCTTCCAAAACTCCACGGGAATCTGAAGTTTCTTGGCATTGGCGCGTAAATAGGTATAGGCCGCCTGAGCCGATTCCTGCATGACCTCCCCGAGCTGTCCGGTAAGGCGCAGGTCTCCCTTGCCTTTCATCACCGTCGTTTCGATCGGCAGCGTGTCTCCACCAAACGAGGTCCACGCCAGGCCCAGCGATACCCCGATGGCCGGAGCTGTAGCCGCGCCAATATCGGAATAGATAGGCGGACCGAGCAACTTGAAAATCTGTTTTTCAGTTACTTTTATCGTGGCAGGTTTCGAATCTTTCTTGGCAGAGACCACCTTGCGTGCGACCTTGCGACAGATGGATCCAATCTGGCGATCGAGCTCGCGCACACCGGCCTCCATCGTATAACGATGAATCAAGGTCTGTAGGCCTTCCGAGCGAAACTTGACTTGTTTATCGGATACTCCGGCCTGCTCCAATTGACGGGGAATTAGGAAGTTTCGCGCAATTTTTTCCTTTTCGAGCGGTGTATAACCGGGAATGCGGATGATCTCCATCCGATCCAGCAGGGGCTCCGGAATCTCATATTCATTGTTCGCTGTCGTGACAAAGAACACCTCCTGCAAATCAAAATCCACCTCGAGATAATGGTCGCTGAAGTTCTTGTTCTGCTCGGGGTCGAGCACTTCGAGCAAGGCGGACGATGGGTCTCCACGAAAATCCATGGACATCTTGTCTATCTCGTCGAGCATGAACACGGGATTCTTGACGCCGCACTTCTTCATACTCTGAATGATGCGTCCGGGTAACGCGCCGATGTAGGTGCGCCGGTGTCCCCGGATTTCGGCTTCATCGCGAACACCGCCGAGGGAGACCCGCGCGAATTTGCGTCCCATGGCACGTGCTATCGACTCGCCCAGCGATGTTTTACCGACCCCGGGCGGCCCGACGAGGCACATAACCGGACCTCGCTTGGATTTGCTCAACTTGCGCGCGGCGAGGAATTCGAGAATGCGTTCTTTGACCTTAATCAAGCCGTAATGGTCCTCGTTCAGTATTTTTTCGGCTTTAGCAAGATCAAGCTTGTCCCGTGTGCGCTTATCCCACGGCACTTCCGTGAGCCATTCAAGATAGGTCTGCGTAATGGCACTCTCCGGAGTCATCATGGGCATGCGCTCGAAGCGTGTGAGCTCGCGTTGGGCCTTGGCCTTGACTTCTTTGGGCATCTTGGTTTTTTCGATGAGTTCGCGGAGATCCTGCACGTCATCGCCGCCAAATTCGCCACTGCCCAACTCGCGCTGTATGACGCGCATCTGTTCGGTGAGGAAATACTCGCGTTGCCCGCGCTCCATCTGGTCGCGTACGCGATCGCGGACGTCTTGCTCCATGCTGAGTAACTCAAGTTCACGTGCAAGAAAGACGGAGATGCGCTCGAATCGCTCCGCGAGGTCGTCCATTTCAAGCAACTCTTGTCGTTCGGCCGATTTTATGCTCAGGTGGGCGCAGATCATGTCTGCCAGAATATTGGGATCGTCAATCGATTGTAGCGATGCGACAATTTCGGGAGCGAGTCGTTGTCCCTGCTGGGCATATTCGTCAAATTGTTTGGAAACGACGCTGGTGAGCGCGTCTTCGGGGAGGCGACTCTTCTTCGAGTCAGTCGGTATCTCATCAAGGAGAACCATGAGCGCGTCGTCTTCGGTGAACATGTTACTAAGGCGCGCACGGGCGACTCCTTCAACGATAACTTTGACCGAGCCATCGGGAAGGCGCACGGTCTGAATGACGTTCGCGGTCACACCGACTTCGTGCAGGTCCTCCAGGTTGGGGGTCTCTGTTTCGGCGCTTCGCTGCATACACAGGAAAAGGGGTTGTTGCTGCTCTACGGCCTCTTCAATGGCCGCCAGAGACGAGGTGCGGCCCACCAAGAGCGGCGAAACCATGTGCGGAAACACGACGATATCTTTCAGGGGGACCATGGAACAGATGATCTGGCCCTTTTTGGGGCGGATGGACATTCGGTGACTCCAACGAACGATTGGTTATAGGGGGACGTGTGACAAATTCGCAGCAACAATACAACGAAACCACACGCAGATCGGGGTTGCGTGTGGTTTCATAAATCTATCGTAATTTTGGTGATTATGCGGTGGCAGTCGCGTCCGAATCGCCCGCAACTTCAGTATCATATACAAGCAGTGGATCTTCGCCGTTGCGAATCACGCCCGGTGTAATAATGCATTCCTGTATGCTCTTCTTCGACGGCACTTCAAACATAATTTCCATCATGGCTTCTTCGAGAATGGCGCGCAATCCGCGGGCACCCGTATCTTTGTCGAGTGCTTTGTCGGCCACGGCTTCGATGGATTCGTCCGGAAAACGCAATTTCACGTTTTCGAGCTCAAACAGTTTTTGGTATTGCATAACGAGTGCGTTTTTGGGCTCAATGAGCACACGAATCAGTTCGTCGCGATTGAGTTCGTTGAGCGTTCCAAGCACGGGTACGCGACCGGAGAATTCAGGAATCATACCGAATTGTACGAGGTCTTCAGGTTGAACCAGAGAGAGTAATTCGCCGATGCTTCGGTCTTTGCGTGTTTTCATATCGGCGTTGAACCCGATAACGTTTCTACCCACGCGACGTTCAATAATTTTGTCCAATCCGTTGAAGGCACCACCGCAGATAAACAGAATGTTTGTTGTGTCGACCTGGATGCATTCCTGCTGCGGGTGTTTACGCCCTCCTTGCGGCGGAACATTGGCAACGGTTCCTTCGAGCAACTTGAGTAAGGCTTGTTGTACACCTTCACCCGATACGTCGCGCGTAATGGATGGGCTATCGCCCTTGCGCGCCACTTTGTCGATTTCATCAATGTAGATCATACCCATCTCGGCGCGGGCGGGATCGAAGTCGGCGGCTTGCAAAAGTTTAAGTACGACGTTTTCTACATCATCACCAACATAACCTGCTTCGGTCAGCGTGGTTGCGTCTACTACGGCGAAGGGAATATCCAGCATTTTGGCCAAAGTCTGCGCAAGGAGCGTTTTACCGCAACCCGAAGGTCCGATAAGCAGTACATTGGATTTTTGTATCTCGACTCCATCAATCTCGCCACCAGCACCTACGCGCTTGAAGTGGTTGTGTACAGCAACTGAAAGTATCTTCTTCGCACTGTGCTGACCGATGACATACTGGTCCAGAAAGTCTTTGATTTCGATCGGGGTCGGGACTTCTTTGGTGCGTGTAACCCCTTTTCGGGCACGGTCTTCTGACACAATCTCGCCACAAAGATGCACGCATTCATCGCAGATATTGACATCCGGTCCTGCGATCAATTTGCTGACTTCATCATGACGTTTGCCACAGAATGAACAGGTGGTTACGTCACTTCTACTACGATGAGGGGCCATTAAAACCTCCGATATTCAATAAGACTAATTCAAAATTCAACGAACGTCTAATTTATATCACTTTGAATCTATTTTGTCAATAATTTATTATTGATCTATGTTCCACAGGCTATTTTGCCATGTTTGGCGCGTGGGGTCAACTACTTCGTTACATTCAATCCGTATGGGTACTGGATTGGATGCATATTTACCTCGTTAATACGGCAATATAGCCAAATATCGCCGTTATTTGGCCTTTTTGGGCTCACGAATGAGCACTTCGTCAATAATGCCGTATTCTTTGGCTTGGTCCGAACTCATGAAGAAGTCGCGGTCGCTGTCCTGCTGAATCTGTTCTTTGGTCTGGCCTGTGTGTTTCACGAGAATATCATCGATCATATCGCCAATACGCACGATCTCGTTGGCCTGAATTTCGATGTCGGAGGCCTGACCCTGTACGCCGCCCATAATCTGGTGCAGCAGAAATCGCGAGTATTGCAGACCAAATCGTTTTCCTTCGGTTCCTGCGGCCATTAGCACGGCTCCCATGCTCGCGGCTTGTCCGAGACATATGGTCGTGATGTCCGAAGAGATGTACTGCATGGTGTCGTAGATGGCAAGGCCCGCCGTTACGCTACCACCGGGTGAGTTGATATAGACGCTGATGTCTTTTTCGGGATCTTCGGCTTCCAGAAAGAGAAGCTGTGCGATAATATAGTTCGCCACGTAGTCGTCGATGGGCATGCCGAGAAAGACGATTCGATCAGCAAGCAATTTCGAGTAAATGTCGTAGGGCCGCTCGCCTCGACTCGTCTGTTCGTAAATGGTGACCATGCGCGGATCCATATTCATAAAAGCCTATCCCCCTTGATTACTCGCCGGAATCGTCTGTGTCTTCACGTTCGATTTCTTCGAGCTCTTCTCGTGTCAATTCTTTGTCGGTCACGGTGGCGTTATCGATAATGATGGCCATCGCTTTGGCGCGGTAGATGCGGTCGGCATAGGTGCTACGCTGTTCGCCCTGAGCCATGAACTGGGCGACCATTTCAACCTGATCTTCCATACCCATTGATTTAGCCATAACGCTGGCTTCTTTTTCAAAATCTTCTTCGGTAACTTCGAGGCCTTCCGCGTCACCGATTTCATTGAGGGTAACCATGGCCTTGATGCTCTTGATGGCCTCCGCTTCGGCGTTCGCTTCGATGTACTCCATTCGGGCCTTCATATCATCAGGACTCATTTGTGCCTGACCGAGTTTTTGGTACTCCTGCTGCTTGTAGTTCGCCGCAACGGACTCAACCATGCTAGGAGACATTTCGTAGGTGCTTCCCTCTATGATGGCATCCAGTGCGCGGGACTCAGCGATGCGTTTGGACTGGTCGGTTGAGCTTACGCGCATTTGTTCGGTGAGTTTTTCGCGCAGGTCATCGGTGCTTTCGAAACCTTGTTCGGTAGCGAAGTCATCCGTTAACTCAGGTACCTTCAGGCGCTTGACTTCATTGGTCGTAATGGAGAATTCGGCTTGTTTGCCTTGTAAATCTTCGCTGAAGTAGTCGTCCGGGAAGGCAACGTCGACGGTCTGTTCGTCACCGGCGCGGCTGCCTTTAAGTGCGACTTCGAATTCCGGGAAGAATCGGTTGGAGCCCAATATGTAGGGATAGTTCTCTGCGCTGCCGCCGGAGAATTCTTCGCCGTCAACGGTACCCTTGAAATCCATGATGACCTGATCGTTTTCTTCGGCTTCGTCGTCGCACTCTTCGTAGGAAGCATGCTGCTTGAGCAGATTATCGACGGAGTCCATCACGTCTTCTTCATCAATCTTCACGACGGGACGTTCAATATTGAGCCCACGATATTTTCCCAGCTCAACGCGTGGTTGCACTTCGAATTTGTACGTGCAACTCAGGGGCTCGTCCGTATTGCGTTCTTCGTCGTCATCGTCGAGACCATCGATATCGGGCTGACCAAGAGGCCGCAACTTTTCGTCTTCAATGAGTTTCTGATACGCCTCGCCGATCAGTTTCCCGGCCACTTCTTTCTGGACCGCTTTCGAAAACTTCTTCTCGATGAGTTTGGCCGGCGCTTTACCGCGACGAAATCCGGGAATCTCAGCGTCGTCCTTGATTTCCTTGATCATTTCCTTGGCTTTTTCGGCCTCGTTCGCGATAGGAATCGTCACCTTCACTTCGTACGCGCAGTCACCCTTGTAATCAATATCGAATGATGGATCTTCTACAAAAGTGAATTTTTCTTCTTCGTTCAACAATTCTTCTGACATGTCGGTTTACTTTCTCGGTTCATCTGTCCCGCTTTGCGGGAACCTTGGGATTTGTGGTGGGCGAGGCGGGAGTTGAACCCGCACACCTTGCGGTACTGGATCCTAAATCCAGCGCGTCTGCCAATTCCGCCACTCGCCCTGCATAATTTATGCCGTTCGTGTCTCCGTCGATTCGGCACAGTTTGTGCCCATAAACGTTGATCGGAGAGGCACTATGGTATCACAAGGACTGGAGGGCCTGCAAGACTCGATCGCAGGCAAAGGGTGCATGGGTAAGGGGTTATCGGCTTAAAGCGTCAGTGCGACGAGCTGGGCCGGATTCGTGCCTACGGAGACTACCACGTATTGCTTTCCGCCATGCATATAACTCATTGGCACGCCCGTTGCATCGCCTGGCAGTGGAAACGCGGCGATGAGCTCTCCGGTACGTTTGTCGAAGGCGCGCAGGTTCGGAGAACCTCCACGGGCGGAACCTGACCGTCCTGAGCCTTCCGTAACGAATAAGAGGCTCTTCGTGACCATCGCAGCAGCTCGCGCATTGGAACCGAGTGGGGGCAGATTCAGGTCTTTCAGGCGAGGGTGATCAATTGGACCGTCTCCCCCATTTACTGCAGACCAGACTTTCGTGCCGGCGTTCATATCCAGCGCGACGATTTCGGCGTATGGCCCTTTCAAAAGCGGCAAACCGTCCGGACCCTCCATGGGCGCGCGTGAACGGGTATATCGGAAGTTAGATCGCGCCGGATCGGGTTTGTCTACCGCTATCACGGATGGATGATTCATCGCGGGAACAAAAAGGAACCCAGTCTCAGGATCATACGCGGCTCCTGGCCAGTTCGCCCCGCCGCCGTATCCCGGAAGAATGATCGTGCCTTGGGTGACGACCGGCGGCGTGAAGAGTGGTCCAATATTGAAGGTGTCGATGATTGCGAGAGCCTCCTCGCGCAGTTCCGGTGTGAAATCGATTACGTCATCGCGACTCACGCCTTGCCGCGCAAAGGGTGGCGGTTTCGTTGGAAAGGGTTGCGTCGGCGAGGTGCGTTCACCTGGCACGGTAGACTGCGCAACGGGTCGCTCTTCAATAGGCCAGACTGGTTTTCCGGTGGCGCGATCAAAAACGAAGGTGAATCCGTATTTCGTCACTTGCGCGACGGCCTTGATCGTTTTACCATCGACCGTGATGTCCATCAGATTTGGTGCACACGGCAAGTCATAATCCCACAACCCATGATGCACCATCTGAAAATGCCATACGCGTTTACCCGTTTTGGCATCGAGGCATACGAGACTTTCGCTGAATAGCCCATCGCCCAACCGATGGCCGCCGTAGAAGTCATTGGTCGGTGTGCTGGTTGGAAGATAGACGTATCCCAGCTCAGCATCGGCACTGATAGAGGACCACACGTTCGCGCTGCCCGTGTATTCGTTCGATCTATTCTCCCAAGTCGCCGCGCCAAATTCGCCGGGTTGCGCAATCGTGTTAAAGGTCCAATTGAGCTTTCCCGTGCGCGCGTCGAAGCCTTTGACCTGACCCGGCGTGCCTTCCTTGACTGGAGGACCGTCCGAAATGGACGAACCTACCACGATAGTTCCATTCAGAATGATTGGTGCCGAAGGATGACCATAGCCCCGTGCTCGGCGTGCTCGCGGAACGCCTTCCAGCAGGTCCGCACGACCCGCATCACCGAATTCATTCACGAGTTTGCCCGTGTCCGCATTCAGCGCGATCAACCAAGAGTCACTGGTCGACATGAAAATGCGGCGGTCGTCGCCATCGGCCCAATAGCCCACGCCGCGACTGATATAGCCTAGATTCGGAGGTCGACCCGTTCGGTAGGCTTCGGAACTATACGACCACAGCGTCTCCCCCGTGCCCGCGTCAATCGCCATAGCCTGACCCAGCGAAGTGCTGCCATATAACACGCCATCCACGAGTAGCGGGGTTAATTCAAAATACGTCGCGTTCGCCACCTGTGGATTGTCAGAGTTTTCCTTTTGAATCTGAGCGTCGATAGATTCCCACGTCCACGCAACCGACAAGTCCCCCACGTTGTCATGATTAATCTGGTCCAAGGGCGCATACTTCGTCGACCCCAAATCGCCGCCATACGACAGCCACGCATCGCCGGAGGTGCCGTGTTGGGCGGAAGAAAGAGAAGATACAACGAGAAAGATTGTTAAAAGTCCAAGGCCCTTCACTATTCGAACTCCAAAACCGTCACGGGCAATACAAGCGCACTCGAATACTTCGCATCGTGATGTACGGCGTTGACGGCGATTTTCGGTTTCAGTTTAGAGCTACCCGGTGCTTCGCCTGTGTTCGGGTTTACTTCGAACCTTGGAAAATTGCTGGACGAGATGTGCACGGCGATCTTGTGGCCCTTTTCGAAGGTCATGGACATGTTCCACAGATCGATCACCATCAGTTCGGGTTTGCCCGGTGTCATCATGCGAATATCCCCCGGTTCGCGACCGTCTCGGTAGCGAGTCCGAATCGGCGTGTCCAGCACGATGGCTTCGTAACCATCCGGATACACGTCAACCAGTTTAACCATGAAGTCGGTATCCACAGCATCCGTGGAGGCCCATAACTCGAACTCGATGCGTCCCTGTATCGTCACGTCGTCTTCGAGCGCTGGTGTCGTGAATCGCAGGTAATCCTGGCGATCCGGTATCTCGCGCTGATCGACCGGTCCTACGCGTATGGGGAAATCCCTGGGAAAGTTATTGTAGTTCGCGCCGCCGACTGTGGGAATCGGGTTCGCTGGATCGAAGGTGTAGGAGGTCGCGGATTCCGGGTTGGTAGGTCGCGCGGTCGATAGCGAATTGTCTGACGTCAGATAGAACCGCGTGTCCTTTGATACCGGCGGCCATTGATCCGTCTCGAAGAACCGATTCTTGTCCGATACTGCACCCTTGCGTGCCGATGCGATGTGGTGATACGTCATCGCGGGTTCATCCATAATGCCGTTCTGTTCACCCTTGAGCCAATAGTTGAACCAGCGCATTTCCTCGTCGAATCCTCGGTCCAGCCCGATTGCATCCGGGTATTCCAAATCCCCATGCAACGGCGAATGCGCCCACGGCCCCATCCAGAGTTTCTGATTACCCTTCGCCCCCTCGCGACCATGATACTGCAAGGCGACAAAGTTATTGACCGCCCCCTTCGCGAACATGTCATACCATCCACCGAAGTTGTACATCGGAATATCGATATTGTGACGATGATGTATGAGATCCGTAGCCTTCCATTTCTCATCCGAGATCACGCGCGCCTTCAAACTTGGAATCTGATCGGAGGCACCTGTCAGGCGCATGAAGTTGCCGCGGAAATGTTCTCGGAATACGCCGCCCATATAATACGATTCATTGAACAACGATTCGGGCGCGGTCACGATATACCCGGCTACCAAATGCGGCGGATCAGCGGCGGCGGCAAGATTCGTGCAGATGCCCATGGCCGAGCGACCCGACATGCCGACCTTACCATTGCTCCACGACTGCTCGGCAATCCATTCAACGATGTCGTAACCGTCCTCCATGTCATCTTGGTAGGGTTCATATACGCCGTCCGAGGTGTGTTTGCCCCGGCAATCCTGCGTGACGAAGGCGATCTGTTCATCCAGGTATCTGGAGGCGCGCCGATTGTAGCGTTTCATGTTGTAGGGCGTGCGGGTGAGTACGACGGGCCAGGGCCCATCGCCCTCGGGGAGATAAATATTCGTGCCCAGCATTACGCCATCACGCATCGGCACTATTAGGTGCTCCGGAACCGGGTATTCTTGTTCCTGCGCCACGGTGCTCAGCGGAATCATAAGTAGACAGAAAAGTACAATCGACCTGCGCATAAAAAACGCTCCCTGGTCACCAAGACCAGAGAGCATCATAACGTGTTCGTTTTCGATCCGCAAACAGCTAATCCGTGTCTCCAACAACGGCGTCTCCATCATCGTAAATATACTCGAAAATGCCAAACATCATCTCGTCGGTCGACTGAAGCCCGAACCCTACATTGCGCGTCGGATCGGGGTTATTGGGGTTGTTCGCCGAATTGTCGTAGTGAGCCGTGATTTCGATTTCAGAGCCGGCGGGAACGGAAATAGGTTTTTCCGGATAGTAAAACAGCTGCCAATTGAAATCATACTTGGGCACGCTCAGGAGAATGTCTGCTCTCTTATTGTCCATGAGCGCCGTAAATCGCATATCTTTGCCCCGTAAGTGCATGTGCGGGAACAACGATATGATTTTGATGTCTTCCTCCACGTACCAGGCATCTATCTCTTCATGATTCTCAGCGCCAGCAGGAATAAAAAACGAATACGATCCGGCGAGAGCGGCATGCACTTCGTGTTGCAATTTTCCCTCACCATGATAAAGCCCGATGCGCGTCGTATCCGTCGTCGCCGTGCCGTTCGGATGATAATGCATGTTGGTCATGAGCGTCTGGCCGTTGCGCAGTTTGCGCCCCATGCCCTTGGGATAGACATTCGGTGCTGTGCCCAAGGCCCACGTGCCAAGCACATTGAAATCGTTTCCCATTCCGCTGCCGAAGCCGTTCATAAAAATAACGACGTGGTGTGCAACATCCATGTTACTCGGGCGAATTTCGATAGCCTGAATCCATTGTGACTCATCCACCTCGGCCTTAAAACTCAGATTCGGAAAGTAGTCGGTTCCTTCAGCGGGAATGTTTACGGTCGGCAGTTCGATAATCGCATCCGGTTCGCCCCGTTGCCATCCGGACGTAAACGTCGGCATCTCCGGCATGTCCTTGGGATTCCCGCGCGGAGCTCCAGCATTCACCCACTTAACGATCGCCTTGATTTCCTTGTCGGTCAGGCTCGCGTCATTGGAGAAGGTACCGTGCGCAGGATCGGCAAACCAAGGCGGCATCTCGCGGCTTGACACTTTTTCCTTGATCGCTTTGGCCCAGGGTCGGGTCTCATCGTAATTACGCAACGACATCGGGGCCACTTCCCCCGCGCGATGACAAGTCACACAATTCTCGAATAGAATTGGCGCGATGTCCTTGGTGTAGGTAATTTGGGCGGCGTGGGCACCGAAACTACACAGGAATAAAAAGATAAGACTTAGGGATAAGCTGCGCATGGATTTAGCTCCTCTGAGAGTTTGTCTGCCTCCTCTTATACAGAAAAAGCAGCAGAAAACCAAATCCCGCAACCACAGAGACGATGAGGGGTATAAGGATCTCCTGAGATCGTTGCGCCTGGGCTATCTCCATTCGGATCTCTGCACGTCTTTTTTCATGACGTTTCTGCAGTAATGCGGTCTCTATTTTGTCGTGATAGCCAATATCGATGGGCATATCTGACGTGTACTCAAAAATCCCGAACATCATTTCATCATCAGAATTTTCCCCGTACGATATCTCGAGCTGAGGATTCGGATTGTCCGGGTTGCCCGCCGAATTATCGAAGTGGCCGACGACATCGATGATCGTATCTTTTGGAATAAACTTGGGCGTTTCCAGATAATAGAAATACTGCCAATTAAACCTGTAATTGGGAACATTCAACAAAATCTCGCTGTTGCCATCCGGATAGGTGGCCGTGTAAACCATGTCTTTTCCGCGATAGTGCATATGTGGAAAAAACGAGCGGATCGTTAAGTCCGCAGGAGTCTTCCAGCGACCTCTAACCTCATGATTGTTCGCGTAGGGCGGAATTGTGAGTTCGAAATCTCCAATCCGAATTCCATGAAGGTCCTTTCCCATTTCGCCCTCGCCGAAATACAATCCGACGTGGGTGATGTCGGTCCCCTCTTCGCCATAAGGATGGTAATGTTGGCTGATGACAATTTTTTCTGAGGGCCCGATGCGGCGACCGGTTCCCGGAGGGTAAATATTGGGCGGGGTATCAACGGCCCACACGCCGAGGACCGCATAGTCAGAGTTCTGGTCGCGTGCATGGCTCCCATCCAAAAAAACGACGCTGTGATGCACCCCATTGCGATTCTCGGGGCGGATCTCAACAGCACGCACCCAACGCGATCCGTCTGTTTCCAGCACAGCGCGTAAGGGTACTTTAAGATCTTCACCTTCAGCGGGAATCACTACTTCCGGAGTGGAGACCAGATAGTCGGGCTCACCGAGTTGCCATCCGTTCGTGAAGACTGGGAGTTCGGGCAGGTCCTTCGGATCGCCGAGTAGCGCACCCTGATCCACCCAATCAATAATGACCTGAATTTCTTCATCGGACAACGAAGGGTCGTTTGAGAACACCCCGTGTTGTGGATCGGCAAACCAGGGCGGCATCGCTCGATTAAAGACCTGTTCACGAATGGCTTTTGCCCATGGTCGCGTCTCTAAATAGGAACGTAGCGACATAGGGGCTGCGGTATCGGGTCGATGACACGATACGCAATGCTCGAACATGACCGGTGCCACATGCTCGGTATAGGTTACCCGATCGGCGCGCGCAACATTTGTGAACAATCCGATCAATCCGGCTATCGCGATCAGGGGGATCGCTCTCAGTTTCTCGGAATTGATCATCGTTTGTCTCTTAATACTTTTCTCTAGGTTAATACTTTCATGTGCGCCAAATCAAAGGCCACAATTTCGTCTTCTTTGCTGGCTTGTACTTTGTTCGCCCAAGCAGGGTCGGACAACAACGCGCGCCCTACCGCCACCAAATCGAACTCGTCGTTCTCGAATCGTGTGATCAGGTCATCGATACTCGTCGGTGCCGCTTCCTTGCCCGCGTAGGAACGAAGAAAATCCGAATCGAGTCCGATGCTGCCCACTGTAATTGACGGTTTACCTGTGAGCTTTTTGGTCCATCCAGCGAGATTCAGATCGGAACCCTCGAACTCCGGCTCATCAAAGCGACGTTGGCTACAGTGGAAGTAATCCACGCCTGCATTCGACAGCGGCATCAGGAAGGCTTCGAGCGCTTCGGGCGTCGGTGCCATCTTGTGCGAATAGTCGCCCTGCTTCCACTGTGAGAAGCGGAACACAATCGGGAAGTCGTCGGACACGTTTGCGCGCATGGCTTCGATAATTTCTACCGCAAAACGAGTACGCTGCGGCAAGTCGCCACCGTATTCGTCGCTACGCTGATTCGTCGCTTCCCAGAAAAACTGGTCAATCAGGTAGCTGTGCGCCCCGTGAATTTCAATGCCGTCCATACCAATCGCCTCCGCGTCTTTCGCGGACTGACCATAGGCAGCAACACATTGCGCGATTTCTTCCTTTGTTAATGCATGTGCAGGAACAGCATCTTCCTTCTTCGCCAGCGACGGATGCACCACCGCAGACGGACCTACCGGCGTAGCATCTGGATCCGGTCCCACACCCGGTTGACGGATGCTACCTACATGCCAAATTTGAGGAATGATAAATCCGCCGCCTGCATGCACTTCGTCTACAACCTTTTTCCAACCTGCCAGGGCGTCTTCGCCGTAGAAATTCGGCACGTCGGGATAGCCATGATTACCCGTAAATTCGGGAGGTGTACCCTCGGTAATAATGAGTCCAACGCCACCTTCAGCCCGGCGACGGTAATACGCGGCGACCTCATCACTCGGCACGTTGCCCGGCGATTGACTGCGTGTCATCGGTGCCATCGCGATTCGATTCGGCAATGTCACTTTTCCGAATGCGTAGGGCTTAAATAATGAGTCAACACTTACTTGGGTAGTCTCTGACATGCTCTGTTCCTTTTCACTATCGATAGGTTAATAAATCGGGCTTATTCACAAAATGGGGCGTCGCATTGAAGGCGTCCAGCGTCACCCGGTCCGCATTACTGAATGTAAAATCCGTCAATGAAGCGTTGCGAACCCGCCAATTCAGTTTCGCTGCCTGTAGCTCAGGAGCCTGCAACACCGTCTGCACGCTCACTCCAATCGGGCCTCCAGACGTAAACACCGCCACACGCCGTCCGGACCCGCCTTTGTCCATGATTTCCCTCAACGAATCCCGCACTCCACCGGCAAATTCCGCCCAAGTGGAGATGGAATCCGTCTCATATTCTTTATGAACCCACTTGTCCATTATCGCCTCCAACAGGCGGTGAAAGCTCTTGTACTTGTGCCCGGATTCCGTCGCACCAGAGTAATCATCACTCAGCACCTTAATCTCCGGATACTTCTCGCACAATTCGGGAAGTAGCACCCCCATCACCTGATCTGAAGGATATTCATTCAAGGCGGCCATCGTCTGAATCTCGGGATAGTCGAGCCCCTGCTCCAGAAACGGCCCGCCCGCGCACTCCGCCGTACGCGTCTGACGTTTCAACGTGCCCACATACACCTCGTCAAAGGCGGTCCCCATTTCAATCCAGTGCCGGCCCAGCACCCGGGACTGCTCCTCACCGAGTTCTGACAACTTGTCATAATCATCCGAAAAAAAACTCGCCTGTCCATGTCGAACCAGCGTCAATATACTCATAAAATCAATCTCGCCTTCGCAAAAATTCAAAAATCAAAGACGAACAGCATACCAAACACACCCCCTGTGGCTCCAGAGAGGGAAATTTCAGCCTTCGAGCGGGTTAATCAACTTGCGTACTGTCGAAAATCCGAATCTCCGGCGGCCCTACGCTCAACGCCTTGGCCTGTTGCACAAACCCACCCGATTCCGGAACGTCGAAATGAGTCTGCAACACGGCTCTATCCGCCCACTGCTCGAAGAAGACCAGACGATTATCATTCTCTGCGTCAATATGCACCCCATGCTGAATGCACCCCGGCTCCTCACGCGACCGCGCCACATGCTCCAGACTGATCCGAAGCAACTCATCCAACTTACCCCGCTGGGCCTCAGCACAACCCCAAACAATTATCAACGCATATCTCCAATATTCCTAATCCATAGACGCTTCAACGGAAACGAGACGCTGTTCCAGCGCAACGAATCGCACAGTCAGCCTATCAATATCGGCCTACTCATTGTCCAACTCAAGCGTAAGCTTCTCATTCAAGCCCTGAGTCGCCGCCAGCGCCACGTCACCCGGGTCTGAGTAGCAATTATCAAGCAGGCCGCGATCCTTCAAAAAACCCCCTTCAATCCGCTATACTAGCCGCTTTCCCGAAGTCTCATACGCAAGGAGTCCTTTCAATGTACATCGGCCGCATCGTTTCTGTAGCCAAGACGCCGGATGACCGCATCGTTGCGTCCTACCGCGTGTCCAGCCGCTCATTTCCCAACCGCAAGGCCGTGATTACAGGTGATAAAGTGAGTATCGTGCCCAAAGAGGGGCATGAAGGCGATATCTACAAGAACCCGTACATCGCCTACAACTGCGTGCGCGTGGTCAATGATGGTAATATCGCCATCGTCACCAACGGCTCCCAGACGGACCCCATTGCCGAGAAAATCATCTTGGGCATGCCCATTCGCGACGCGCTTGTCCTTTCTTCGTTGGCGCTGGATTATGAAAAAGACGACTACAATACGCCGCGTGTGAGTGCTGTCGCGGATCGCGCGAACAACACGGGGTGGCTAGCCGTCGTGCGCGACAATGGACTCGAGGTGCGCGAGATGCCCCTTGAAGCCGGAAAGTTTTTCTATGTGGCCACCTATGAAGAGAATAGTCTAGCACTGGATCAGTCTGGAGACTACGACGCGAACTCCGCCGATGAAGCCTGCGACTTTATCATCGGCAAAGGCATATTCGCCGACCGCGAGAAACCGGTGACCTCCGTGGCCGCCGTCGCACAGGCCGAAGGATTTGAACTCGCCTCCAAAGACGTTACGCCCGAATAACCAAAACCCGAATCGGAATCAATCATGACCACCGAATACACATCACCTTTCGTCGAACGATTCGCCACCAAAGAGATGTCTCAACTGTGGAGCGCCCAAAAGAAATTCTCGACCTGGCGTCGCTGTTGGATTGCTCTCGCTGAAGCTGAACAGGAACTCGGCCTACCCATCACGGACGAGCAGATCGCGCAGATGAAGGATCACATCGACGACATTGATTTCGAGAAAGCCAAAGAACATGAAGCCCTGACCCGTCACGATGTCATGGCGCACATTCACACCTGGGGCGAAACGATTCCCGAGGCCAAGCCGATCATCCACCTCGGCGCGACCAGTTGTTATGTAGGCGACAACACAGACCTCATTCTGCTCCGCGAAGGTCTCGAAATCATCCTGGCCAAAGCGGTCAACGTGCTCGCTAAACTCAAAACCTTCGCCGACAAATGGAAAGACCTGCCGACGCTCGGCTATACCCACTATCAACCCGCGCAGGTTGTTACCGTCGGCAAACGCGCGTGTCTCTGGGCGCAGGACCTCGTATTCGACATAGAGGATCTCGAAGACCAACTTAAACGCCTGAAATGCCGCGGCGTAAAAGGAACGACCGGCACTCAGGCATCGTTTATGGCTCTCTTCGAGAATGATTCGCAGAAGGTGCGCAAACTCGACCAGCTTGTCGCCGAACGACTTGGCTTTGATGCCTCCTATCCTGTCACCGGACAGACCTACCCGCGCAAGGTCGACACGCAGGTGTTGCAGACCCTCGCAGCCATCGGCGAAAGCGTACACAAATTCGCAACGGATATGCGCTTGCTACAGAACCTCAAAGAAATTGAGGAACCCTTCGAGAAAACTCAGGTTGGCAGTTCCGCGATGGCCTATAAACGCAATCCCATGCGTTCGGAACGGGCCTGCGCATTATCCCGCCACTTGATGGTCTCTCCCTTGCACTCTCAATTCACCACGGCGACCCAATGGTTCGAACGCACGCTCGATGACTCAGCCATCCGACGTATCAACATCCCCGAAGCATTTCTCGCCGCGGACGGCATCCTCAATCTATACCTCAGCATCATGGAAGACCCCGCAGTCTATCCAAGGGTCATCGAAAAACACCTCCGGGCCGAACTCCCTTTCATGGCGACCGAAAACATCATCATGGCCGGCGTCAAGAAAGGCGGCGACCGTCAGCATCTCCACGAAGTCATCCGTGTCCACTCCCATGCCGCCGCCGCAGTAGTGAAAGAGGAAGGCGGCGACAATGATCTCATCGAACGCATGGCCAACGATCCCGAAATCGATATGACGCTCGAAGAAATCGAAGCGACGTTGGACATGAAAAACTTCGTGGGACGTGCGCCGCAGCAGGTTGACGAGTTTATCGCAGACTTCATCAACCCCATTCTGGATCGCAACGCCAGCCTTCTTGGAGCATCATCCGACGTTCGCGTCTAACCGGCCCTAGGTGACTCCCATCCCGTCCCCACCGCTTAAATACGCACTCATCATGAACCCCGAATCCGGGAATCATCGCGCATTGAAACAGTGGAAACACCTTAAGCCGAAGATCGATAATCTTCTCGGTGATTACACCCTGCTGCAGACGGAACGCCCCGGACACGCCACCGATCTTGTGCGTCAGGCATTAAAGGACGCTCATACCCGAATCGTCAGTCTCGGCGGCGACGGCACGGCCTACGAAGTCGTCAACGGCTTTTTCGAAAATGACGCGCTCATCAATCCCAACGCCTCCATGGCTATTCTGCCCATCGGTACGGCCTGCGATTTACGCAAAACCTTGCGACTTCCTAAGCCAAACGAATCGATTGATTATCTAGTCGATCCAAACCCTGTACCCATGGACGTCGGAAAAGTTATTTCTACTGACTCCGTCGGCGCACCCATGACACGTTATTTTCTCACGGCGGTACACATCGGACTTGGCGGTCTCGTCGCCGTACACGTGAATCGTCGCAGTAAACGATTGGGTGGATTCGCAACATTTTTGCTTGGCATACTCTCGGCCCTTGTTGAATACACGTGTGAAGAAATGGAAGTCACAATTGGGGGCGAGGCCATCTCCAAACCCATGCTCGAAGTCATCGCGGCGAATGGCGAGTACGATGGCGGCGGCATGACAGTAGCCCCCAAATGCAAACTCAATAACGGGCAACTGGAAATATTTACGATTGGCGAGATGAGCGTCTTGGATTCAATCCGAAATCTGCCGCACATTTACAAAGGCACTCAGGATACACACCCAAATTGTGACTATTTTCGGTCACCACGGGTAGAAATTCGTTCAAACAAGGAAGTGTGGGTCTCGCCGGATGGAGAAATCGCCGGGCAACTCAATGCCACCGTCAGCATTGTCCCAAAGGCGCTCAATATGGTGATGGGGCCTAATCCGCCGTTGGTATAAACGCGCCTTCGGGCCCCATGGCGATCGGACCCTCGGCTGGCCATTCGAAATCAGAAGCGCGCTCGACGAATTCATCCTGATCCAGTGCGAACTGCGGACTGATCTCGACGGTTACACCGCTGAGGTCGCGCGTGCATCCGGCCGCAGTGACCCACGCACCCCAATACTTCGACATCGCATTCCGGGATTCTTCCACACTGCCCGAGCCCGTCATTTGTTTGGTCGGAGTGGTCTCCCCGGCTTTGGCGATTTCGAGAACGACGTTGTCGCGCTCCGCGTATTGAAGCGAATCAAAAATGAAGGTCTCGAATTTGTATCCATTCGGCGAACTCGGCTCAACGAGTGTACCCAACTCATCAACATATGGGATCTTCTTGTGGGAGCAATGCCACGGAAATTCTGAATAGCGATCGTATACGCGTTGAATGAATTCCACGGACAGGACGTGTATCGCGGCATTCGAGGCGAAGTGAATGATGTTTCCGTCGTTGTCGAGATCAAGTAGTTGCGGATAAATGTCATATTCAGTGTATTCGATGACACGTAATTTACCGTCACATCGACAGAAGACACCGGCAGCCTCGCGAACTTCCTGCTTGCGATGCGCTTTCGAGGATATCTCGCCGTCGTTGAGCAGATGATATCCAATGAAATGCGGATCGGCGAGCCGCGTGGCCCAGTTATCCACCTGAAAATAGCTGAAAGTATCAATCCCACGCGCGCGCGCATCGTCCAAAATACCATTCTCCACGAGGGCAGGAATGCATCCGCCGTGTCCGTTTGGATTCATCGCGAGAAGACCCGTCTCACTCAGGATGAAATTGCCTGCCTCATCGACGCATGGCATCATGCGTTGTTTGAAGAAGGTGACGTTGGATTCGTCCAAACCAAAAAATTTGTTCTCGGCGAAAAAATCCTTGGTAGCGACTTCGTTGGTCTCGCCGACCATGATATACCACGGAAGCACACAGCCGTAACGCCGCTGTATCCCGTGAATTTTCTCCGCATGGAAGGCAAAAAGTGATCGGCCGGAAACAGGACCAATCGGGAACGCGCCTTTCGGGCCCGGATAGCCCAGCCGTGTTCCCTGTCCACCGGCAACCAGTACCAGTCCAACGCGTCCATCGCGCAGGGCCTGTTCCCCGGCGATTCTCGCTCCATCCAGACCCTCGCGCGGCACCGTCGTAGGCGGTTGAACGGATGCCGGAGCGATCTCCTGAAATTGCTGACCGGAGGAGCTACTGAGGATCCATGCATCAATGAGTTGGTCCATCAAATCAAAGTCGATGGACTCTATCTGAGTCGCGAGCCGCGCGTGTTCCTCGTCGCTAAGTGTATCCCAATGGTCCAACACGTGATACTGATTTGCAGATTCGAGCTTGGCGCGAAGTTCTTCCAATGTGGACAATACGGTACCTTTCCGGGATGCCGTGTGCGACGGGTCGTGTTACTGACGTTTCATCAAGGCGACAACCTTGAGCGTTTCGGTAACGGATTTTCCATCCACGAGCATTGAGACTGTCCACTCATCCTTCTGTAAGCGATTCTCCACGACCTCAGGAATCGTTACGTCAAATCGATATGAATTGGGTTCCTCACCCGGCACCAGCGTAACGGTCACATTGGGATTCGTGTTGGTTACTTCTTCCACGGTCAAGGGAACAGACGAGGTGAGTACTGAAACACCTTCTTGCAATTCTCCCGTGGCGACGTTGCGCAGAGTGATGTCGAAAGGCTCAAAACTGTAATCGCCGCGAACGGTAAGACGTACCGGAAATGAAAGGCGTTTTCCGCGACCATCCTCAACCGGTACTTTGACGGTAGGCGCGTATCGGCCCGCCGTGCTCGCGTCGCTGATATGCACAACCAAATCGAATTCGGGAATTTCGGCATCGACCCATTCATCCTGCGGAACGTCTACTTTTGACGCGGTCATGAACTCTGGACCTCCGCGCACTTCGAGCTCTCCGATGAGAACCGGCTCACTGGTGGTCTGCGTCACGCGAAGTGTTTTCGATGCGGCCACACCATCCTCTAATGTATCGAAGATAAAGTCACGCGTAGAGAAGAGAAGTTCGCCTGGAATTTGAGCCGCGACAATGAGTTTTACCGAAGGGTTTACAGGGTCGTTGCTCGCAAGTGTGAGTACTTTGCGTGAACGATAGCCGTTGATGCGACTGGGATCGATTTCAATTTCAAGGGTACCGGTCTGCCCCGGTGCAATCGTATCTTCGAGCATTCGGCCCGTGGTGCACCCGCACGAGGTCGAAACTTTTGAGATGACCAAGGGCTGTCCGCCGTGGTTGTATATGGAGATTTGTTTGATCGTGTGTTCTTTGACATGGACCATGCCCATGTCAAACTCTTTGGTTTCGAGTACAATCAATGGGGGGGCTTCGGTTGAAGCGGGGTCAATCTGCGCACGTTCAGCGGGAGCCGCCTCGGCCATTTCTGTGGATGCTCGAACTTCCTCCAGAAATTCCGCGTCGGTGGCAGGTGCCGACGCTTCTGAGTCGGTAGCCGTCGTTTCGGGCTCTGTGGTCTCCGTTCCCGAATCCGACCCACAGCCCGAAAGAAAGGCCATAGCGCCCAGCAGAAGAAGAGTTGTCAATAGTTTAAAATTTCGCATTTTTTACCTCACCCTGAACGATTTGTTGTATTTGGACTCCGATTGTATCAAATTTTTGGAAATTTTATCATACATCTTATCGGAAATCGGGTTTTCGACTTCGAATCCCAGAAGTAATGCCCCGACCACGGGAATCCATATCGGTCTTTGAAAGTGGGCATTCCGGCATACCTGCTTGACTATTTGAGCCATGGAGTCGTGCAATATAGGCGCCCCCTGGGAAAACACGCTTCCCGCCGTACAAATGGCGAAAGCGGAGTCGCTCATCCTCAGTTTACGTGCTACGGCATTGATCATCATGCCGAGATACTCTCCCCCGCGCTGCAATATTTCGCAGGCCACAGCGTCTCCGGCCTGCCCCGCTTGAAATACCAATTGTGCCATGGGTTGAAGAGCATCCGTGGACAAACGTTGGTTGTAGAGATCGAAAAATAGCGTATCGACGTCGCTATACCCAGCGCGTTCCAGAAAGAGTTCTGTCAGGAGCGTTGGCGGGACGATATCCTCCCGGGCACGCCACACCGAATTCAATCCTTCCTCTCCGAGCGTTTCTCCGGTGCATCGGTCTCCATATTCCGGCATCCATCCCCCCGCGCGCGCGCGTTCTTGACTCGGTGAAATACCGGCACAAATCGCGCCCGTGCCACAGGCAATCACCAGACCGGATGACGCGCGTGTGCCGCCACGCAATGCTGCGAAGGCATCGTTCACAAAGACGCGTGGTATGTCCCCGAACAGCGGCGTGTATAGGGCGTCTTCCAACATGGGGAAATCACTCGGCTGATCGGCACCTGCGACGCCAAGGCCGATGGATTGGACTGCGCCCAGTGAAATATCGGCATCGTCCAGCGTCGCGCAGACGGCTTTCTCAATTTCACGCGCGGCGGATTCAATGCCGTGGTATTCATGGCTTCCCGTACCTGCGGAAGCAAAGCCACAGATCTTCCCGTCTTCATCGGCGATGATGCAATCGATTTTGGTCCCACCGATGTCTAGTCCCAGGATGTAGTGCATGGTTCAAGTTTACCTCATCGGCGATCATCACGATAAAAAAGGCGCGCGGAAAAGTTCCGCGCGCCTAAAAATTGCAACAACGTTTGTTATTCTTACTGACTGAGTCCCTGCAGTTGACGTAAATTGTCACGTGCAACTTCAGTAGCCACGTCATCGGGATATTCCCGGATCAATTGTTGGAAGAGTACTTTCGCGCGTTCTATATTACCAAGGCGAGAATAGGCGACGCCTTCGTTGTACATTGCGATAGGTACTTTCTCGCTGGTCGGATATTGACTACGCATCGCACCGAATCTTTGAACGGCCTGTGTGTAGTCACCCATTTTGAAGTAACAATGCGCTCTCCAATATGTGGCGTTGGAAAGATGCGGGGAATCAGGATGCAATCGAATGTGTTCATCGAACTGCTGCAACGCCGTTGCATAATCGGCATTGGTGTAGGACTCTTGCGCCTGACGATAATGGGCCGAGGCATCGGACGCATTCGGAGTTTGCGTCCCCGGGGGAGCTGTATCGATCGATGGCGGAAGCGTTGGTGGCGGCGTAATCGTTGGGCCATCGTCCGGCCGCGTCACAAATGGTTGCGGAGTGGTTTGAGGCGGCCCCAAAGGGTCAGGAGTCGTTCCAATACGGGGTTGAGTCGGCATCGTCACGCGGGTCGGCGGAGTAAGATTCATCTCTTTGTACAGCGTCGCGATGAGATCGTCCAGGCTGTACTGCAGCGTATCCAGTTTGCGCTGGTTCTCTTCCGCCATGCTCAACAGTCGACGTGTCTCTTGCTCATTGGTATTGAGGCGCGCGGCGATCTCGGCCGTCGTACGCGTCAGTGTCGAAACGGAACCGGTAAGATTCTGTTCCATGTTCTGAACCATGCGATGCGTCTGGACGACCGTATTCGATAACTGATTCGAACTACCGCCGCCACTGATGCCGCCGGCTGTTGCACACCCACTGGTGAGTAATGCAACCGACAGGCCTGCCGCCAAGTATCCCTTGACCTTTTTCATAAATTTACCCCCACACGCAATCATTTTTTTCATGTAACGGGTTAAACCTAGAGTGCTCTGTTAAACTCGCTACGACGATTCTGTGACCATGACGATTCAGTGTGTCCACCGTCAGCGGGATCTTCTTCGCCGTAGCTGATGGTCACCATGCGATCACCTGAGACACCCATGTTCATTAAATATTCACGAGTGGCCAAAGCACGTTTCTCGCCAAGGGCCAAGTTGTATTCTTGCGTACCGCGTTCATCGCAATGACCTTCGATTTGAATGATAACACCAGGCACTTGGAGAATTTTGTCCGCGTTACCTTTAAGTGCGCTCATGGCATCCGGACGCAACGAGTAGCTGTTGTAATCGAAGTAGATCACTTCAAGGCCGCCAGCTCTGCTGAAAAGGGTCTCTGCTGAAATTTCGGGCAAGCCATCAACGACGGTAACTTCTCCACCAGTGCGCGAAGACTGAGTCGACGACGTATCGGTGTTCAATGGTTCCTCAGCAGCTTTCTTTTTGCAGCCGCTAAGACCCCCAATCATGACAATAGCAAGCACAGCGATACCCGAACGACGAATTAGTAATGTGTTCATAACTTTCTCCACACGTTGTTGTTTACTGACCAAATTGGAACCTTCGGGTTCTTCCATCAATAACGTCCCTTGATTTTTTTTGGTCTCCCCCGAAACTACGCCGATGGTAGCAAAAATATAAGTCGACTTCAACCGAAACTGATGCCTATATCCCCTTTGGTCGCAAAAAGTTGCGCGGATACATGGGAAATCATTTACCACCCAAGACGGTCTCGGGTTTCGGTGATATGCGCGAGATGGTGATTTCCGTGCCAGGCGTAGAGCCCGACGTTTTGATCCAGTCTTAACGGGCCCAGTTCATGGTGACTCAGCGTACGCGCTAACTCCTTCTCCCCCATCGTGTTAAGCACGATCACCCAGCGCCGATGCAGGGCCACAAGCAGGTCCAGCGAAATCGCTGGATCCCCGTCACGGGCTTCGGGCAATTCGGCCCACAGCGCCTCTTCATAGGGGCGAATCGTAGGCGCGTCCTCTGTCAAAGCCAGCTTGAATCGTATATAGCTGTTCATGTGACTGTCCGCCAGATGATGGATTACTTGACGGATCGTCCAGCCTTGCGGGCGATACGGGGTGTCCAGTTGAGTATCATTGAGGCCCGCGATTGCCTGCGCAACCCGCGCCGGCAGTAATTCAATATCCGGCATCCATGTATACAGCATCTCGGACGTGATCGTCGAAGGCCAGTCGTATTCACCGATGGGGTATTGCAGGCTCAAGGGAGTGTTAGTCCACGACTGGCTCGGGCACCGTGCCCGCCGCGAGTCGTGTCTCGTAGGCATCGTAGATTTCGTAGTGAAGAAAGCCAGCCTTGCGCACGCTGTTGATACAATCGTCAACAATCTTGGCTTGGTGGATTTCGCGCAGGATCTTGCTGAAGGGACTGTGCCACTGCCGCGTGTCGCTTGCGGAGAGCACGGTAATTGCTTTTCGACTCGGTGTACACTTCATAAATGAAGTATAACACGGATCGTAATCTCCGTACAGTAGCCCCATAAACCGTATGAAATCACACAGATTTTCTGTCGATTTACAGAGATTCGCGGACATATATTGGATTGGCGTAAATCCAGGTGCGCTGCTCGCCGTCGACTTCTAACCAAGCCTCCAGCCGATACACGCCCGGCTCCTTAATCTTGAAGCTAAAATCGCGGGTCTTGTCTTCTTCGATGACTTCCCCGTTGCGTAACAGGCGCACGTTGCAGGCCGCGGGAAACTGAGCCTTCAAGATTTGGCCTTTGGCGAAGGCGATCTCGTCACCAACAATCGCTACGTTTTTTCCTTTTTGCTCGACCCATGCAAGAAATCCTTTCGGGTCACACAGCCAATCGTGACTGACGTAGGCGTGACCACTGCGCACGGCCTCGCGCATGGACGTCTCAGTTTGTTCGCTTGCAAAAATATGGGTGCTTACGTTGTCAATGGCTATCGGGTAGGGATCGATATCGAGACGCGCGAGGATGCCGCCAGGTGATTTCCCTTTCAACAATTCTGCTAGACCCGGATAGGTGTCCACAGAGAACTCCTGCATCTCATCGTCATCATCAACGTTGGTTCCGACGATGGCGGTCTTGTTGTCTTTCACTTTCATGATGAGCACGTTGTTGTGATGGCAATCGTTTGCCGCGATGCCGACCACTCGTTGCTTGATGGACTCGGCATCCCACTTGTCCATGTAGACCTGTGGGTAATCCTGCTGTGATGCGAAAAATTCATCTGGATATTTTGCGATCAGATCCGAAAGAATCTGTGCCTCTCCAATTTTGGTCAATCGTTGCGCGACGTGGAGTAACAACATCATATCGTCCATCGCATCGTAATGACGGTTGTAGACTTCCATGCCCGTGAGGCCGTCCATGGCGTGATCGACTTTGTCTTCGACGTGAGAAAGGAACAGCATGCCACTCCCCGCGCCTACTTTGTCGATCAAGACCTGCTTATCACCGCTCATCTCTTCAAAAACGGACTCATCTGGATGCACGAGAAATCCATGTGATTCGGATCCGGGAATAAACAACACACCTTCCTTGAGACCGCGCCAGCTGTCCATGAAATCCCTCGGAGGACGAAAATGGTCGCTCAGAAAGACGACTTGTAATCCTGTTTCATGGGCACCTTTGAGCAATTCTTCCGGGGTGCCTCCGGTATGCGCTGAATCGCCCGCGTGCGTATGAAAAATGGCGCGAAAATCGCTCAACCCGAGGCTTTCGAGCTGTTTAGTCGTCTTGGGAGTCTGCTCTCGCTTATTCTGGATGGCTTGAACATCGGCATGCACCGCCTCAAGATGCGCTGGCTGTATGCGTTGGGCCGCCGTGTATTCACGACCGAGCGATTTTCCGGCCCAGGCCGATTGAATGAGCAGAGCGGCGACAAAACATGAGAGAACAAGACGGTACATTGAGATTTCCTTGACGGTTCGTGATTATCAACGATTCAGTATACGTGAGCCGACGCACGTATCAAAAGGAAACTTCCACTTCCAGCTCCGGCTGATCCTGAACCACAACAGGGGTCGTCGCCACTTGCATCGATGAAAAATTGACTCCATCAGGAGCTGCAGAATAGGCGACAATCAGCACCAGATACGAACCGTTTTCGATGCCTCCAACGGTACCAACACCGTTCGTAACCTGTGCCTGCCCCACCATTGCGGTGGTGAGCATTTGAAAGAAACCCATATCCAGCTTGGCGGGAACAACCGTGTCGCCCTGCAAGATCGCCGCAAAAACCACTTTATCGGCAGGCGGATTGGCAACTAGGCAATGAATCGTCGTGCCGCCATACATCTTCAGGTCGAGACGGATACTTTCGTTTTCGCCCAATTCTGCCGAGACGCTTTTTTGACGCTGTGTCGACCCTCCCCATGCACGCAGAGAAACCGTGCCGGCGGGTAGTGATTCAAAGAGGTAGTGTCCATCCCCAGAGACCTCCTGATAGCGGGACTCTGTGTTTCCGCCGGTGTTGATGCTAAGCGAGACGCGCCCGGAACTCGTCTCCGTCTCACTAATCATGATGTAGCCTTCCACGGACGACGTGGCAGACTCAAAAATAAAATTCACCTCGGTGGTCATGCCCGTCGCGACTTCAATCTGCACGGACATGTTTCTATTCTCGCCACCACGACTGAGATTCGCCGATACGCTCCCGCGACCTTCGGGAACGCCACCAATGCTATAGAACCCTGCATCATCCGTCGTGCCTCGAACGTCAAAGCCTCTTTGCCCGTCACTCCCGTCGAAAATATTTCCATAGATCGACACGTTCGGTGCAGGTTTACCGTCCACCGTGACCACGCCTTCGATAGACGCTCCTTCGGTGAGGACAAACTGTATCTTATTAGTGCCCGATCCAATATTGACTGCCTGTGTATCAGGAGACAATCCTTTCAGGTAGGCAGAGATCGTCATTTCTCCTCTGGATAGGCCTCCCATTGTAAACTCTCCATCAAAATTACTGCGGACTTTCACGCCACGATCTCGCTCCCACTCGTTTCGCGGTAAGGGGCCCTTGAATATTGAAACACCGGACAAACGGTTGCCCCGCTGATCCACGACCACCCCGCTCACCGTGCTTTCGCCTTCCATCGAAATCAAGACATTGGAGACGGTGTCCCCGCTGTGCACGCCAGCTACAGGTATGGTGGTCTCTGCATAGCCAGTTGCACGCACCATAATCGAGACTGATTGATTGGGATACGCCCCTTCTAGCGTGAATTCGCCATCTGCGTGGTGGTAGCGCTTGAACTGCTGTTCCATATGAGATTGAAATTGGCCGTTCACCAGAAGCAAATTGAAATCCGTGACCGGCTCGCCGTTTATACCGTCCACGATCGTTCCCGATATAGAACCGGTCCGCGTCATTACCACATTCGCGTTGCTCGACCCTGCATCGATTTGCTGGAGATTCTGGGGCGTATGTTTTTGTGATTGAAAGTTAAGCGTGTACATACCCGCTTCGATATTTTGAAGCACGTAGTTACCCTCGGGGCCTGAAGTACTCTGGATTTGACCGCCACCACCGCCTCCATAGGCGTACACGCGCGCGCCGCTGATTGCGTTTCCCTGGTCATCCGTTACATTGCCCGAGATCTGATATGAGCCATCCCGTTCGTGCCAAACGATCCGGACCCCTTCCAGGTGTTGTCCGCGAGCGAGCGTCACGGTTTCAAGGGTGGGGTCATTGCTGGAATAACTGTTGTTCACCGACGGTTTAATGTAATACGTACCCGCCTTGAGCTGCTCCAACTCGAATTCTCCCTGCGCGTTTGAGTCGTCAGAGCCGCCCCAGTCATTCGAATCTTTTTCGCGCGTGTAGAGGCTTACACTGGGTACCGGACGTCCAGATGCGTCAACCACTACGCCGGAAATCTTCCCCTCGGGGTCCATCACGATTCGCACACCCGACACCGATTCATTTTCGATTTTCACCGACTCCAGTTCACGCGCGAATTCATTGGCGGAAACATTCAGTGATACCGTTGTATTCGGATTGAAGCCGTAAATGGAAAAGTTTCCAGACTCGTCAGACTGTCCCGAGTCGCGCGTATTACCGTTTTGTATGGATCCGTTAATCCATGCCTGATTGACGGGGTCGCCGCGCGTATCGACCACGGTGCCGCTGATCGAAATGCCCTGGCGAACGGGAAAATCCAGTCCCGCGAGTCGCTGCCCCAATGCCGTAACCACTTCCTTGCGATCTTCCCAGCGCATATCGCGCGGATAGTTTTTGATCTCCGAATATTCCACGCGATAATTCCCCGCATGCATGCCTTGAATCAGGTAATACCCGTTCGCGTCCGTATTGGTTTCCTTGCGCTCGGCAACAGGGATGTTCTCAGGCCGCGCCGTGATCGTAACGTTCGCAACTCCAAGATCGGTGTCCGAATCATAGACCCGTCCCGCGACCATCGCACCTATCTGTAC
>JAYGCN010000023.1:0-1844 GCA_046583315.1 Candidatus Hydrogenedentota bacterium
TTTTGCCTTTCGACGAAAGCGTAAATGGTTCGTCGGTAGTTGGCTTGGTCTGTAATGAGCAATGGGCGACCGTACATTGTGTCATCTAGTTTTCCTGCGATGCTTAGTCGCGTGTCGCGCCTTTGTTCGAGATCCAATCGCCGACGATTAGCGTGCCACAGTAACGAATTATCAGGGTCGACAGTGGCTTGTTTGCTACATCGGGTGTTCGCCGGAATAAAGGAAGATAGGCGATACGTCGCGGATGCCATGATGAAGCGATGCAGTGCTTTGGTGCGGAGGCCGGATTCAATAAATCGAATGGCCAGCAGGTCCAACAGTTCGTGTTGAACGGGGCGTGGAGTGTTGAGGCCAAAATCACTTGGGTTCTCGACTAGGGGATTGCCGAAGTGGTGCATCCAGACGCGATTCACCCAAACTCGTGAGGTCAGTGGATTCGTGGGGTCCGCAATGGCGTTGGCCAAGTCCAGCCGACCGCTGGAACCGGCGAACGGGATCCGTTTTTCCGCAGACAGTATTTTAAGGAACTGGCGCGGCACTGGGTTTCCAGGAAAGGCTGCATCACCTCTTTGAAAGATCACGGGGTCGCAGAGCACCGGTTTATCGACCATCACCATGGCGCGCGCGGTTGCTGTGTCGTCTTGCACGGCGATTCCATCTAATTCATTGACTAAACCCCGAAACGCATCCTTATCGCGGCGAGCCAGATAATGGTAAACGTTGCGTTCGGAAAACCATGAGGGACTTTGCGGTGATAATAGTATCTGCGCGAGGGGGTCGTCGGCCGGTGAAGGCAGGGCTTCAATTTGGCTGCGGAGCGTAGCGATCTGTTTTTCGAGCGCCTCGGCCTTGACAGCAATACTCTTCAAAAAGGAACTATCCGATTCGATTTCAAAGCGGGCGTCACCGAGAATTGCTTGCTCATGAGAGATTCCATCGGTGCCTTGCGTTACGAGAAATGTGAGAAACCGCGCTGTCGTGTTGAGTCCTAATCGAAGCGGGATTCCGGACTGTTGCGCTTTGATACCGACGTGCTGCGCAACTTGTTTTCCATCGACATAGACAGTTACATTCAGTCTGCTTTTCCCTTTTTCTCCAACGTGACCGATGATCGCTTGGAATATGGCTTTCTGGAATCCATGAAAATTCCGCAGAGGTTCTAGGTCGAAAGTTATCCCTTTGTTGGCATGTAATGCGACGCACCAATGGGGCGCCGTACCGTAGTTAATTTCATCGATGGTCGTCGAGGAATAACCAGAAGGGGGGCCGGAGCGAACGTAATCCCAAGTACCTGAGAGGTTGGTGGGTACACCGTGGATGGTTAGACCGGTGGAACTGATGACTTGTTTGTCCAATTTCTGAGGCACAAAGACGCCATCAATATATTTGTTTTTTGACTGCGCGAAGACATCGGGACTCGCAACGTCGACGAATCCAGTTGAGCCCGTAACGATTTCCCCAGTCGCTGGATGAATCCCGAAATCTGAGTCGCCGATCGCCAAACCGTTACCACCGGTAACAAGATCTGCGAGATTGAGCGTCTTTTTACCGAGTGATTCGCGGGTGTTCTGCAGCGACGCGAGTTTTTTTCGCAATTTCTGCGGTGTTTCCCAGATGTGGGTTATGAGCTCTCCGTAGACTGTGGCAATCTCATGAGGTGTTCGAGGCGCTGCCGCGACAAGTGCCGCAATTAATCGGTCATCGACACCTTGGTCGCGCCATTGGTGAGGTCGCAGCGTCGCATCTTCCATCAAATCGTGCCAGGGGCCGAACAGGGGGTCGCCACTGAAGTCATGTTGAGCGATAAATTGTCGCCAGGCGTAAGTGATACTTGGCCGCGGCTG
>JAYGCN010000052.1:0-106282 GCA_046583315.1 Candidatus Hydrogenedentota bacterium
GGCTCCGGCTGGCGCTCGGAGTCGAAGCTGGCTCCGGCTTTGCCGTCAATGTCGACGACTTTCATTTCAAAATTCATTACCCGTCCCATCATGTCCATTGCAATGGTCCATGTGCCGAGAAAGTCACGGGCTTCGGAAGCGTCCAGGGTAGTTTTGATGGGGTCTTCGGCGTGTGCAGGCGTGAATGACGCGAGGGTAAGCGCTGTTAGCGTGAGTAGGGAGCTGAGAAGCGTCCGTATTAGGCGGTGTGTTGTGCCCATGGCCTTAAAATCCTTTATGAAGCAAAAATACTTTTCAGTTACGCGGTGGTGGTGCCAGCGTTTGGACAGTGTTGCTCGGATAATGGTTTCACTATCGGAGTAGCAAATTTTAGTTTTATCCGCCGACGCGCCCGGTGTGGACGCGTCGGCGGGGGAGAGAGTGGGGAGATTAGTCGCTGCTAACGGGATTGGTCGGCGCGAAGGTCATCCAAGCCAAGTCCATTTCATCGGTTGTCGGACCACCGAAGCTGATGGAACGGTTCGGATTGAATCCGCCTTTGGCAGCCTGTGCTTCGGAGTTGTCGAACCAGAATTCCATTTCCATGCGGGTTCCAGCAGGAAGTTTTTTGTGGACTTCGAATTCGTAGCCGGTTTGCCAGTTGAAATCCCAATTCGGGACGTGAAGAATTTCTTCGGAAGTACCATCCGGATAGAAGGCGGTGTACTTGGCTTCAACGCCACGCAGGTGCATGTGGGGAAGAATGCTCAGCACAGTAATGTCTTCGTCGAAGGTACGTGATCCGGCGACTTTCCAATGGGGATGGTGCGGGGGAATCGTGAAGGCACCGTGTGAAACGGTAGAAATCTCGACGGGGTGTTTGATTTCGGCGCCTAGTTCGTGGAATTGCAGGCCGATTTCAGAGCTATCGTACATGCCTGTGCCTGGGCCAGCTTCTTTGTGGTAGTGCATCGCGAAAGTGACGTGCGAACCTTTGTGAAGCTTGATACCGAAGCCTTCTGGCAATTCAGTCTGGTCTGCGCCGGGAGCGTTGCCGCCGAGCATTCCACGTGTTTCGTCGCCTGCGTGCGCAGGAGCATTTGCGTGGCCAATGATGTGATGAACGACTTCGCTACCCGGTTTGAATTCGATACTACGGATCCAACGGGTGTCCGGAAGCAGATCTTCGGTCAATTCTACCGTGATGTTTTCGTAGAGGTCCTGAATTTCATCGGGTACGAAAAACGGCTCGTCAAATGCAACAATGAGATCGGGTTCACCGAAGTTCCAGCCGGTTTTGGAGAATGTCATTGGCGCAGGCGCATCGGCGGGATTACCACGCGGGGCGCGTTGCTTGACCCAAGTCGTAATCGTATCGATATCATCCTGCGTCAGGGTGCGCTCGTTGCTGAACACGCCGTGGTATTTTTCGCTGGCATCCCAGGGCGGCATGGTCTTGGATTCGACCGCTTTCGCGATCGATTTTGCCCAGGGGCGCACTTCCTGATAGGTAATCAGGGACATCGGAGCGATCATGCCGGACAGGTTTGTTCCCGCTGGGCGGTGACAGGTCTGGCAGTTCTCCTGGAGGATGGGCAACACGTCCTTCGTAAAGGTCGGTTTTGCCGGGACCTCGGCGGTGGCCGATACAGAAGCAGCCAACGCGATGGCTGCAGTACCGGACATCATTGACGTCAGTAGTTTTTTCATTTCGGTCTCTCTCCCTTTTTAATTCAATCGATCTTCGTTAATGAATACCGATTACATTATTTTTTAGTATTCGCTGATGGAACTGAAGCGAACAACGTTCACACCGTTTCTTTCGTATTTCAGACCCTGTATGACGACCTTCATTCCAATATAGTCTGCCACGTGGTCGTTTGCGACTTCCAAATGAGACGCCGGTGCGCTGCTACGGAAGGTGAGCAGCCAGATGGTGTTCGTATCGTCCTCAATGATCCCAACGGGAAACCCTTTTTCCGCGCGATCTTTGGCGGCTTCGACGTTATCTCCTTCAATCATGGCATAGGAAGTCAGTTCAACCAGGCTTCCAACGATGATTCCTTTTTCACCCTTGGTGGCAGCATTAACATTGACAATGGCTACTGCAATCAGTGCTACGGCAAAGACGGCGATCATACTCTTCTTCATAATGTCCTCCCAGACTTTATAGTACTACATATTTTGCCCGCATTGGGCCCTTCTCACAGCCTGTTACCAAAGGTTTCAGACCAAATCAGTTAGCGAACTATAGTATACGAAGCTGTTTTGGCATGTCCAATGGCGAATCAGGCTCTGTGTGATTCGTGTAACTTGTTTATATTCAACTATTTGCGGAATAATCGAAAATGCCCCGCCGCAGTCACTCTCAGGTTCAACCCCGCATATTCAATACGAGTTCCTTATTGCTGCACGGTATCCGGATACAGCTGGCCGAGCAATGTCATGGCTTCGCTGTATTGTTTGTAGGCCTTGTTCACTCTGGGAATGTCGCCCACGTCGCCCGCCCGGTCCAGGGCCAGGGAGCTGAGGCCCACCAACTTCTGAATTTTCTTGAGTGTGCCGCGTTGACGCACATTGAGGCCGGATGCCTGGTCGGAGAGTGCTTCGACGAGCGTCTTGGTGTCCGCGGCCGGGCAGTGAATCTTGAGCCAGTCGGCAGTCTCGATATACGTCGCTATCATCCGGTCTTGTTTGACGATTTCCTGAACGATGCGTGAAACGGTCGGCGGCACAACGAACTTCTGGCATTGGTGCGCGTGCAGTTGGAATTCACCCGTGGGTACTGCATTGGGGTCGGGCAGGGGAGTCAACTCTTCGAATGTAAAGTCGTAGCGCTTTCGGTCAAGAACATAACGGTCGTCTACGCTCGGTAACCAGATGTGCACGTAGAAGTCGATGGGGAATTCTTTGGGCAGGTCGGCCGTAAACCAGGTATCGCCGTCTTTGCGACTGGAGAGTTCGTATTCTGTCGTCGTGACGTCGCCAGTGGCTTCGTCTTCTTGCTCGACAAACAACGTCGCTTTGGTAAAGCGTGTGTCCAGCGGCACTTTCCAGTCGTCGTACATGTACAATTTGAAGATGCCCTCTTTGTGCATGGTGCCTTCGAGATGATGGTACAGGTTGTCCACCATGAAGAACTGCCAACCGCCGTGCATGGGCGTGTGATCCATGTGGCCCAATCCGGAGACGGGTTGACCGCATCCCGAGCACAGGCCGGGACCGTAGTAGATCTTCTGATAATTTTCGCAATCGGGAATCATGCAGGCGTAGGTGTGCACGACTTCGAATTGGGTCTGGTGTCCGAAGGGTTCGCTGCAGATGTCGCAATCGCCGGGTGCGAAGTAATCGATTTGTTGGTGATCCTCGTCGCCGCGGTTCACGCACCAGTAGATGTCCGTCTTGCCTGTCTTGCTGAGCTCCCAGTCGTGGGCGGTGGGTGCCAACTCTTGGCCTTCCATGAAGAACGACTTGGGCTTGAGGTTCATGAAGCAATCGTCGCAGATGCCGGGCTCGGTGTAGTCGGTGAGTGCGCAGGGGTTGCCGCGCATCGGGCACCAGAAAATGTGGTCGTCATCAAGCGCGACGGAATCAACGAGATCTTTCATGATGGTTTCGTTGCTATCGTCTTCCGGCAGTGTGCCGCCTTTGGGATCGGGATTGCCGGGATCAAAACCGGGGAAAGCAGGCGTGCTGGCAATGCTCATGCCGGTACCTTCGAGTTCGGCGGCGGGGCGTTCGCGTGGCACGAACACCTCTTCCACTTTCAGGTGATCGTTTAACATGTAGTCGATGGTGGTACGCATTTTGGCTTCGCGAAATCCGTTGCCGGCAGCAAGGGCAATCGGCGGCGAGTTTGGATTGTCCCAATTGTCTTCGGAGTTGTCGTATTTTGCGATGATGTCGATTTTTGAGCCGACGGGTGCTTCAATGGGTTTGGCGAATCGGTAGGAGGATTCCCATTTCTGCGCCAACTTCGGAAGCCAGATGAGTGTGGAGGTGCGCCCGTCGGGATAGGTCAATCGCATTTCGTAATTCTTCGGCACGGGGCCCAGTTCGGGGCGAAGTCCGATCAATAGAATCGCTTCTTCGATGGTGAGCGACGTAGTGACTTCCGCTTCGGCATCTCCGGCTTTGATTTCGAAGTCGTCTTCCGTCAGTTGAATACTTTCCACCAACAGGTCAATTTCTTCGTCCGGTTGCGCGACGAAGAGGCCGAGTTTGGAGGAATCGATTACGTCGGTTGACCAGTCCGCGTATTCGGGTCGGGCGTATTGGATGGTGACGGTAACGGTGGAGTCGGTTCTGAACAGGCGCCCAGCGGCATCGGGAAACAGTACGGGGTCATCGCCTTGCACCCATTGCCCGATGAGGTGTGGACCGGCGGGCATCTCTCGCATGCGGGTCGTTTCAAGGTCGTCTTCATCGGCGAGCGGATCGTATTCGCCTTGCACTTCCAATTCGAGGGGAGCCAGCTCCGCACCTTCGGCATCGTTCAACCAAGCGGTGATGCTGTGAATGTTTTTGGGATTCTCAACCAGGAATTCGTAACCGGTGACATACGTTTCTTCTTCGAGCTCGACTGGAACGGTGTAGGTGACGGTTCCGAATTGCTCGTCGGCTTTAAGGGTGTATGGTTTCTCGGGAGCGACCACGACATCGGGTTCGCCAAATGCCCAGTCGGGTTTTTCAAATTGCTCGGGCATCGGAAGGTTACGAATCGGGCCTTGAGGCGATCCGCCACGAACCCATGCGATGATCGTGTCGACTTCCAGCTCGGTGAGATGTTTGCTGCTATCAAATTTTCCGAACCGAGCATCCGCTTGCCAGGGCGGCATGCGGTCAGTCAGGACTTCTTCTTCGATGGCCACGGCCCAGGCGCGCGCACCGGGATTCGTGTCGTCGCCATAAATCGTCAGGTTTACATAGTCGGGGGCCATTCCGCCGGGGTGATGGCAGCTCATGCATTTTTCTTCGAGAATTGGTCGGATATCTTTGCCCCAATTCACGTCGGTGGTGATGCGGGTATGTGCGCTTGCCAGGGGTGCCAGAGCGATGAGTGCGGCTGGAAGGATGCTGGCGATTCGTCTTGTGGTCGGTTTCACGATAAACCCTCTCTTGAAAGGTACTTGGATAGAGCGATTCGCGGGTTTCCCCCGCTTCACTACAGAAAAACACAATTTTACTCATGTTAGTTCCGCTTTGTCTAGCTTGCAGACATGATGGGACTCCTATAATTGGTCAAAAGTGACGAAAAAGGTGTAACCGAATTCGTGTTAGAACGCACTATGGTATAACGAAACACAGGTTTTTTTCAGTGATTTTAGGAGTGCAACATGTTGAAATACTTTAACTTGGACAGCATTTCTTATTCGGATTTTGCGTTCGTGGCGCATCCTGAGATAATAAGGGCTGATCCGGTACACTGGCCGTCGAATAGCTTTGTTTTTGTCTGCGAGGACCAGTCATGACCTCGATTGCCATCCTCCATCAGGAGTCTGTTGCTTTGGATTTGCCCGCCGTTTCAGCCGATCTGGAAGATTTACGCCTGTGTCAGCAGGGTGATGAGGCGGCCTATGCACGAATCGTAGGGCGTTATGAAGCGATTATTGCGTGTCAGATGTGGCGATTCACCCGGGACGCGCAACGTCTTGAAGAATTGGTGCAGGAAGTTTTTGTTGAAGCGTATCTGAGTCTGCATACTTTTCGCGGCACGGCACCTTTCGAACACTGGCTTCGCAAGATTGCCTCGCGCGTGGGGTACAAACATTGGAAACACAAAGCGCGTGACACCGAGCGGCGTGAACAGCGCGTTGCGATACAATACGATATGTTGCAGAAGAAAAGTGACGCGACGCCGTCGGAAGCCGGCGAGTATTTGTATCAGCTATTGGCGATCTTGCCCACGCAGGAACGCATCGTGCTTACGTTGTTATATTTTGAAGGCTGGAACACGCAGGAAATCGCGGATCATCTCGGGTGGAGTCGCTCACTCGTGAAGGTCCGGGCGTTTCGTGCGCGCAAGAAACTGAAAACCAAACTGGAGGCTGCTGGTTATGGGTCCGCTTAATCCAAACGCAGATGACTCGAACGATCCGCTTGAAGCACTGGCGCAACTCGCGCGGCTGGAGTCCGCTCCGAAGACGCATGTCACACCCTATGTGTTGCGCGAGATTCGGGTGCAGGATCGATTCGTGGCGGGTCGTCCGTTGATGTGGCTCGCCTTGGCTTCGAGTGTGGCGGCGCTTGCGATTGCCATCATCGCGATTCCAATATTGATGACCTTGCTGGACCCCTTGAATGCGTTGTATCAAACCACGAGTGCATCGTTGATGTAGAAATTCTGATGAATGATTCGAATCACATACGACCACCCCTTCCCAAACCGCCGAGCACGTGGCTGACCCTATTGATGGGTGCTGTGCTTCTGGTGTGCGGCATTGTGATTGGTGCGGGCGGCACGACGCTGATCGTCCAGAATCGTCTTGAACAGCCCGACGCGGCGCCGAGCCAGTTTAGCCAACGCCTGATGGGGCGCATGACGCGCGATCTCGACTTGACTGATGAACAGGCCAAAGAGGTTAGAGCCGTGTTTCAATCGCATTCAGTTGAAATGCGAACGGTACGCGAGGAGATGGATGGGCGTGTTGATGTGCTTCGGGCAACGATGCAGCAGGAGGTGCGTGCGATTCTTACACCCGAACAGGTGGAGAAATGGGAAAAACGTATTCAGGAATACAGACGCGATCGGCATGGGCCTCCTCACGATGATGGTTCGCCGCGGAATTTTCGCGATGGCCATCCACCACGTGATCAATTTGATGGACCACGTTCGAGGGATGGTCGACGTCCGCCGCCTGATGGGGAGCGTCCACGACCACCTGATGGCGAACGGCCTCCACCGCCTTCTCAATAATTTTCCCGATCGTCTGTGACCCCTTAGCAATAAAAATAAAACGCCAACGCGATAATTCGCGTCGGCGTTTTTGGGTTTTATCGGGGCCTTAAAAAAAAGAGTAGGGGGCAGGCTGGGTGACCTGCCCCCCGGGCATTAGAACCGTTTTTCGTTTTGGGAGTGGGGCAAAACGGTTCATGAGGATCAATGTTGTACCTCTGTTATACACTATGTCGGATGGGATTAAAAGCAAAAAACAAGAAAATGTTCAGTAATTGGAGAATATCTCGACATTTAGTGGGTAAAGTGATAATATATATGCGATTTATTGAAAAACTTGTAACACTTGGACCGCTCGGCTGCGTGACACACCCAATTTTTATTGTTTTTCTTGCGGAATCAACGTGATTCCAGTTCCAACAGACATCATAAAGGTCGGTGTTCGAGGTGAACTTTTAGTACCGCACGGTACTCGCCAGCGTGTACATCGCGTTCGCTACAGACCAACATCAACGTTCCGTCTTCCATGAAATTCTCGTCCCACTCCATAAGTTCTTCATCAGTAAAATTCGGACTGTAGGTTTTCAGTTGTTCATCGGACATGTCGCAAAAATACGAACGAAGATTCACGTCGGTTTCATCGAACTCGGTGGCGGGTCCAAGGTGTTCATAGTCAATGGCTGGATCGAGTGGCATGGTTCTTCTCCTTTAATAGTTGCACACCTTACTATGTACTTCATAGGCAATAACTTTTTCGTAATCCGATTTATCACTGTGGCAAATCAAACAGGTTGTGTCACGTTCTATTCGTTTCAATACCCGATGTTTACGTGAGGACTGATCGTGAATGTCGTGACACGTGGTACAGGTAATGTCCGTGAGTCCAGAGAGGACGACGTCCTTCACGTTCTGATACACGTGACGATCCGCAGGGTTCATCGCCGCGATGGACTCGTCGGAAAAGTTGACTTCGAAATCTTTGAATAGATTATCCCCGGCGACAAACGAATTTGGATACGGGAGTCCTGTAGACTGCGAGGTGCCTTCTCGTAGATGGCATTGCGCGCAGGCGGAGGTTTCGACGAGCGAGTCAGTCTTCGCGCTCTTGGCAAAGTGGGCCAAGGCGGGTTCATTTTGATGCCCTTGCGGTACGTCTCCGTGGCAGACCATGCAATCCAATGAGGGTGACTGAAACGCTTCGTATTCCTGCTCAACCGCTGTCGTGTGGCAACCGATACATTGCTTCGAGAACAGTTCATTATTCCAGGTGTCGTCGGCATTGATGTTGGATTCGAATTCGCCGGATCGTCGAGCGCTTAGCCGAGAGTCATGAATCGCGAACTGACCGTACTTTCCGTTTGGTTTCAGGAATCGAATTTGGTTCTTCCTGCCGATGATGTAGGTGGCCTCTTTTGAGACGGGCGAGACGGCCGTGGACTGCAGCAATGCCTTGAGCGAGCCAGACAGTGAGTGCACGTTGCGCATGGAGAGATTGTGGGCGTTATTGGCCCACAGATTACCGACCTTTTCACGGTGACAAAACAGGCATTCATCGCCGGTGACGTAGTCGGGCAGCCTTTTCCCGACGTGGTCGTCGCCCCACGCCGCGGGATCCTGCGTTGATTGGGCCGATGCAGTGCTGCACAAGGCGAAGAACAGGCATGCAGCGAAAATGCGTATGACTTTCGGCTCTTTTGGCACGACGTATCCTTATCCGGGTCGATGACGGCACTCGAAAACAGGTATTCACCGTAGCATATAGGGTATCTCGATGCCAGCCGTCCGCGCTTCGTAATTTTTGTGGTAACTTGGATCGTTAATCCCTTAAACTATTTTTAGTGTGTCATTGAGAACCGAGCTGAAACTGGTGAGAAGGAGAGCGCACTCATGTGGGTACCGAAATACGTACGCGATGAAAAGAAGGGGATCGATTCACCGGTCCCGACGCAGGTGGTGTCCAACGAAGAACTACTTCCACGCCCACAGCACAAGATGCAGGCCGAGGTTGAAAGCCTTACCATGGAAATGGGTACGGAGAAGGCCAAGAAGCTGGGATTGAGACGGCGTGATTTCATGCGGACATCGATGGGTATGGCGACGGCATGGGTTGCGGCAAATAAAGTGTACGGCAATCATTGGAACGTGACGGACGACGAGACGGTGGAAGCGGCTGCGGTCGAAGAAGGTGCCGGCGGCAAAGATTACTTTATCGTAGATGTGCAGGCGCACTTTACGAACGGATATGCCATCGGATTCCGTAACGCGGAGTTCGTAAAAAACATGGGCTTCGAACTGGACAACTCAGCCGCGGGCTACAGTCAGCGTACCTTCGTCAAAGAATTCTTCTTCGACAGTGAAACCGACATCGTCGTCATCAGCGGTGTACCCGACCGCGAAACGAACACCGATACGGAAGGCAATGTCCTTGAAGGATTCCAGCGCAGTCGCGGCGCATTGCCGAGTTGGTTGATGCAGGAAACACGCGATCAGATCAATCGATTGGCCGGCGGCACTCGACGCGCCTACAACCAGGGAAACTGCGCACCGAATCATTATTGGGACAAGACAACGAACAAACCTGACTATCCCGCGTTGCACGATCAAATGACGCGCGAAGTGGAGCAATACGGCATTACTTCCTGGAAATGGTATTGCCATACCGATCCAGGCAAAAGCGGCGGCGGGTTCCAGCTGGACGATGAAATGTCGGCGAATTTCTATCAGAAATCAAGAGAGCTTGGCATTAAACTGTTCAGTGTACACAAAGGATATTCCGCGCAGTCCCGCACGCTTGGACACCTCGCCAATCCGAAGGACGTGGAGAAGGCGGCGTTGGACAATCCGGATTTGACCTTCGTGATTTATCATTCGGCCATGAAAATGTCCCCGTATACGCCTGATTTTGAGAACCTCATCGAGTGGAACGCGGAAAATGGCGATTTCATTTGGCATAAAGAGTTGATTGACATCAAGAAACGCAATCCCGAATTGACGAACGTCTACGCGGAAATCGGGTCGGCCTTCGGAACGTTGGCGTTGGAACACCCGGTCATGTGTCAGCACCTCATGGGGAAAAACATCAAGTATTACGGTTCGGACCACGTGATTTGGGGTACGGATTGTCTTTGGTGGGGCAGTCCGCAGTGGGTGATCGATGCGCTCAAACGATTCCAGATCAGCGACGAGTTGTGCGAGAAACATGGCTACGCGAAAATTACCGAAGAGGATAAAGCGAATATCTTCGGGCTCAATGCAGCGCGCCTCTACGGTATGGACCCCAAGGAAAAACGTCAGGAACTCAAAGAAGACGACATCGAGAAGTTTAAGCTGCAATACCGCGCAGACGGCGGTCAACGCACCAACCGTGTACCGGGACTCGTGAGGGATGATTCGCGTCGGGTGTAAGTAACGCTCTATACGCTATACTAAGCGAGGCGCATCAGAATTTTGATGCGCCTCGCTTTTTTTGATACAACCTCATGCAGGAGGAACCACTCGAATGGAACAGTTTCACGCAACGACCGTGATTGCGGTGCGTAAAGACGGTAAGGTCGCGATGGGCGGTGATGGACAGGTGACGCTCGGGAATGTTGTGATGAAAAATACGGCGACGAAGGTACGGACGCTGGCCGACGGGCGCGTGCTTGCCGGGTTTGCCGGGTCTGTGTCGGATGCCTTCACGCTCTTTGAACGCTTCGAAGTGAAGCTGAGCGAATTCAATAACAACCTCATGCGCGCCGCTGTGGAATTGGGCAAGGACTGGCGCACGGACAAATACCTGCGCCAACTTGAAGCGCATCTCTCCGTGTGCGACGAAACGACGTCATTGCTTATCGCCGGAACCGGGGAGATCATCGAACCCGACGACGGCATTCTCGCGATTGGCTCTGGAGGATCATTTGCGCTTTCCGCTGCGCGTGCACTAGTCGCGCATTCCGACTTGGACGCCGAAGCCATCGTCAGGCAATCGCTAGAGATTGCCGCAAGCATTTGTATCTACACGAATACGAATATTACCGTGCAGACGCTCTAGCTCGTCAGTTTCTGAATGATCGAAGTCGTCGATTGACCGTCCACGCCGGGAATCAGGGCGATTTTTCCGCCGTAGGACTCCATCAACTTTCGTTCGTCCTGGTTGATGGTGTCGAGTGTGTAGTCGCCGCCTTTGGCGTAAATGTCGGGTCGGAAACGGTCGATCAGTGCCACCGTGTTGTCGTCGTCAAAGATGATGACGTGATCGACGCATCTGAGCGCACCGATGATGAGTGCGCGTTCCGATTCAGGTACGATTGGACGATCCGGGCCTTTTACCGAGGACACCGACGCGTCGCTGTTCAGTCCCACGACGAGTATGTCGCCCTGACGCGCGGCTTCCATCAGATAGGTCACGTGTCCGGCGTGCAGGATGTCGAAGCAACCATTGGTCCACACGACTGATTTTCCAGTGGATTGATAATCGGCGATCAGAGTCTTTAACGTGTCGCCTGAAACGACCGATTGAGCGTTGGCGGCAGCGAAGAGTGTATTTTCGATTTCTTCAAGGTTCACCGATACGGCACCCAACTGTCGCACGGCGTTGGCGGCAGCGGCATTGGCGATTTCGGCTGCTTCCTGTAACGCGCCGCCGGACATGACCGATAGTGTTGCGGATGCGGTCACGGTGTCGCCTGCGCCGGTTACGTCGACCACTTCGGTTGCAAAAGTTGGCGCGTTTGTTGAGGTGCCTTCGGCGAAAACGGTGATGCCTCGTGCACCGCGTGTGATGAAGGCCACGCGGGATTGTTTGAGCACGGCGTTCGCGGCGGCCTGCAATTCTTCGTCGGTCTCGACGGGAAGATTCATCCCGACGCCGAGTTCGGATTCGTTGGGCACAACGACATCGACGTCCTTGATCATGCCGATGCGTTCGCGGGAATCGGCGATGGTCAGCAAATCATGCTCGCGCGCGCAATCGGTGATGGTCGATACAATTTTCGGTGTGATGAGGTAGGAAACCTGGTCGATGATGACGATGGCGTCTACCTTAGGAGCGAGTGCCTTTATGGATTCGATAATTTTTGACTCGATATCGGACGGAATCTCACTTTGTCGAGGCGTATCCGAGCGCAGAATTTCCTGTTCGGGATAGGTGTCGCCGCCGGCCCGGAATTTTCCGTAGGTGTTGGTCGGGTTGTCCGCATCCACGACGATGCTCGAATAATCGATTCCCCGCGCATCGAGTTCCTTGCGCAGAATACCCGCGTTCACGTCCTCACCCACGACACCGACGAGCCACACCTGGCCGCCCATAGAAGCCAGATTCGCCGCGACATTTCCGGCGGCTCCGGGGTTATGGTATTGCCGGGTCTTCTCGAAAACCGGGATGGGTGCTTCCAGGCTCATCTCCGAGATTCGGCCAAAATTGGTCTCATCGAGGTAAATATCGCCGACAACCATGACTTTTTTGTCAGGGAATTCGGCTGTAATGGTGTTGAATCGCTCTGGCGTAATCAGCATGGTCGTTCTCGCGGGTTGGGTAATGAAGTGGGGATTGTATCGCATTGAACAAATTGGATTAAAGCGGGGGGGCACAGCCCCATTTTATTTGAGAGCGGGTTCACGCCTACTGAGTGTATTTTAATCTATTCGGGTTAGCTGATATGATTTAGGCACGTTTTGATCGGGGGATGAGAGTCACTGTGAACGCCAAGCAGGATAATGTGAATGGGGAGCAACCAACGACTCGCAAGAGTCGACGACGCTATCTGTTTGTGCTTGGCCTGCTGGTCTACAGTGGGGTGGTGTGGTATTTCGGCTGGCGTGATATTCGTGATGAACTATTGGGAGCGCGCATCGACCTCGTCGTCATCGCCGTTCTGCTGATAGTGAGTGCCACCTGGTTGCGTGTTCTGAAATGGCGCTATGCGCTCGGCCCTGACGCTCATGCGACGGGACTGTTTTTTATGTCGAAGGCGACGGGAGCGTTTACGCCGGGTCGACTGGGCGAATTCGCACCGATGGTAATTCGCGATCATCGCACGCCGAAAGTGGGCGCGTGGATCATGTACGACCGCGTGGTCGAGATTCTGGTGACAATTACAATCGGGTTATATGGTCTCGCCATTATAAACTTCTTGACCCGCGCGCAGTTTATCAGAGTAACGGCGATCGCGGTTGTCTGTTGCGGCTTGGGGATTTACTTTTTGACGCATCGACGACTGTTTCTCTGGGCGGCTAATAAAACGAAGGAAGGCTCACTTGCCCACCGAACCACGATGTTGTTCGCGGCGGTGAGTGAGGAGTTGTTCCAGTTCACCCGATATGCGCCCGGTATCGTGTTGATAACGGTCGTCACCAAGGTCATGGATCTCGTGGCGGTGATGTTGATGTTTCAGGCGCTATCTGTGTTTCCAGGCTTCGGTCTTGTTGCGGCATCAAAGTGTGCCTTGGCCATTGTCAGCTTTCTGCCGTTGACCCCCACGGCGACCGGTGCACCGCATGCGACTCAAGCGTGGCTGATGAATCAGGCCGCTGAAATCCCGCCGGATGCGCTGGTTGTGGGTATCGGAATTGAAGTTGCCGTGGTCAGTATTACCTTCTGGACCTCTTTTGGGCTGGCCAGCCGCCTTATCGGAAATGCCGCCTGGACGGGAAAATGATCCCATAATAGTGATAAATACCGTCCTCACACCGTTTGTAGCTATGAGGATCAGCTGAGTGTGACCTTTCGGGCCCGCTCGTGTTAAACTATAGGCACGACTGGATTCGCCCATGAACCAAACCAATACCCCCCGGGGTCAGTCCAAAGGCGTGCATGCTGATGGTGTGGAATGGATCCAAATAACCGCAATACTTGACTAAACGAGGTACTCTTTTGCGAATTTTCAAAGAAACGTTGTTCTGCCGAGCGGGCATTCCGGCCCTGTTACTCGCGATTGCCGTGGTCGGCTGTCAACCCTGGGGGCCAGATGCGAAAAATGCCAAAGGTGAATTTGGCAAGGAGGTGAAACGTCCGCCGCTGATTATTCCGGTCGAAGTGGCATCACCGACCCGCGGGGATATGTCTTCGTATTTCGACACGTCTACCCGCATAGAAGCTGAGCGCCGTGTGGATGTTTCCTCCAAGGGTTCTGCGCGTTGTATAGCTTTGTTGGTGGATGAAGGTGATACGGTTTCTCAAGGCGATATCCTGGCTGAGCTGGAAAGAGCGGAAGCCCAGGCCCTATACGATCAATCCTCTATTCAAGTGCGCCAGAACGAGACGTCATACGCGTTGGCCAAACGTCAGCACGATGAAGGCCTCGGCACAAAGATGGACATGGACAATGCCAAGTATACGCATGAACAATCGTTGGCCACGTTGGAATCCCAGCGGCTTGCGTTGGAAAATCTGACAATCCGTGCGCCAATCGATGGTGTCATCACGACACGTGTCATTCATCTGGGCATGCTCGTCTCAGTAGGGGAATCGGTGTTCAGTATTATGGACCCCTCCTCCTTTATTCTGACCATTTCCCCGCCAGAGAAGGAACTGTCCCGTTTGAAAATCGGGCAGACGGCTGAAGTTCGGGTTGACGCGATACCGGGTCGCTTATTCAGCGCCTCCATCCGTCGAATCAATCCGAGCGTGGATCCGGTAACGGGTACCATCAAGGTTGTGCTAGATTTTGACGAGGAGCTGGACGGAGAACTGCGTGAGTCGGCGTTTTCCCGCGTGAAACTCGTGATGAGTACGCGCAAGAATGTTATTTTGATACCGAAGGAAGCCATTGTTGAAGAAAATGGCAAGCAATATGTTTTTGTGCTCGAGGAGACCGATGGCGAAACAGTATCCATTGGTGGTAAATCATCTGACCTGGGCGCAAGCGACAGTAAGAAGGAAGTGGAAGCGTCCGAGAAAGGCGACGAGGAAGATGCTAAGTCCGACTCCACGGAAGTGCCTGTGTATATCGCCAAGCGCGTATCCATACAGACGGCCCTGGAAGATTCTACCCGCATTCAGGTGTTCGCGGGACTTGAAGAATCTGCCTTGATGGTCACCAACGGTCAGCACTCGCTCAAAGACGGCGCGAAGGTGCGTATCTCCAGTGTCCAGCAAGAAATTTCCCGACTCGAAGGCATGAGTGCCGACGAATTGCTTGAAGCCGCCAAGAAGAAACGCAGCGAATCCGGCGAAGACGGCGAGTCCGGGGGCAAGGGTGGTGGCGGGCGCGGGCTTTTCGTGGAATGATTCTTTTATGAACGCGCCCACCGAACCCAAACAGTACCGCCTTTCAATTCGTCGCCCGGTAACCATCGCGATGGTATTCCTGACGCTGTTGGTTTTCGGGTGGAAGTCCTATCAGGAACTCTCCATCAACCTGATGCCGGACATCGCGTATCCCACCTTGACCGTGCGCACAGAGTACGATGGTGCGGCGCCGGAAGATGTCGAAAAACTGGTGACGCGTCCGCTTGAAGAACGCCTGAGCGTGGTGTCAGGCGTTGAAGAAATCAGCAGCGTATCCTCGGCAGGACTCTCCGAAGTGATCATGGAGTTCGCCTGGGGCAGCGATATGAATGTGGCGATGCAGGGCGTGCGCGACAGCCTTGATCAAATCAATTTACCTCAAGGGGTGACGCAGAATCCGGTCATCCTGCGTTTCGATCCCACCCTGGACCCCGTTTTGCGCATAGCGCTTATCGGTAGAGACCTGAGTGATATCGCTGATCCTGAAGAGCGGCTTCAACAAGAGCTCGATGACCTCACGGAGATTCGGGAGGCGGCTGAACGTCAACTCAAGAGTGATCTGGAAGCCGAGCCGGGTATCGCGCAGGTGGTGGTGAAGGGCGGTCGCGAAGATGAAATACAGATCAACCTGGATTCCGCGCGGTTGAAGAGTCTTGGACTTACCCCCGAGATGATTGTCATCGGGTTGCAGCAGCAAAACGTCAATCTTTCCGGCGGGCTGCTCAAAGAAGGCAAGGCCGAATATCTGGTTCGCACGCTCAACGAATTTGCCTCGGTCGAAGAAATTCGAAACGTCATCATCTCGACACCGGCGGGTGACACCTTTCGGCTCTCGGATATCGCGCGTGTCGAGATGGGCATCAAAGAGCGCAAGACCATTGTTACGGTGAATGGTCAGGAAGCGGTCGAGCTCGAGTTTTTCAAAGAGGGTAGTGCAAACGTCGTCCAAGTGGCCAATAGGCTCAAACGTTTCTTTAAACTTGAAGAGGAAATGTCCGTCCAGGAAAAATTTCTGACCTATATGGCTCCGAAAGACAAGAGTGGTCGTGCGCAGATGGCCCTGGATGAACTCATCAAACAGAAAGAACGTCGGGATCAGCTCAAGAATCGGCTGCCCGATTACACCCGCCGAATTCTGATCACGGATCAATCCCGATTTATTGAATCCTCGATCAATGAAGTGAAACAGACGGCCCTTATCGGGGGCGCGCTGGCCTTGTGCATCCTGTTCGTGTTCCTGCGCGAAATCAGAAGCACGGTGATTATCGGAGTTGCGATTCCCATTTCAGTGGTGGCGACCTTTGTCCCCATGTTCATCCAGAATATCTCTCTGAACATCATGTCGCTCGGCGGATTGGCGCTCGGCGTCGGTATGCTGGTGGACAATTCCATCGTTGTGCTCGAAAGCATCTTCCGGTGTCGCGAAGAGGGCGATTCGGTGAAGGATGCGGCGGAACGCGGCACGAAAGAAGTCGCCACCGCGGTTACGGCTTCGACCCTGACGACCATCGCGGTATTTTTCCCGATCGTGTTCGTGGAAGGCATCGCGGGACAGCTGTTCCGCGATCTTGCGCTGACCGTTACCTTCTCGCTGATGGCATCGTTGATGGTGGCACTGTATTTGATCCCGATGATTGCGTCCCGTGAAGGCATGCATTTCAAAGAGGGCAACAGTGCCGTGTGGATTTTGCGCGGGCTTCGTGAGGCTAAAGACGCTGGCAAAACGGGCATTCGTCGATGGACGGCATTGCCTCGATTGGGGCTGGGATACGCCCTTGTTGGATTGGGGCACATTTGGGGCGACACGGCGGGACTGGCACTCAAGACACGCGCGGAAAAATCGGGCATGATCAAATCGGGATTTGCACTCGTCATTCTGGTGACGCTCGTGCTCTTTATTCTGCGATTGGCCCTTGCTCTTGTGGCGACGATCATCAGTACTGTATTGGTGCTAATTCTTCTTGGGGTCATGAGCATTTACTTTGTGGTCTCGCGCGTGTTGCGGGTTGTGCTGTTTCTTCCTCTTCAACTTTTCGAACACGCGTTCCAGGCGGTTCGAAGTGCCTATGCGCTCGCGTTGCGCCAGGCCTTGCACGTGAGTCCTATTATTCTTGCAGGAGTCGCCGTTCTGGTGTATTTTACCGTTCAGGAGTCGGCAAAACTTGGTCAAGAGTTGATTCCTCCGATGAAACAGGGCGAGTTTGGCGTGCGCATCGAAGCGAAGCCGGGCACGCGTCTTGAAGATACCGAAGGCAAGGCCCGCAATATTGAAGAAATCATCAGCGCGTTTCCCGAGGTGGAATCCGTGACCGTGCAGGTGGGTGGCGAGGCGGGCGTGGGTACGACGGACGAAGGCGAGAACGTGGCCACACTCACGGTCAAACTTGCCGATCCCGAACGAACGGTCGCGTATCAAGACGAAATCATCGAAGCGATGCGCCAAGAAGTAATGTCCCGTACCTCCGAGCAGGTTACCTTCACGCTACCGACCTTATTCAGCTTCAAGACTGCCCTGGAACTTCAGATTTATGGTGAAGATTTGGATCGATTGCGTGAGGTGAGCGAGACGGTGTTGGCAATGATTCATGATGTAGAAGGACTTAAAGACACCGAGCTCAGCCTGAAGCAGGGATACCCTGAAATACACGTGATTCTTGACCGCGAACTGTTGAGTACCAAAAACATTCAGCCCTTCCAGGTCGCGCAACTGTTGCGTACCGAGGTACAGGGTGATATTGCGACGCAGTTCAATCGCGGGGGAGAGAAGGTGGACATACGGGTGCGCTCGGATCAGGAACGATTTTCCAGCCTGGCCGATTTGCGTGCCCTTTCCGTAGTTGATGGCAACCCGCCCGTGCCGTTGGCTTCGGTCTCGCAGATAATTGAGACCGACGGTCCCAGCGAGATACGCCGTATCGACCAGCGTCAGGTCGTGGTTATCAGCGCCAATGTTGAAGGGCGTGACCTCGGAAGTGTGGCGAAGGAAATCAATGAGCGACTTTCCGAGATGAACTGGTCCGAGGGATACAGTTATGTTCTGGGTGGACAAAATCGCGAACTGGAAAAATCCTATGGTGGACTGATGTTTGCCATTGCGATGGCCATCTTTTTGGTGTACGTGGTCATGGCCTGCCAGTTTGAATCCGTGCTTCACCCCATGTTTATCATGTTTTCCGTGCCATTGGCGGCCATCGGTGTGGTGTACACGTTGAAGTGGACCAACGGTAGCGTAAGCATCATCGTATTCATCGGAGGAATCGTGCTGGCGGGAATTGTCGTGAACAGCGCGATCGTGCTTGTCGACTACATCAACCAACTTCGCGCGCGCGGATTGTCCAAAGTGGACGCCATTGTCGAAGCAGGCACGGTGCGATTTCGGCCCATTATGATGACCACGGCGACGACCGTGCTCGGGCTTATTCCGATGGTGTTGTCGTCCGGTGAAGGTTCTGAAATCCGCAGTCCCATGGCCGTGACCATCATGTCCGGGCTCATCTTCTCGACGGTTCTGACACTGTTTATTATTCCGGTCATCTACTACATGTTTACCCCGAGGGACGCGACATGAAACGTTCACTTCCCGAACTCGCACTGAAACGCCCGGTAACGGTGATGATGTTGTTAATCACGGTTATGAGCTTTGGGCTCATCGCGGCAATGCGTACGCCGGTTGAGTTTATGCCACCGATGGATTTGCCTTTCCTGGGAGCGTACATCCCGTATCCAGGCGCCACGCCGGCACAGACCGAACAGGAAATTGCGATTCCGGCTGAGGGCGAATTCCGCACCCTTCCGAATCTGCGCCAGATGTACAGCAATTCGAGTTCGGATGGATGTTTCGTGAGCCTGGAATTCGAGATGGGTACTGAAATGAACACGGCACTCGCCGAAGTGCGTGATCGCATGGAACGGTTGCGCCTCGTGTTACCCGACGAAGTCGATAATATCTACATACGTCATTTCAAACTTGAATCGTTGCCGGTAATGCAGTTTGTCTTGAGTAGCGACCAGGACTACGACGATTTTGCGGTCAAAGTGGACTCCGATATTCTTCCGAAACTGCAACGAATCGACGGGGTCGCCGAGATTCAGGTGTATGGGTGGCGGCAACAGGATGTGACGGTCGATATCGATCAGCAGGCGCTGTTGTCGCGAAATATCTCGCTATACGACGTGATCGCAACGCTTAGCACCGGGAATGTAGATGTAGGCCTCGGGCAGATGAGCGATGGCGACACGAAATACATGTTGCGGGCCGAAAGCAAGTTGAAAACGCTCGCCGACTATACAGTTCTCCCTGTGGGTAACGGTGTGCACCTCGGCGAAATCGCGAAAGGCAACTTCAAGGCCGAAGAACGCGAGAATCATTTCTCTATCGACGGCGAACGCCAAATTTTTATGATTGTTACGAAGGAAGCCGAGGCCAATACGGCGGCGACGTGCAAGGCGGTCATGGATGCGCTTGATGAAATCATGGCCCAGCCTGCGAACGCCGGCATGCAACGCTTTGTCTTTTTCAATCAAGGCGACATCATCACGGGCGCCTTAAACGGATTGAAAAAGGCCTCCATTTACGGCGGCATCATGGCGTTGATGGTGTTGTTCCTGTTTCTGCGCCGACTGCGTCCCACCATCATCGTGGCGTTGGCCATTCCTGGTTCGCTCGTTGCGGCATTCGTATTCCTGCTGGCGGCAGACATGACCTTGAACATCATCACGATGATGTCGCTTATTATTGCCGTGGGTATGGTCGTCGATAACGCGATCGTCGTCATCGAGAATATCCACCGCTATCAGGCGATGGGCCACGATCAGGTTTCGGCTGCCAAAGAAGGCGCGTCCGAAGTGTCCCTCGCCATTGTCGCCGCCACCTGCACCACTGCTGTGGTATTCATCCCTGTTTTTTATATCGACGGCGGGCAGATGTCCACCTTTATGCGTCATTTTGCAATTCCGGTCACCGTCGCGCTCGGAGCCAGTTTACTGCTGGCCCTCACGGTGATCCCGCTTGCGGTGAGTCGATTGAAAAACGACGGGAATTCTCCCATGGATCGATTACGTCGTTTCAGCAAGGACAGGAAAGAAGGCGCTGCGCCCTCGAAACTCCGCTTCATCAATCCGGTGTTCCTATTCAGAACGGGATACGAGTTCTTGCTCTACAACGGCATGAAACATCGCCTCGTCTCGGTCATCGTGTTGGGACTGTTCGTTTTCCTGACGGTGCAGGTGCCGATGAAAAAGATGCAGTTCCAGCAATTGCCGACCACGGATGGGCGCTCGATATCGATCAGTCTCGATTTCGATGTGAACTACGACATGGCGAAGGCCGATGAAGTGTTTGAGTCCGTCGAGGCGGCGATCAAACCCTATCACGATGCAATTGGTGTCAAAAACGTGTTTAAGGATTACTCAGCGCGCGGCGGGGATCTCCGGTACTTCCTGTTGAAAGATGACGATATGAGTTCCACCTTCGAGGCCTTTCCCTACTCGACCGAGGAAGTGTTGAATATCATTTGGTACCTCTTGCCCGAGAACGCGCCCGGCGTGGAGATTTCCGTATCCACCGACGGCAGTGAACGCGGGGGCGGGGGATCCAAGCAGAGTCGCATCTCGGTGCGCATGGAAGGCGACGATACGCTGGTGTTGGATGGCTATGCGAAACGCTACCAGGAAATGCTCGAAGATCTGCCGGGTATCACGAGTACGCGTATCAGCAGTCAGCGCGCCGAGCAGGAAATTCAGTTGGATATTGACGAGGAGCTGGCGGGTTACATGGGAATCGAACCCATGATGATCGCGCAGACGGTCGCGTTTGCCTTGCGCGGCACCCAGCTCTCCAAAATGCAGCAAGGCGCACGCGAGATTACCGTGTGGGCGCAGTTCGAAGCAGAAGATCGACGGAATCAGAATAATCTCGACAACATTATGATGGCCGGCAGAAACGGGTCGCTGGTGACGCTGAATCAGCTCGTGAAGAAACGAAAAGCGACTACACCGCGCACCATTCAACGCCGCAACGGGAAAAACTTCGTGTGGATTACCGGGAACGTCGCCGGAAAAGACATGGGGGAGATTCGCGGCACGCTGGCCGATATCAATGCCGGTTTCGCGATGCCAACAGGATACAGCGTGGCGATGGGCGATGAATTGCAGGGCATCCAGGAAGATCAGAGCAACTTTATCTCGCTGCTCATCATGGCCGTGCTCTTGATATTCATCGTGATGAGTGCGCTCTTTGAATCCTGCCTGCTTCCACTGTCCATCCTGACCACCGTGCCGCTAGCCTTCCTCGGTGTCGCCTGGATCATGTACATCACCGGCACGCCCATGGACACCATCGCCTTCATCGGCTGCATCATCATGGTCGGCGTCGTAGTGAACAACGGCATCGTCATCGTGGACCACATCAATCAGCTCCGCAAACAGGGTTTAAGCCGCCACGAAGCCATCATTCAAGGCGGCAAAAACCGATTGCGACCCGTGCTGATGACCGCACTCACCACCATCCTCGGCGCGATACCCCTAGCCATCGGCGGACGCATCGGAGAACCCGCCACCGTCAGCCTCGGCATGTCCATGATAGGCGGCCTCACCGCAGGCACCTTCCTCACCCTCTTCGTCGTGCCCCTCTTCTACTCCTTCATCGACGATCTACAAGAATGGCTCAAACGCTTCTACGTCGAGCTCGGGCTGGTGCGCTGAAAGTGATCATAGGCCGGGATGAACACCCGAATTCTCTTGAATGACGCTCAATTGCGGCGCGATACGGGTTTATGGTAGGATATGGCCCCTGAATTTCCCTGTAAACCAGTGTATTTAGACGAATGAGGTGTGTGCAGTGCGAGTCCCGATAATAGCCGGAAATTGGAAGATGAATAACCTGACCAGCGATGCTGTCGCGTTGGCTGAAGCCCTGAAAGCGGGTCTTGGCGATGTGGAAGGCGTTGAAGTGGTCGTATCTCCCGTGGCGACGGTACTTTCGGCGGTCAGCAAGGCTGTGGTCGGATCGCGCATTGACGTGTCCGGACAGAATTGCTACCATCAGGAAAGCGGCGCGTATACCGGAGAACTCTCGCCGCAGATGCTGCAGGATGCCGGGTGTACCTGGACCATTATCGGGCACAGCGAGCGCCGTCAGATTTTTGGCGAGTCGGATTCGTTGCTGAATGAGAAGACGAAATTCGCGCTGGCTTCGGGCCTCAAGGTGATGTTCTGCATCGGCGAAACGCTTGAGGAACGCGAAGGCGGCAAGCTGGAAGCCGTATTGACCCATCACATTGTAGACGGGCTTGCAGGATTGACCGAGAGTGATTTTGAAAACGTCGTCGTCGCTTATGAACCCATCTGGGCCATTGGTACGGGAGTGGTTGCGACACCTGAGCAGGCGGAAGAGGCCCACGCTTTCGTGCGCAACGTCGTAAAAGAAAATTTTGGTACACCCGTAGCCGATGCGCTGCGCATACAATACGGTGGCAGTGTAAAGCCGGATAACGCCGAAGAATTGCTGGGCCAGCCCAATGTGGATGGCGCGCTGGTCGGCGGTGCTGCGTTGGAAGCGGCCAGTTTTGAAGCCATTGTTCGTGCGGCGATAGCGGTAAATTTAGTTTCCCAAGGAGATAGGACTTAACATGTTAGACGCAATTTTTAGCTGGAACACACTGTGGTGGATGCTGATGTTTATCTATGTGCCCGCGTGCATCGGATTGATCGGAATCGTACTGTTGCAACAAGGTAAAGGTACGGGATTCGGCGGCGCATTCGGTGCTGGTGCAGGCCCGGGCGCTGACACCGTCTTTGGACCCAAAGGCGCGCAGACCATGCCCGTGAAACTCACCTACGTGGGCGCAACGATCTTCATGGTGGTGGCCATCGTCATGTCCCTGTTGGCTGGCCGACTCAACAAAGGCGACGCACCCGAACTCATCGATGGTGTGGCCGAGTTTACCGCGATTGACGGATCGAACGCCGACATCGACGGCATGGGCTGGGGATCCGGTGTCGTGAATCCGGACGCGCATAATGGCGCAGCCGCAGTACCAATAAGTGTCGTGATAGATTCAACGGAACCAACGGACGCCGCTACGGATGAAGAAGAAGCAACCGACGAGGCACCTGTGAGCGACGAATCATCCACGGATGATGCGGCACCGATCGAAGATGGCCCGGAAACGGACAATTAGTCCCTCTCCACATTGATTTTTCAGGTCCAAAGCCTTTAAGGTGCTTTGGACTTTTTTTTTGAACAGTTGGGGCGGGGATTTCAGAATATGGATAAGATTCAAGTACGCGGCGGGAATGCCCTGAAGGGGACAGTAAACATACGCGGTGCCAAGAATGCGGCATTACCGCTGATGGCGGCGGTATTGCAGGCGGAAGGGCCGTGTACGCTGCACAACATGCCATGCCTTCACGATATCTTTTCGATGGACAAGGTCTTGACCGCCATGGGGGTCGGCATCGACTTCACCGGGCAGACCATGATTCTCGATCCCACGAGTGTGCATACTCGGACTGCGCATTATGACCTCGTACGCAAATTGCGCGCCTCGTTTTTCGTATTGGGACCGCTCTGGGGACGTTTCGGCGAGGCAAAGGTCTCGCTGCCGGGCGGTTGTGCCATTGGAACACGCCCCGTAGACATTCACCTCAAAGGATTGGAAGCCCTTGGCGCAAAAATACGCATAGAAGATGGGTATGTGTTGGCGGACGGTCAACCCACCGGCGCGAATGTGTCCCTGGACTTCCCAAGCGTGGGGGCAACGGAAAATTTAATTATGGCGGCCTGTCGCGCAAAAGGTGGTACGCGTCTGTCGAATGTGGCCCGTGAACCGGAAATTGTTGACCTCGCGAACTTTCTGAATGGTATGGGCGCGAAAATTGTAGGGGCCGGCACGGATGTCATCGAAATTGAAGGTGTGGATTCGTTGCAGGGCACTACGCACGATGTCGTAGCGGATCGCATTGAAGCGGGAACGTTTCTGATCGCAGGTATCGCTACGGGCGGCGAGGTCACCGTCAATCAGACGCAACCGGAATTGTTGGCCAACTTCCTGGAAAAATTGGAAGAGATGGGCGCTAAGGTAGAACGCAACGAAAATTCGATTACCGCCTCGGCTTCAAACGGGATTCAAGCAGCGGATGTGAACACGCAGCCGTTTCCGGGATATCCGACTGACCTCCAGGCGCAAATCATGACGCTGATGTGCGTTGCGGAAGGCACGAGCGTAATAAAAGAGACGGTATTCGAAAATCGGTTCATGCAGGTCGCGGAACTCTGCCGCATGGGCGCGAATATCGAAGTGGACGGCAACAAGGCCATCGTGCGCGGCGTGAAGGAATTGTCCGGTGCGCAGGTCATGGCCTCCGATTTACGTGCCAGTGCCGCGCTGGTGATCGCCGGCCTGATGACCACGAAAGGAATGACCGATATTTCGCGGGTCTACCACATCGACCGTGGATATGAACGCATTGAAGAGCGTCTGGCTAGCCTGGGCGCAGACATCGAACGAGTACGAGAGTAAGGTCCTGCCGGACGGTATATTAGAAAAGAGCATCAGGAAAATGATGGATATTGTAAAGATTCAGAGCGACGGGGACTATCAAGTTGTCGTGGACTCCATCTGTTCGCCGGAAGACACCTCCATCTCCGAACAGATTCACGCCGAAAAAGCAGAGGCCACCAAGGCCATTGTGCAGGCGGTGCGTGAACGTGGGGATAAAGCGCTCGCTGAGTTCTGTGAAAGGTTTGATGGCGCTACGCTGACTCCTGATCAATTTGAAGTGACTCAAGATGAAATTGACGCCGCCTTCAACGAAGTAGATTCGGGTCTTATCGCGTCCCTGGAAAAAGCCCATGCGAATATCGAGTTTTATCACAAGAAAAATCTGCGTCAATCCTGGGAAGAAACCCTAGAAGATGGCTCCACCATCGGACAACGCGTTACGCCCATCGAAAAAGTGGGGGTTTATGTTCCGGGCGGCACGGCTTTTTATCCGTCATCCGTACTCATGAACATCGTGCCCGCAAAAGTCGCGGGTGTGAAAGAGATTATCATGGTGTCGCCGCCATCGTATAACGGAACGATTCACCCGATCGTGTTGGCCGCCGCGAAGATTGCCGGAGCCGACCGCGTATTCAGAATCGGTGGTGCGCAAGCCATCGCCGCGTTGGCCTACGGAACAGAAACGATTCCTCAGGTGCTTAAAATCACGGGACCGGGTAACACCTTTGTGACCGTCGCGAAAAGTCTCGTGCGCAGCATTTGCGATATTGATACTGAGGCGGGGCCGTCGGAAGTTACGGTAATCGCCGATTCCAGCGCAAATCCCCGCTACATCGCCGGAGAAATGATGGCGCAGGCCGAACACGACGTCGAAGCGGCGAGTGTTCTCATCACGACGGACCCATCACACGTCGAATCGGTCCCCGCGGCGATTAATAACGAACTGAAAACGCTGAGTCGTTCGGAAATCATCACGACCTCGCTGACTAACAACGGTCGCATCATCGTCGCACGCGATTTGGATGAAGCGACGGCTCTTTCGAATCTGATCGGCCCTGAACACCTCGCTATTTACACAGAAAATCCGCGGGCCGTGCTTAAAAATATCGCTGCCGCCGGATCCATCATGCTCGGCAACAACACGACCGTCGTCTGGGGCGATTACATCGCCGGACCCAACCACATTTTGCCCACGGGACGTCGTGCGCGCTTTGCATCGCCATTGACAGCCGAAGATTTTCGTAAGGTGTCCAGCGTAATCGAATTCTCCGACGAACGCGTACAAACACTCGGACAAGACGTAATCGACATCGCCACTGTTGAACAGCTGACAGCGCACGCGCGCGCGATCGAAATGCGGCAGAAGAATTCATGAGATTCCAACGTGACATACTCAAAAATGTGGAAGGCTACGTACCGGGCGAGCAGTTGAATCGTTCCGACATCATCAAGCTGAACACGAATGAGAACCCGTATCCGCCGTCACCGAAAGCGGGGGAGGCGATTCGCGCGATCACGGATGATGAAATCCGAAAATATCCCGATCCGATGTCGGTGGAGCTGCGCCGTGCCTGCGCGGAACAGTATGGATATGCCGACGAGTCCTGGACGATGGTTGGCAACGGCATGGACGAATTGCTCGCGATGACCATCCGCACCTTCGTCGATCCCGACCAGAAGATCGCTTCCGTGGACCCGACCTATTCGCTTTACGAAATACTTGTTGGCCTGCACGGCTCCGAGTACGTAACTTACGACCTCAACGAGGACTACACGCTGCCCGAGGCACTCTTTACCAGCGACGCGGCCCTGTGTTTCATTCCGCGACCCAATGCGCCGACCGGTGTGTCCGTATCCCGAGAAGAAATGGAGCGGCTCTGTCAGGAATTCAAGGGCATCGTGTACATCGACGAAGCCTACGCCGATTTCGCGGACGATTCCTGCATGGATTTCCCCTCGCGATTCGATAACGTCATCGTCGGGCGCACCTTCTCGAAATCCTTCGCGTTATGCGGATGCCGCGTCGGACTCGCCGTCGCGAACCCCGCCATTATCAACGAATTCTGCAAAACCAAAGACTCCTACAACATGAACGCCGTGTCCCAGGCCGCCGGTCTCGCCGCCATCCAGGACTACGCCTACATGGAAGCCCAGGCCGAAAAAATAAAGGCCACCCGCGCACGCCTCACCCAAGAACTCCGCAACCTCGGCTTCACCATGCCCGATTCACAAGCCAACTTCCTGCTCGCGCAGTGGTCCGGCACTCCCGACGCCAAAATCATCTTTGAAAACCTCCGCGAAAAAGGAATCCTCGTCCGCTACTTCGGTAACCTGCCAGGCATGGGGGATAAGTTGCGGATTTCGGTTGGGACCGATGAGGAGACGGACGCGCTTTTGGAAGCATTGGCAAAGATGATGGGGGATTGATTCATGTTATTTGAAATCAACGAGAAGAATGGCTTGGAGCCGGTTACTGAGACGTGGAGTGTCCAGGAACTTCAACTTGAAGAATATGTTCTTGGCAGCCAGGAGGATGGTGTCCTTTCGCTTAATTACAGCGTGTTCAACGAGGAACTTCTATTCATTGACAACCAGACAAAGACCAAAAAGAATAAGCGCGCGGACATTCTGGCCATCGACAAACAGGGAAACGCAGTAATTATAGAATTAAAGAAAGATCGTGGTGCATTGGGTGTAGAGACTCAGGCGCTTCAATATCTTGCGGACTTTTCACGTTACAAAGGAGAGTCCTTTCTTAAGAAGTTTGCAAATAGACGGGTCTCAACGGATGATATTTTGGGTTTTCTGGGAGGTGATGTCCGGACCGAGGATATAAATCGAAACAGTCGAATTATTCTGGTGGCCAATCGATTCGACGGCACGCTCTTCTCGATGGGCGAATGGTTGTCATCCAAGGGAGTCGGGTTTCGCTGCATTTCTTTTCATCCTATTCAGGCGGGGAAAAGTAAGTACATTAGTTTTTCAATGACATTTGACAAATCCCCTGAGTTTATCTATCCCTTGGAGTTTTCTTCAGCCACCCGCTCGCCAAAGATATTTTGGCACAATATTGGCGAGCCGCAGAAGCAATGGTGGTCGTATTTGAAAGAGCACGGTGAGCTTTCCGCAAGCTTTCAGAATCAGGAAGGAGATCAGGGCGAGGCGATATTGAAAAACTATATGGTAGGAGATCGCGTGATTGCTTTTGCACGAGGTGTTGGCGCGATTGGATGGGGCGTTATCAGTCGAGAACCGAATTCGAGTTATAAACTGTATATACCGGGCCAGGAACAAGATGTTTTAAGAGGGCGTCATCTTCATAGAATCAAGATTTCATGGAAAGACGTCGCGCCGACTCTGAGTGATGGTATGTCAGTGAAATTTGTACGTGACGAAATGGGTGTCCACCATCCACGAAGTACTTCTGTGGGAATTGAAAATGCGAAAGGGGAAGTACTCATCTCCAAGCTCAAGGAGCAGTTCGGCACGCGATAATTGGATGAATTCTGTATCGAATTGGCGTATCTCACTAGAATCTCGAAGAAATTAGTATGACTTGGGAAGAAAGGTTTCCAGTTACCCCCTGCCTCGCTCCAGCCGATCCACGATCACCGCGCCAGCGGCATCGCCCAACACGTTCGTGGAGGTGCGGAACATGTCTAGCAGACGGTCTACGGCGTAGATGATGACGATGTAGTGTACGGGTAGGCCGACGGCTGTGGCGACGATGGCCATGGTGATGAGTCCTGCGCTTGGGATGGCTGCGGCGCCGATGGACGCGAGCACAGCGGTGATGAAGATGACCATGGTTTTGCCGAAGGTGAGGGTGATGGGCACGTCGTCGAGTCCGCCGAAGAGTTGGATGAGGAAGATGATGGCGACCCCTTCGTAAAGGGCCGTGCCGTCCATGTTCACCGTGGCGCCGACGGGCAAGGTGAAGCGGGAGATTTTTTCCTGTACCTTCAAATTTTCAGTGGTGCAGTGGATCGTGACCGGGAGCGTGGCCGCAGAGGAGGCCGTGCTGAATGCGATGAGCCAGGCATCCTGGATTCCCTTGACGAATTCGAGCGGCGATTTCTTGCCGATGACCGAGACGATGGTCAACAGGAATGCTACGTGCAAAGCAAGTCCGCCGATGACCGCGACACAGTACCACGCCAGCGACTGGAGTGCATCGACTCCCAGCGTGGCCACGAGCGAGAGCATAATGGCGAAGATGCTGATGGGCGCAAGCAGCATAATCCAGAGCGTGATTTTCATCATGATTTTGTTGAAGGCGTCGAAGAATACAACCACGGGCTTAGCCTGATCGCCGAGCATGACGCAGCAAACGCCCACCAACAGCGCGAAAAAGATCACGCCGAGCGCGTTGGGAGGATTCTTTGATAATGATGTAAAGGGATTGGTGAGTATGGGACGCAGAATTTCCTCGCGCATCATGTCGGCGGGTCCGCGATCCTCGTTGGCCTGAATGCGCGACCAGTTTGTGCTGAATCCTCCCGCGCCAAGGTCTTCGCCTTCTTTCGACGCGATGAATGCCCGGTACTGTCCCGCGTTATCTGCAGCGAGGGGATCGAGATCCATTTCGGATTCGAACTCTGCTCGGTACTCATTGAGCACCGCTTCGCGATTGTCGCGTACGGCCTGTGAAGAATCTTTTTTACCCGGTTGAATTGCCAGTACGGCAACAACACCGATCAACACCGCGACGGCAGTCGTCGTGCCGTAATACACCAAGGTTTTTACGCCGATACTGCCCAGCTCACCCGCGTTCGGCAAGGTCGCGATGCCTGAAATGATGGATGCGAAAATCAACGGCGCGATAATCATCTTGAGCGCGCCCACGAAGATATCCTTGCCAATCAGGTCCGCGATCCAAATGACATTCACGAACCAGCCGGCGTCTTCGTCTCCGGTCGCGTGCATGATCAAGCCGATCACCACGCCCAAGACCATTGCTATCAGTATCTTCGTGTGCAGTTTCATGGGAGCTCCCGTTATATTGATTGGTTATAAATGTACTGGGAACCGCTCGGCGGATCAACTTCAGGCACAACTGCATGTATCATGCAGAGTCGCAGAGCTCGCAGAGGAGGGCATAACTGCATGTGTCCACCGATGACACAGATTCGAACGAATTATTGAGGTAGTAGAGACTAACGAATTAGTGATCGTGCAATTCTATTGTTAATGAGTACAAGTTTGGCGTAGGAACAGTCAACCGCACAGCGTCCTTCTCGGTGATGATGGTCGGGTCGTGGGTGAGGGCGCTCTCCGGGAGTGGAGCGTGGTCGGGGGCGGTGATGAGTTCGGTGACGTTCATGCCGAGGTTGGACAGTGTTTGGTGGAAGGCTTCCGGGTTTCCGATGGCGCAGGCCGCTACAACATCTTGTCCTTCGAAATGGTCGAGGGGTAATTTCTCTCCGGTCGCGAGATTGACGAGCGCAGTTGGGGCATGTTGGGTCCATTCGACGGGGCAGTCGGGGTGTATTTTCCGGATAGCGCCGCGAATGAGGTCGAGTTGATCCGATTGATCGCAGCGGGTGACGAGGATGCGTGTGGCACGGGTCATGGCGGCAACGGGTTCGCGAAGGAATCCGCGCGGGAGTAGGTGTCCATTGCCGAAGGGGTTGCAGGCGTCGATGAGCAGGATGTTTTCGTCGCGATGGAGCGGGAGGTATTGATATCCGTCATCCAGGATGAGCACATCGCATTGATATTCGTCGACAGCAATTTGCGCGGCATGTACGCGGTTTTTTGATTTGAAGATGATGGCTTCGGGACAGTGGCGCAGGATTACCGCGGGTTCGTCGCCGAGTTTGGCGCAATGTTCCGCTGGTTCGATGTCAGCGGATACGACGAGTTTTTCTGTTGAGGCGGTGCCATACCCGCGTGTGAGGATGCCGACTTTTTTTCCCGCCGCGATGTGTTCTCTAGCATAACGGATGACCGCTGGCGTTTTACCGGTGCCGCCGGCCGTGAGATTGCCGATGGAAATGACGTGGGCATCGACGCGTGTGACGGGTTTGAGGCTTCGCAGAAACATGCCGATGCGTGTGAGGGGTGTTGCGGCGAGGAGTAAGCCGGACAGTGGTATCGGAATGGCTTCGCCCGTGCGAATGGCATCAGCGATTTTCATGCCAGCTTAACGGGGCGCAAATCGTTTGCCGCTGAACTGGCGGATTTGACCTTTGAGTTCGAGCATGGTGAGCGCGCTTAAGGCTTCTGCAACGGTCATGCGACAGGCTGCCGCGATTTCATCGACGAACGAACCATCGGGGGACAATACGGAGAGAATATCCTTCTCGGCATGCGAAACTGCTGCGGATTGTTGAGCAGGCGCGGGTGCCATCACTTTTTGTTGCGTGGCTGGAGTTTGGCGCGACCGTCCTTCTTCGATTTGGGAGGTTGGCATGAGAACAGGTTTCACGGCAAGGTCCGGCGGCAGACTCAGCTCGGTCACGATGTCTTCGGCTGACTCAACGAGTTTCGCGCCCTCACGAATCAGCGTGTGCGGACCTTCGCTGTTGGGATTTCCAATTTCTCCGGGCACGGCAAACACTTCGCGTCCCTGTTCGGTGGCTGTGTGTGCCGTGATGAGCGCGCCGCTGCGTTTGGGTGCCTGCACGACGACCGTGCCGAGGGTCATGCCACTGATGATGCGATTGCGAATGGGGAAATGCGTGCGGGAGGGCGGCGCGTCCATCGCAAACTGTGACAAGACGCATCCTTGACGCGTGATGGCGTCCATGAGGTCCACGTTCTGTTTCGGGTAGACCAGGTTCACACCGCATCCGAGAACCGCGATGGTGCGACCACCCGCGTCGAGTGCGCCCCGGTGTGCTGCGGTGTCCACGCCATTGGCCATGCCGCTGACGACGGTGAGCCCTCGGTTGGCGAGTTCACGCCCCAGTTTTTCGGCCATGCGCAGTCCGTAAGGTGATGCCTTGCGTGTGCCGACGATGGCTACGGCATACTTGTCGCGTTCGTGAATCTCGCCGCGACAAAATAGTGCGAGTGGGGGATCGTATATTTCGCCCAGGGAAAGGGGATACTCTGGATCGTCCAGCGTGACCAGATTGACCTGATAATCTTTCATCAATTCAAGCTGACGACCCAGATCGACGACCTCGGCATATTGTGTGATGCGTTGCGCCAATTTTTCCCCGACGACCTCGTTGAGCGCAGGCACTGACGCATTCAAAATATCCGTCGGCGTTCGAAACCGTGCCAGCAAACGAATAAACTGCGTCGTCCCAATGCCGGGAATCAATGCCAGCGTCAGCCAGTCCCGTTTATTCTTCGATTCATCCATGAATGCACTATAACAAGTGGGGAGGCGTGATTCCAGATGCACTTCATTCGACGTAGGCATCGGTCGATTGGCAAACACGACCGACGGCGTCGAGCAATTCAAGAGTCACCAAAATCGTGTGAATTGTACGTAATAAAAACCTGTTGTGTGGTTGATTGAACTTTGTTAGACTTCAGATCACGTTGTTAATTTTGGTTTACACGGAGTTCGGGTGTACATGGTAGTAGATGAGATATTGGGTCGGGTCGCGCTGGATGTATCGATCGATAAAGAGAAGGTCGCCAAAACGATTGAATTGCTGAACGCGGGTTCGACAATCCCTTTCATTGCCCGGTATCGCAAAGATGTCACGGGGCAGCTAAACGAGGTTCAGCTGGAAGCCATTTCTGAGCGGAACCAGTACTTCATCTCCATGCAGCAACGTAGGGACTCGATTCTGGAGACGATTCGTAAGCAGGAAAAACTCACGCCGGAGTTGGAGAAAAGGATTCTCGCCTGCTGGGACAAGAACGCTCTGGAAGATCTCTATCTGCCGTACAAGAGGCAACGCCGCACGAAGGCGACGGTTGCGCGTGAGCAGGGTCTGGAACCGCTTGCCGATTTTCTGTTTAACCAGGTCGAGGGTGAGGTTGCAATTGATGCCTTTGCGGAAAGCTTCGTAAATCCGGCGAAGGAAGTCCCGTCCATTGAGGGTGCGCTGGAAGGCGCACGTTTTATTCTCGCGGAGCGCATTTCCATAGACTTTGGGATTCGCGCCTATGTGCGTGATCGGATGATGGAAGAAAGTCGTCTTGCGGCGCATTCCACAAAACTTTCCGACGGCAAGAAGACGAAGTATTCTTCGTACTACGAATTCAACGAGGTCTTGAAGAATGTTGTTTCGCATCGTATGCTGGCGATTCTGCGGGGAGTCAAAGAGGCTTTGCTCCGAATGGAAGTGGTGCTGGATGATGAATCGATTCAACAGGGTATTGTCGGGAAGGTAGTGCAGGATGCCTCATCGGAATATGCGACACATCTTATTCAGGCGATAGACGATTCGTATAAGCGACTGATTCTGCCTTCGATAGAAAATGAAGTCATCGGTATTGCCCGAAAGAAAGCGGACGATCACGCGATCAAGGTTTTTCGTGACAACGCGTACAAGTTGTTGTTGGCAGCACCGGCAGGACGCATCGCGGTCATCGGTCTTGATCCAGGATTGCGCACCGGATGCAAACTGGCTGTGATTGACACGATGGGCAACTACGTAGAAAGCGATACGATACATCTTCAGGCTTCCGAAGAAGCGCGCCAGGACGCACGCTCGACGTTGGTTGCCTTGATGAAGAATCATAAAGCGATGGCCATCGCGATTGGAAACGGAACTGGATCGCGGGAGGCGCATACCTTCGTTAAAGTAGTTATTGCGTCGGAGCCCGAAATCAGTGAGGGCTTCTGCGTACTCGTGAATGAGGCGGGTGCTTCAATTTATTCAGCATCCAAAATTGCGCGCGAGGAGTTCCCCGATCTGGATGTGACCATACGCGGGGCCATTTCCATTGCCCGGCGACTACAGGATCCGCTGGCGGAGTTGGTGAAAATTGAACCCCGTAGCGTTGGCGTTGGTCAATACCAACATGATGTCAATCAAAAAATTCTGCGCGAGGGCTTGCATCGCACCGTGGTCTCCTGCGTGAACAAGGTCGGTGTGGATCTTAACACGGCATCGGTTCCGTTGCTGCGGTATGTCAGCGGCGTGCAATACGGGACCGCTCAGCATATCGTCGCCCGTCGTAATGAGATCGGCGGATTCAAGAATCGACAGCAGTTGCTGGACGTAGACGGCATCGGGCCCAAAGTATTTGAACAGTGTGCGGGATTTTTGCGCATTCATGACGAAGAAAATGCATTGGATTCCACAGCGATTCATCCTGAATCCTATGATGTTGTCGAAGCTATGGCCACAGCGCTGAACTCGACTTCAAAAGAACTCATCGGAAATACCGAACTTCTCAAAAAGCTCGAACTTGAACAGTTTAATTCCGACTCCATTGGCACCTTGACCCTCAAAGATATTGTCAACGAGCTGCGCAAGCCGAGTCGGGACCCGCGTAAGAAATTCGAGGTCCCCGAGTTTATCGAAGGCGTGGAGTCGATAAAAGACCTTAACCTGGATATGGAACTTCAAGGAGTGGTGACCAACGTCACAGATTTCGGAGCCTTCGTGGATGTCGGTGTCCATCAAGACGGCCTTGTGCATTTGTCCGAAATGGCCAATCGATTCGTTCGCGACCCATTGGAAGTTGTTGGCGTGGGGGATATCGTGCGCGTCAAGGTGATCGGGATCGATGTCGAAATGCCGCGCATCTCACTGTCCATCAAAGCACTACTTCCGCCTCCGGCACAAAAGGCGCATCGTCGTAGAGCGGCTGCGTCCGACAAGAAGTCCGATGGCGATAAAGCCAGGCGCGAGCGTCCGGTTCATGCTAAGGGTAAAGCTAAGGGCAAACCTGCCAGGTCAAAGGACACGCGCCGTTCTGGAAAGAAGCAGGGCAGGCCCAAACAGACCCAACCGGCTACCAGTACCGAAGGGATGAACACCCAATTGGCCGATCAATTGGCCAGTTTGAAGGCTCGTTTCAACGATTAGCAGCCCGTCTGTGTGCTACCGAAGCTCTTCTTCCTCAAACAACTCTAAACCCTTGTCCGTAGGGACTTTTTTGACTTTTCAGCACCCGGCATGATAGATTTTGCTGTTTGATTCTACGCCAATTCTGACGACATAGCAGGCTTTCAGGCCAGATTTCCATTTATGAGTGAAATTAACTACAAACAGACCGTAAACCTCCCCAAAACTGACTTTCCCATGCGGGCAAACCTGACAAAACGGGAGCCTGAAACGGTCGAACGTTGGGACGAGATTGACCTCTACGGAAAGATGCGCGAGCAATCTGCCGGAAAGCCCAAATTCGTGCTCCACGACGGCCCGCCTTATGCGAACGGCGAATTGCACGCGGGAACGGCCCTGAACAAAATCATCAAAGATATCGTCGTAAAATCCAAGCAGATGGCCGGGTTTGATGCGCCGTATGTGCCGGGCTGGGATTGTCACGGATTGCCGATTGAGTATAGAGTGCTCAGCGAACTCGGCGACGAGGCGAAAACACTCAGCCAGGTAGATATTCGTCGTAAATGCCGCGAGTTCGCCCTGAAATACGTCGAGCTGCATCGCGAAGGTTTCAAGCGCCTGCTGGTTATGGGTGATTGGGCGAATCCCTATTTGACCCTCAATCCCGATTATGTAGCGACTGGTATTCGCGTGTTTTCCGAAATGTACCGCACTGGCGGGATCTACAAAGGCCTGAAACCCATCTACTGGTGCTCCCATTGCCAGACGGCACTTGCCGAAGCCGAAGTGGAATATGGCGACCACACTTCGCCGAGCATCTACGTCAAATTCAAGGCCGTGGATGAGGTGCCTGGATTGGATGGCGATGTGTCATTCGTCATTTGGACGACGACTCCGTGGACCCTGGCCGCGAACTTGGCGATTTCGTTGCACCCTGATTTCAAATACAGCGCCATCAAGGCCAACGGCGAGACGCTTATCATGGCGACGGATTTGGCCGCGAAGGCCATGACCGCATGCGGCATCAGCGATTATGAAACAATCAAAAAATTCAACGGCTCAGAACTCGAAGGCCTGAAGTACCAGCATGTGCAGTTTGAAGACCGGATTTGTCCCATCATTTTGGGTGACCATGTTACGCTTGAGGCCGGTACGGGTTGTGTACACACGGCTCCGGGTCATGGACAGGAAGATTACGTTGTCGGCGCGCGTTACGGCATTGAGCCGCTTTCGCCAGTGGATGCCGAAGGTTGTTATACGGCTGATGCGGGTAAATACGAAGGCTTGCATGTATTCAAGGCCAACGATGTTGTTATAGAGGATTTGACCGCATCCGGGCATCTGCTGCATACCGAAAAAATCATTCACAGCTACCCTCACTGCTGGCGTTGTTCCACCCCGGTCATCTATCGGGCGACTCCCCAGTGGTTTGTCTCCATGAGCGAGAATGATTTACGCGGCAACGCCAGCGCAGCGGTTGATTCGGTCCAATGGATTCCCGCTTGGGGCAAAGAACGCATCCGTTCCATGATTGAGCAGCGCCCTGACTGGTGTATCAGTCGCCAACGCTCATGGGGCGTGCCGATTCCCATTCTGTACTGTGCGGATTGCGGTGAGGTTCATGCGACGGACGGTGCATTCAAGAAAATTGAAGAGACGGCATTGTCCGCGATCGACGGAATTGATCGCTGGTTTGATCAGGATGCTTCGACCTTTGTGCCCGAGGGTGAGACCTGTGCCAAATGCGGCAGTGCGAATTTTACCAAAGAAACCGATATTCTCGATGTGTGGTTTGATTCTGGTGTGAGTAACCGGGCCGTCGTCGAAAAGCATCCCGATCTCACCTGGCCCGCGGATATGTATTTGGAAGGCAGCGATCAACACAGGGGATGGTTCCAGTCCTCTCTGTTGCCGGCGATTGCCGTTAAAGGTCAGCCGCCTTACAAAACGGTTGTGACCCACGGTTATGTTGTAGACGGGACAGGGAAGAAACTTTCGAAGAGTCTTGGCAACTTTATGGAGCTACCCAAGTTACTGAAGAAAGTAGGTGCCGAAGTGGTTCGCCTTTGGGTGGCCGGTGAGAATTACCAACAGGACATTCGTTTGTCCGACGAGATTCTGACGCAAATGCAGGATGCCTACCGTCGCATTCGCAACACGCTACGCTATCCGCTTAGCAACCTATACGATTTCGACGCTTCCATGGCCATACCTTTCGAAGAACTCGTAGAGGTTGACCAGTGGGCATTGTCCCGCATGCAGGACCTGCGCGAACGCGTCTTGAAATCCTACGCCGACTATGAATTTCATCAGGTCTACCACAGTATCGTAAATTTCTCCTCGACCGAGTTGAGTTCATTTTACTTTGACATTCTTAAAGATCGGCTGTATACATTTGCGGTCGATTCCAAAGAGCGTCGATCGGCACAGACCGCGCTCGCAGCCATTCTGGTGGACTTGCTCAAGCTGTTGGCCCCCATCCTTTCGCACACCTGCGATGAAGCGTGGCAGGAATTGCCGGAAGGGTACAAAGATGCGGACAGTGTGCATCTTGCGGGATTCCCCGAAGCTCATGCGAATTATGCGCTTTCTCCGGAAGCTGTGGTCCACTGGGGCGAGCTTTTGCGTCTGCGCGGCATTGTCTCCAAGGCACTTGAAGAAATGCGGCGTAACAAGGAAATCGGTTCCTCGCTCGAAGCGGCGGTTACCCTTACGCCTGGAACCGAAGCGGTTGAAAAGACATTAAAACAGTATGAAGCGAATTTGGAATCGATATTTATTGTTTCAAATTGTACGGTGGCGGCTCTTGATGAGAGTGGCGCAACCGGTGAAGATAAATTAGCAGTAACGGCGACGAAAGCGGACGGTGAAAAATGTGCGCGTTGCTGGAATTTTAGAAAAAGTGTAGGAACGAATGAAACACACCCGACGATTTGCGAACGGTGTGTTGAACAACTGGGAGTGACAGCATGAACAAACGTGAGTTAGGAAAATTCAAGAAACTGCTTCTCGCCGAAGGGCAACACTTCAACGAAGGGATCAAAACAATCGAACGCGATACCCTCGAAAGCACCAACGGCGACAAGAGCGGCGACTTCAGTAGCTTTGCCGATGCGGGTACAGACAACAACGATCGTGAAACGGCATTGCGTCTGGCGAGCGGCGAGACGCAGATGTTGAACGCCGTTGCCGACGCCCTGCAGCGAATTGACGACGGAACCTATGGCAAATGCGTCGACTGCGATGGCAAGATTCCAGTGAAACGTCTCGAAGTATTTCCGGCAGCAAAACGATGCATTCAGTGCAAAGAAATCCTGGAGAAAGAGCAAGAGGGATATGCATAGCATTTCCAAGCAGGCCTGCTGATAGCCATGGTCACGCGCAAACAGCAATTTTTATGGATAGGGGGAGTCTTGGGATTCGTTCTGGGGCTCGACCAAATTCTCAAAGCCTGGATCGTCCGTACGATTGAACCGCACGCGCCGTATCGCGGCGATGTGTTTTTTCACTTCACCCACCAGCGCAATACTGGGCTGATGGGCGGGTCATTCAGCGATATTCCGCTCGTGGCCTATATCGCGCCCGTGATCGCGTTTTTTGTGCTGATCTACATGTATCGGCAGTTGTCACCGGAATCCCGCGTGCAATCGATTGCCTATGGCATGATTTTGGGCGGTGCATTGGGGAATTTCATTGATCGAATTCGCCTAGGCGCGGTCACCGATTTCTTTCAGTTTCATTTCCTCTTCATCCCGTTCGATTTCCCGTGGAAATATTACCCCGCGTTCAATATTGCGGATTCCGGGATCATCTGCGGTGTGATATTGCTATTTTTTACGCTAAACACGGCCGGAACACCGGAAGAAACGACACCCGAAGAAAATGTTTCCTGAACTATTTAGAATAGGCCCTGTGCCGCTCCATTCTTACGGCTTTATGATTGCCGTGGGTTTTCTTTCGGTACTCTATTTCATTCAACGGGATGCCGAGCGCGAGGGTTTTGACCCCAAACTCTTCGCCGATTTGGCCTTTGTTGTGCTTCCACTGGGACTTCTGGGTACTCGCTTGGCCCATATTTTCATGTTCCCCAAGTATTATTCCCTCTCTGACCCTATCGGCTGGATAGCCGTGTGGAACGGTGGTCTGGTGTTTCAGGGAGGGCCGCCTCTGGCCATCGCGTATGGGTATTGGTTTTTCCGCAAGAAAGGAATCCCCTTTTGGAACGGAATCGACATCATTTTTCCATATGTGGCGCTGGGACACGGGATTGGCCGCATTGGCTGTTTTCTCAAAGGATGCTGCTACGGTGCCCTAACGGACGTGCCCTGGGCGACCTCGTTTCCACGAATTCTTGACCCGGATTCCAACAATATCACCGGAAGTCCGGCGTTCTTGAGCCATTTTCGGGACTTTTCCGATATTACCGTGGAATCGACCCATGCGCACGCGATTCATCCTACACAACTGTATAGTTTCGTTGGGCTTATGTGTATTCTGGGAATCATGTTGAGCCTTCGCAAGTGGTGGAATCCATACACGGGCTTTACCTTCCCGATGTACTTCATCATCTACGGATCATTCCGTTTCGGACTCGAGTTTTTGCGCGGTGATCATAACCCGGTTCACGCTTTCGGACTCTCCGATCAGCAACTGTTCAGTCTCGGTGGTGTCGTGATTGGCATTGTTTTCTTCTTCGTTCTCGGCCGCTACCAGAAGAATCAGGACTCCAAAGCCGCCTAGTGCCTCGAATCAGCTCAGTCTTCTAACTTGACGATATCAGGCAAGTTGCAATACATCTTCGTTTCGAACGAAACGCCCTGGGATCAGAATTGTTTCGCGTGAAACGCTTGACAAAACCCTGTTTAAGTTCTACATTCCGATTCGGGGAACAAGCAGGGGACATCGTATGAGACCGACCAAATTAAGCTCCAATGTATTTCTGGAATTGCCGCCCGTGTTGGCGCACTACACCGATTCCGAACGCAACACCTGTATCGAAGGAATTCCAAAACGCGGACGACTGAGCATGCTGAATCGACCGGGCACGTTTCAGGAGATCGAGTCCCAAGCCATCGAGCGAAAGTATCTGCTTCAGATGCTCGGCCCGGAGCGACTACGGGCCATCAAATTTCAATCCGGTTTCGAAGTCGGACGCCGAGATGCGCTCCGGCATTATGAGATCCAGGGCGACAACGCGCGGCTGGCACTCCAGGCGGGGCTTGTTTATGGCCAGATACAGGGCAATTACGTGGCCCATGACATCAGATTCGAGTTTGATTTGGAAGCGGGGACGCTGTATCGCGAGGTAGAGCTGCACGCTTCGGCGGAATCGATGATGCACCGCATGATAGCACCGGACGATGAATCCTGCGTATGTTGGTATACGGCTGGGTATATATCGGGCCATATCAGCGAGCTCGTGGGACGCAAAGTACTGACCTTGGAGACCAATTGCATGGCTGAGGGCTCAGATACCTGCGGATTCGTGTCCAAATTCGACTCCGAGTGGGGGCCAGAAGCGGATTGGATGCGCGAAGCGATGGAACAGCCCACGGTGGAAGATGAATTGTCGCAGCGAGACGAACTGATTGACACGGCGCAACAGGCCGCGCGCAAGGCTCAAGCATCGCTGGGAGGGATCAACCGTCGATTGCGCTCGGATCTTGCTGCGGATTCGCTGATCGCCGAATCCAAAGAGATGTTGCCCACACTCCGGCGCATGCAGTTGTGCATGCAATCTCACGCGCCGGTTCTGATCGCTGGTGAATCGGGCGTTGGTAAAGAAAGTGTTGCGCGTTCGATTCATTTCGGTAGTGATCGCAAGAAACGTCCTTTTATAGAAATCGACTGCAAGGGAATACCCGACACCATCATCAAACAGGAGTTGATTGGTTATGAAGCGGGTGCGATTACGGGGAGCATGCGCGCGCACAAGGGAGCGATTCAGAAAGCGACTGGCGGCACGTTGTATTTCAATGAGATTGCCGACCTGAGTATGGAGCTTCAACGCTTGCTCCTGCAGATTCTGGAGACGGGTAAAGTACAGCCTATTGGCTCAGACTCAAATATTCGAGCCGATATTCGTATCATGGCGGCGACCCAGACCGACATCGATAAAGCTGTCAAAAAGGGCACATTTCGGGAGGATTTATATTATGCGCTGGCCATCTCTCGAGTCGATATTCCGCCTTTGCGTAAACGGGCCACCGATATCCTGCGACTGTCCGAGGCCTTCCTCATTGAATTCAAAGAACGCCACAAATGTGAGCATGTGACCATGAGCGGGGAGTTTCGTGAGGCCATCATGGATTGCGCTTGGCCGGGCAATGTGCGCCAATTGCGCAATGTCATCGAGCACGCCGTGCTGATGTCTTCCACGGGAAGGCTCACGCCCAAAGAGTTGCCTGAGGAAATTCTTGCGTCCCGATGGGTGCGCAAACCGGAGCATCTCACCGAAGAAGTTATTTTGGCCACGCTGAGCCGCACGCACAATAACCGGAGCGAAGCAGCGGAATTATTGGGCATCGGGCGTACGACGCTGTGGCGCACAATGAAGAAACTGGGGATCGACTAGGCGAATGAACCTTCTGCGAAGACCGATGGGTGCTCTGGCAGTCTGCCTAATTACAATCACTCTGTCCACATCCGCCCAAACGGAAGATGGACGCAAGCTGTTGCGTATGGCGAGCAAACTGGCTGGCGAGGGGAAGTATCCCGGTGCGCTGAGGATATTCGAGCAGGTGCGTCGTGATCATCCCGATAGCATCGTACCCCTGGACGGTGATATGTTCGCGACCTTGTACGGCATCCAGGGGGATACGGCGGGTCATCTCGAACACAGCAAGTGGATGTTGAAACGATTTCCAAATCCGAAGCGCGTGGAAAATGCTGAGCGCTGCGCCAAGGCGTGTATCTTGGCGCCGGGCATTGACGATCAAGAGTTGCTAAGGCACGCGGCACGATTGACGCGTTATGCGGCGACCGAGGGGAAAGGGGAGTTCGCGCCGTGGTTTCATGTCGCGCATGGCATGGCGGAATATCGGTTGAAGAATTATGAAGAAGCCGTGCGCTGGCTTGAGGATGCCATCGACAACGAAGAAATAATGATACGCAGTTTGGCGCTGGCGTATCACACATTGGCATTGCACGGTCTGGATAAACCTTTACAGGCCACGGAGTCTCTGGAGCGAGCCAGAGCGATCGATTATAAAATGCCGAAAGTCGGATCACGCGAATTCGCCCGTGAGTGGTCCAATATTCTCGCGTTCCAGATAGGATTGCGCGAAGCCGAGGCGACCATTCGTTAAGGTCGGCAAACTGAGTAATTCCATTATTTAGACAGTCCGTAGCACTATATGTAGTCGTGACGAATTCCCCTTTAATTTCGCTTTTCTGTTGGCTATAATTAAAGTCTAAGCCGAAATGGGGAAGTCGATTATTATATGCTTTGGCGTTTTGTACAAATCAGCGATCCCCATCTGGGCAGTGAAACCGATGGTCAATGGAACAACGGTTTCATCTGTAGCATGATGCCTGACGTGATGCGGTGCCTGCGTAAGGACCTCGCCACGATTAACCCGGATTTCATTCTTGCCACGGGGGATATTTCCAGTCATCAAACGCGCGACGCCATGTTTGCCGCACGCGATCTGATGGATTCGCTGGGTTTTCCGTATTATCCGATGGGTGGGAATCATGATTTCGTGCTGGAAGATTCGCGGAAGTGGTTTCTGGAAGCGTTTCACAGTCATTTGCCGGTTCAGAATACCTATTACTCCTTCGATCACAATGAAATCCACTTCGCCGTGTTGGATCCCTGGTGGAAATGGGCCGACGATACGCTGCATCAGGTGAGTGAACCCGAAGTGGCTGCGCATCAGGAGATCCACCTGAAGGGTGCACGCTGGGAGTTGCCCCAGGAGCAACTCGATTGGCTTGAGCAAGATCTTTCGGAAAACGCGGACAAGATATGCCTCATTGCGAGCCACTTTCCGGCCATCGATATTCCTGAACGTTTGAAGCGGCCGGGGCTGCGTAATTCGGGCGCGCTGCAAAATGGGGACGACATCATCGCGCTGATACGTCGTCATCCTCAGGTGAAAGCGATATTCTCGGGGCATATGCACATGCACATTATTGAGCCTGACGAAGGCTTCACGCATGTGATTACCGGATCGCTGCCGGAATACCCGACGGAGTATCGGGAGGTGTGTGTGTTTGAAGACCGCATTGAAATAAATACGGTAGGTCTCAGTGACCCCTCGTTTGCTACGCGCTCGCTGATTCCGGGCAAGGATTACACTTCCGGGCAGCCGGGTGATCGGAAAGCAGTAATCCCTTTTCGCTAGACGGTGGTTGGGTTACTTAACCTTCATCACAACGATTAGATCGCCGTCCGTCAATTTCAGTCCGCCCAAGTTCAGATGTTTTCCCGGAGCCATCACCAATACGGTGTCCAACGCTTTAACGGGATCCGAATCTTTCTTGGACTGCATGAGTATCTGCGTTTTCAGTCGGATTCGACCTTGATCGTCAATCGACGTGGGTTCGACCACGAGAGAATAGCGCTGGTTAATGTAGAAGGTCGTTTTTTCGCCGAAGGGAATGACGGCGTTGGACGAACCAATCTTTTCGAAGGTGTCGTAACTGAGCGAGGCGATTGCCGACTTTACTTTTTCGAGGCCTTTACTGAAGGTCTTGTGCGGGGTACCCTTGTTTGATGCCTGTACAGACACAACGGTGATCTCGACGGGTGCCGGATCGGTCATCGCGTAGGACAGGCCGCTCAGCCAAAGGAGCGCCGTTATAAAAGCAAGATGCCTCACTACAGCTCTCCATCCTCAGGTGCATTCAGCCAAATTGTTGGCGTACCACTGTCAGGTGCATTCAGCCAAATTGTTGGCGTACCACTGTCGGTGTAGAGCAATTCTGCCGACGCACCATCAATGTCCGTTGAGTAGGTTTCAACAATCGTGTCCGCCGCAACGGGAGCGGGGCCTTCGGAGGTAATGGTCATCATGGACACGGCCACAATGACGGCTGCCGCTGAAACGGATGCCATGGCCCATAATCCGGCGTGGCGACGTTTGGGCGCATGTACCCCCTCAGAGATTCCCGCGAGAAAAGCCGGCATCTGTGCATCGTCGATGGTGGGTGTTTCAGGAAGTGCTTCGAGCGATGCACGGCAGGTCTTCATAAAAGTGAGATGTTTCTGACAGGTTGTGCAGTGTTCAATATGCGATTCGAGTTGTGGGTCATTCGGCTGTTCCCCGTCGAACCAGCGTTCCACATCGTTTTCGTGTGTACATGTCGATTTCATTTATCGATCCTCCATGACGCCCATGTCGAGCAGCGTCTGTTGCAGTTTCTTCCTAGCATGGTGCAAGCGACTCATCACCGTGCCCAAACTGCATTTCATGACTTCCGCCATGTTTTCATACGATAACCCTTCTAGTTCCCGTAATACAAAAGCCGTTTTATGTTTATCCGAAAGTGTGTCCAGCGCCTGCGTAATGCGCTGGCCGAGTTCGGATGATGCCATCGATTCATCCGGGCGAGCCGCAACACTTTCAAAGCGCGCCTCGGGCATCGAGTCATCGAGTGATATCGTCTTCAATTTTCGTTTTTTGAAAAAGTCTTTACAGCGATTCGCCGTGATGCGCAAGATCCAGGTCTTGAAACTTGAGTCGCCACGAAACGAGCCTATTGCCCGGTGTGCTTTGATGAACACTTCCTGCGAAATATCCCAGGCGTCTTCACGATTGCGCACGTAGTGATAGGCCAATCCATAGACATCGTTGCGATACCGTCGAACCAATTCTTCAAATGCGGCGTAATCACCCGTCCGGGCATCTCCGGTGAGCGTTTGATCATCGGCTTCGCGCAACTCGGCGTACGATTTGGAATCTTTCGATTCGACCATAAAATCATCCATCAACAGGCTGAGTTCAACGGCTTCGCTCACATCTTCGCTCCCGGGTTGTTGATTACACCCAACTAGACGCAAACCGTTGAGGGATATTCACTTCCAGCCTTCTATTTATAAGTAAAAATTGCCCATCCGTTATAATATACTGATAATAAAGGGCTTAGCTTGCTGTAGTCAAGTGATTTTCTTGCATGCTTATACTCAAAATCGGTACCCTGTGTGTCCAAACGAGGAGGAAATACATGTCAACTACACCCGAAATCGAAACCATGTCCCTGGACGAAGCCATCTATGCACGTCGCTCCGTTCGAGGTTATCTGGATAAACCTGTGCCGCAGGAAGTGCTCAACGAGGTATTCGCCCTGGCGCAACGTACTCCGTCCAATTGCAACATTCAGCCTTGGAAGGTATTTGTTGCCTCCGGGGAAGTCCGTGATCGGCTGCGCGAAAAAATGATTCACAATGTGACCAACGGTATCGCGCCCAAAGCCGATGTACCGTATCCTGGCAAATTCGAGGGGGAATATCGTAAACGCCAAGTCGACTGCGCTTTCGAGATGTACGGTGAAATGGGCATTGCCCGCGAAGACAAAGAAGGCCGTATGCGCGCATCCCTTCGCAACTTTGAACTCTTCGATGCGCCGCACGTCGCTTTCATCGGCATGGAAAGCACTTTCGGGACAACCGTCGGTCTTGATGTCGGCATGTACATGCAGACCCTCATGCTCGCCATGGCCTCCCGCGGCATCGCCAGTTGTGCCCAGGGCAGCATGCGCTCCTACCCCGACCTCGTGCGCGAAGAATTCCCCGGCAACGATAACATCGACATCCTCGTCGGCATGTCCTTCGGCTACGAAGACGCGGAAGTATTGGCCAACAACACCCGAATCGATCGCGACCCGATAGATGCGAGCGTGACGTTCAAGGGGTAGGGCAATACCTCAATCAAGGATGCAAAGCATCCGCCGGTCTTTCTTTTCTTTCTTCCCAGAAAGAAAAGAAAGACCGGTTTGCTCTTAGGAGTGGCGTATCAACACGAATTCTGCGCATTCGCGCATGGTGTCGACGTAGTGGGAGGGGGGGAGTGCTTCGAGGGCGGTGATGCCTGAGTTGACGTAGTCGCGGCACAAATTAACGACCTTGTCGGTCGCGCCGGTGGACTGCATTTGGTCATGAATCCAGGTACGGTCGTCTTCGGTAAGGGCGTTGCCGAGCAGGGATTCGAGGCGCGCTTGGTCGGCATCATTCATGGCTGTTTTCATCTCGATGATCGGCAGCGTTGTTTTGCCTTCAACGATGTCTCCGCAGGACGGTTTTCCGAGCGTTTCTTCGGTTTCCGTGAGGTCGATGACATCATCGATGAGCTGGAATGCGGTGCCCATGCCCATGCCGTAGTCGTAGAGTGGCTTGCGATGGGTTTCATCGAGCAGCAGTGATGGCGTTGAGCAGGCTACGGCGAACAGACTGGCCGTTTTCTTTTCGGAAAGTCGTATGCAATCTTCCGCGTTCAGATTTTCTTTGCCGCGACCGAAGTTGATGAGTTCGCCCTCGGCCATTTGGTGGATGGAATCGAGCGCACTGACGATGACCTGGCAATTGTCGTAGGCTGTCATGATGCTGAGCGCGCGCGCGACCAGATAGTCTCCGCCGAGTACAGCGGTATGGTTGTCCCACAGGCGATTGAGCGATGTTTCGCCGCGGCGCGTATCGGCGCTGTCCACCACATCATCGTGCGCGAGCGCGGCCAGGTGTAGCAATTCCATGCCGGCGGCCATTTCGGTGAAGTGATCAAGATTATCGGCACCGCATGCGCCGGCAGACAAGAAACACAGCGCGGGACGCATGAGTTTTCCGCCGAGCCGCGGCGGGGTCACTTCGGGTCCATAGACCAGTTGGAAGGCATCGGTCCATTCGCGTGTGACGGTTTCGCGGACGCGATCCAGCTGAGGATCGATGGATTCGAAGAGCAATTTGAGGGACAGTGTGGAAGACATCGGAGGATTATAGCATACGCCCGCGGGCCGAAAAAGGTCTCGTGTGTGGGGCGGCTACTCAGCTGTGGCGCGTACGAACTGTATTTCCAGCGGGATATTCGTGGCGGCGGAACGTGGAATCGTTATCGAAGCCACGCCATTGGAGAGCGTCCAGGGCGTATCTTGGGAGTCGATGGTGACGGACGAGACGTTGAGAACATCCGGGACGAGGATGTGAATGTTGTAGTCGTCGAGGGAAGGTGTGAGCGATCCGTGCAAGCGCATCGTGTCAGATTTCCAGCCTGTTTTAAGTTGGTCGGGCGTGCTGGATGCGATTGAACGTGACGTGCCGAGCAGCAAGGGGACTCCCCGGAATTCGCGTAGCAACAGCGTGCGCACTTGTCCGGCGGATACGTTGATGTTGACCTGGTTGCTGGCGTTTCCATAATACCGCTGTTGATCGAGATCGAAGAGGGTGTATTTTGTAGCTCGGCGTTGCCGGGATTCCCCTAACGGCAGGGTCACAGTTCTGGTTTTGTCGCCGTGTACGTTTTGAATGCTCGCGAGCAGCCATTGGCCCGAAGTTTCTGTTCCACGCTTGAGCCAGATCGCTGGCGGATCGGCTAGAAAGAGGTCGCGTGGTTTGGCCGGATGCAACAAGGGGGGAAGGAATATCGATGTGCGGGTATCGGCCTCCCATGCGGTGTCGAGCGTCTCAATAGTTTCTATCAAGTTTACGGCCATGATGCCCGCTTGGGGATAGGTCAATTCATTTTCGCCTGAACGATTTAGGGTATATCGATGCCCCAGATGAGGCGCGTAGGAAAATTTGGAGAACTCGTTGTGACTTTCGAGATGGCCCGTGTAGGGGAAGGTTGGAAGGAGATGGGAGGGATTGAGAATTATCGGAGTGGTCGGGGTTACTGAAGCTCTGAGCGTTGCCATTGCCATACGCGCGATTTCGATTTTGGTTAAATGGTCGCCGGATTGGAACCCATATTCGTCGGTTTGGAGCTCACTATCCGTAAAGTTCCATACGAGGCTTCTTGTGTACAGATCGAGATCGATGCCCCATATTGAATCGAAACCAATCGTTTTCTGACGTTCCTTCAATCGTTGCATTAGCCAACTACTCGCTATCAGGTTTGTGACATCCAGCAAGTCGTGTGAGATCGTCGAGGATGAGTACATGGAGGTGGGTTCATGAACAAACCAGTCGGGATTCTGTTTTACTTCGTCCGATTGGATAGGAAACTCGAAGGGGTTGCCGAATAATCCGACTCGAAACCCGTGCTGTCGAATAAGGCTGGCGTGGGTGGCGAGAGACCTATCGCTGACGGAATAGGGGTACTCCGGCGGTCGTCCAATGATAAAACGAATTTGTTCTGCGTGTGCGCCGCTCGACTCAATTCGTTCGATGGCATCCAACAGTACGGCGCGATATTCTTCGTCGGTCGGGTACTCATGCATGACCAGAATATTTCGTGCCGGAGTTTTCGTGTAAACGGGAATGCGGTTTGTGACCGCGATGGCTTTTGCGTATCGCTCCAGAGCGAGGAGCGGGTCGGATTCTGCGATGGCGAGATAGAGTATTTCGGATTCGAGGACTTCTCCCGGATTAACGGTGGCGGGCGGATCGTAGATGTTGGTCGCGCGCATATAGTTGAAATGGTTGGGTTCGTCGTCAAGCGACTGTATGTGTACTGTATTGAAGGCGCGTGCCTGCGTGGTAAACCCGGCGATCAGGGATTGGCCTGTGTGCGGGTTTAGCAAGGCCATCATGTTGGCGGCCTGTCCGTTCTGGGTGGCGAGCGCTCGTGAATCTTTTCCCATGCCATCGAGCAGCATGATAGAGTCCGCCGTGCCTGCGCCGAGAATTACGCTGCCCTTTCGTGGGTCGCCTATCGCCCAAGGGATCAATTGTTTGATGTGTACTGGTTTTTTGGAGTTGTTGATGTACGCGAGTTGCACAGCGAGGTAAGGTTTGGTGGGATAGGCTTGCAGTGTCCATTGGATGTCATTGAATCGAATCCGCATGCCCTGACCGCGTCCCAACGCGTCGTTCACTTCGAAACGTTGGGAATAGCGACCATCGAGACGTACCGCTTCCGGTTTTTTCTTGCCCGCGAACCAGACCATCGGGAAGGCATCAACAAAAATGGGTGCACCGGCAGAGGTGGTAATGTCCACCCGACCGTTTTTCTGGATGGATATGTGGTATTGGCCTGTGTTTAGTGAACGATATTCACGGCCGGGACCGAATACTTGCGCCGACACGATGCTCGTGCACAGCAGGAGTGCCAGCATCGCTATAGCGCACCGTTGATATCGATTTGCGGACAGCATAATTATTTCAACGTGACTTTCTTGCCGTTATCGCTGGATTTATATGCGGCCAAGGCGACTTCGAGCGCGTTACGCCCGACCTGACCCGTCATTGTTTGTTTCTCTTTGCCTTCAATGACATCGATCCAGTGTTTGATTTCGACATCCCAGCCGCCACGGGTCGGGTTCTTATCGAGCGTCTTCCATTTTACCGAACCGTCCTTGCCAGCGGACGCGTTACCTTGGCAGAGCTGTAAGCCTTTGATGTAATCGCAGATGAGCGTGCCTTCGGTGCCGTAGATTTCCACGCCCGCGAATCCCGGCTGACTCGTCCAGCCGACTTCGATGTATCCGAGCGCGCCGTTTTTGTATTCGATTTGCAGTAGCGCGTTGTCGTCTACTGGAATCTTCTTGACCACGGTGCGTGCCATGGCGTTGATTGATTTTATCGGACCCATCATCCACAGCGACAAGTCGATCGCGTGGATACCCATGTCTAGTAGGGCACCACCGGCCGCGAGTTTAGGGTTGTAGAACCAGGCATTCTTCGCCCAGCTGGGATAGGGACCGCCATGCGCGAAACGCACGCGACACATGAAGGGTTTTCCGATTTTACCGTCCTGTATCATCTGTTTCGTTTTCTGTGTGCCCGTGAACATGCGGTGTGTAAAACCGATCATCAGTTTTCTGCGATTCTTTTTCGCCGCCGCAATCATTTTGTCCGCCTGATTCAGATTGATGGCGATCGGTTTTTCGCACAAGACGTGGCATTTTGCATTGAGCGCCGCAATAGTGTTCTCCGCGTGGAAGGCATTCGGGGTGCAAATGCTGACGATGTCGAGGTCCTCGTTTTTCAGCATGTCCTTGTAATCCGTGTATCCCGTGACCCTGCCGAAACGCTCCTTCACCTCGTCATGCCGCTCCGCAGTGGGTTCCGCAAACGCGACGACCTTCGTGCGGCGATCTTTCTTGTATCCTGGAAAGTGGCATTCCTGCGCAATCGCGCCCGCGCCAATAATGCCGACCGTATATACCTTCTTCGTGCTTGTAGCCATGTAGCGATGTACTCCTGTGGGGTTATTGCTGAAGTGTAGAGCGTTAAGTCTAATAGTTAATACGATTCAATACAACTTGGTTGCTTCTTTGACGCGAATCGTGAGGAAGATGGCGGACGAAGGTGGGGAATCTACTTTCCCTTGGTATATAGGTTGATTTTCGCCTGAATCTTTCTGGAAAGGCTGTCGCATTGGTTGAGGAAGATGAGGAATTTCCGATCGCTGGTGAGGTCTTAGTGAGTGAGTTCTTCGATGGCCTGCAGTTTGATGCGGGTGACTTCGTTTAGGCGTTCTTTGAGTTTCGCGGGACTGGATTCTTCCATCTGCTGTTCTTCGATCCTGAGCGTATCGGTGAGGTGTTCGTGCATGATGCGATTTTGATTTAACAGGGCGCGTTCACGGAATTTCCTCATTCTTTCGTCGCGTCGACGCCACAGCAGGTACAAACCGGCCGCAATGGAGAGGAGAATTTCTTTGGCCCCGGCGAGGAATTGCATCAACGCACCGAAATTCTCGAGGCCCTTGTAGGGCGTGAAATAACTGAGACTCGCCTCATGCATCGGGAAAATTCGCCATTGTTCGGCTTCGCTGTAGGGGATTAAGGTCGGCAATTTTCGGTCGGCCCGTAGATCGTTCGTGTAGAGTGCGTCGAGTACGGTTTGAACGAGCAGGGCGTTCGCATCCTCACGTGCGGCCAGGAACGCCATCGTTGACACGGTGGATACGGGCTCCGGCGGAACAGGTTTATTCTCTGCGAAGAAGCCCCGGGGAATTTCATATTCGGCAAAATAGGCATGGCGCACGGATAGGGTGGCGGCATCTTAAATATTCAGAATCTTGAAGTCTCCGGTGGACAAGATGCGTTGCAGATCTTGATTCATCAGGCCGGTCGTAATGGTCGCGCCATCGATTTCTGGATGATCTTCCAGGAGTTCGAAGGAACCTCGTGCGTGTTCATCCTGCTCGGCGAATTTGAGGTCGTAGTGGTTGACTACCATCATGGCCGCCTGAACCATGCCCGAATGCGTCGGGCCGAGTATGATGGTGCGCCCATTCAGATCGAGCATCGAATCGATATCGCGATCGTTGCGCACGACCACGAGGATAACTTCATCAAAGGAGGGGACGAGCCCGGTCAGCCCATCCATCGACATGGCACCCGCCTGAAGTATCGCGTTCGCGACGGAGCCGACGGTCGGCAGAATCTCCACGTGATTCGGACCGTTTGGGTCGTTTTCCAAGGCCGTGGTCAAATGGCTCGCGAATTCATCATAGAGTCCACCCGAATCACCGGCGGCAATGCGTATCGTGTTCGGCAAGGTCTCGCGGGTTACGAACCAGATAATGATCGATATGGGGATAATCGAGATGATGAGCGCTATCCACCACCGTTGCATCAGGTATGATTTTGTGAATTTTCCCATCGCCAGTTGCTCGCTCCCTGCCGTGTTGACAGAGTTGAGTCTATTTTAATTCTGGGAGGGAGCCAACTCTTTGTCCGCATAATACTGCCTGTCCTGAACAGTGAATCTGGTGCCGTTCACCTCAATGAGAACATGCCCATGTACAATCTCCCGCAGCGCTTGTACAGCTTCCGCGACATCCCCTTTCGTTTCCCCGCGTTCTGTCTGATAAATCCGTTGCACGCCTGCGTTGGCGAGGCGTTAGAGGGTTTCGGCGTGGGGGTGGCCGTGGGTGTTTCCGTCGCCGAGGGAGATGATGGCGACTTCGGGGCGGATGAGCTCGAGGAAGGCGGTGGAGGAGCCGTTGTTGGCGCCGTGGTGATTGACGTGGTAGACATCAATATCGATTCCCTCTTCTACAAGGGCTTGGGCGATGGCGAGTTCGACTTTGGCATTTTCACTTCCGGCTTTACGTCCGATTATGTCGCCACCGATGAGGTAATCGAAGTCGCCGTACGAGATCAGGAAGCAGAGGGACCGCTCGTTTTCGGTGTTCACGAAGCGAATGGGGGAGGCCCGGTCGCGTACGAAGCCGTTTGCCGCATACAGTGTCATGGTAGCGCCATCTCCGAGGTCGATAGTGAAATCGTCCACTTCGAGTTGGGTATCCAGCGAGATGCGCGTGCCCATGGTATCCGCGATGGCCTCGTATTTCTCGTAGGTGCGTGTATCCGGCTCGTCATCCTGGCCGCGGTCGATGAAATGGGTGATAATGATGTCGTCAACGTCTCCCTCAACACCGTTTGCGCCGAAAGTGAACGCTGAGCCGTGCACGGCAGGCCGTCCGCTGATGAGTCCTCCGATATGGTCGGCATCATAGTGGGAGGCGACGAAGTAATCTAAAGTAGACAATCCATATACGGCGAGAACCTCCGCGACAATTGCTCCGCCGTCTTTATCGCCTCCGTTGGGGATGTCGCCCGCGTCCATTAAGACTGACACGCGTACGCCGTTCTCTTCGGGGCCCAGTATCAGGGTGGAATCGCCCTGCCCAATATCGAGGTGGAGGATGGTCAGTTGGTCGGAGGAGACGATATCGGAGATGTTTGACGGAACGTAGCCAACAATTTTCGGATAATAGTAATAGCTTGCACCAAGACCGGACAAAATTATCACGAGTAGTATTAGTTTGCGCACTGTTAATCTCTTTGATTGTGACTACGGTTTCCGGAAATAGAATACCTGAAACATCCAGGAAGGTTCCCGAAAAAGAACGGTTGAAGTGACGCTTGTTGAACAATATAATAAATAATGTCCAAGAAATCGAAAAAGGATGACGATTCCGAACAGTTAATGTTCGACGCTCCGGATCGTCTGTTGCTCGACTCGCTGATTCTCACGCACGACGCTGTAGTGACCGCGTTTCAAGAGTTGTTGCGTGGTTACGATATTTCCTATACCCAGTTCTGCGTACTATCGGTGTTGGACGAGGTGCGCGATGAGGGGATGCGCACGCAACGACTGGGCGCTCGCTTGCTGACGCGTGTACCGGACATCACGCGTCTCGTGGATCGTCTGGTGAAGGCCGGATTCGTTGAGCGGAAACGATCGCACGAGGATAAGCGCGTTGTGTTTGTGGCGATTACACAAACGGGTTCGGAACTACTTAACGAAATCAAAGAACCCGCCAAAGAGCTACAGTCCGGACTCTTCACCCACCTCTCCCAAAACAAGCAGGCCCAGCTCAACCAACTACTCCACGAACTCCGCGACGGCACGCAGCAGTAAACGCGAAGGGCAAGGGTCTCTCACCGCGGAGAGTCTCTCATCTGGTACCTACAGCAATCACGAGTGGTGGCTTTGAATTGTTCGACCGCCTTCTGCGTGATTTTTATTTTTATCGTTTACCCCGGATTCGTTCGAGGCTATTATTGTTTGACGCATTCCGGGTCGACTGGCAAATTTCATGTTAAAAGTCTTTGCTTCTTTTACCCTTTGCGCCTTTGCGTTGAGGCAATTTGCATTTAGTCCTATCTGCGTGTATCCGTGTTCATCTGCGGCTAATTGAGTTGTTGTGGTTCTTGCTGATAGTTAAAGGATTGACTATTTTGACCACCTTCTGCTATCATTACTCCCACTAGATGAATGAATCTTCGGGGCAGGGTGGAAATCCCTACCGGCGGTGACAGCCCGCGAGCTTCGCGAACCTTGGTTCTCTTTGCTGACATCTGTGAAATTCAGAGGCCGACGGTTATAGTCCGGATGATAGAAGGTTCATACCGTGCATGGGCGAGCGTTGCCTGTCTGGGGTTGTGATCGCTCGTTGTGTTGGCGCAAAAAATTTGCCGGCAAAACGAGAGTTTCGCCGTATGTCCCGAAGGTTTGTGCCTAAACCAGCGGGATTTTTTTATGCCTACAGAACGCGATTATATGGAACGGGCACTGGCCCTGGCGGCGGTGGCGCGTGGGCGCACGAGTCCGAATCCGATGGTGGGCTGCGTGGTGGTATCGCATGGCGAGATCATCGGCGAAGGCTATCATGAGAAAGCGGGCGAGCCTCACGCGGAAGTGATGGCTCTGCGCGATTGCGGGGATGTTTCCAATGCGACCGTGTATGTGACGCTGGAGCCGTGTTGCCATGAAGGGCGTACGCCACCGTGCGTCGATCTCCTTAAAGAACGTAAACCCCAGCGCGTTGTGGTTGCCATGGAAGATCCGAACCCGAAGGTGGCCGGACGAGGCATCGAAGCTTTGCAGGAAATCGGCGTGGATGTGTCCGTCGGCCTACTTGAAGAACGAGCGCGCAAACTCAATGAAGTGTACGTGAAACACGTGACGACGGGCATGCCTTTTGTGATCGCGAAATGCGGCATGTCTCTGGATGGAAAAATTGCCACGCGCACGGGCGATTCAAAATGGGTCACGGGCGAAGAATCGCGCACGATGGTGCATCAGATTCGCAATCAGGTGGACGCGATTCTAGTGGGCAGTCGCACAGTGATGCTGGACGACCCAAGCCTGACGACGCGCCTGCCTCAAGAGCGGACCTTCGATCCCATTCGTGTCATCCTTGATTCCAGCGAATATCTCGGCGATGATCGCAAAGTATTTTCCGTCGAAAGCACATCACCCACGTGGATCGCTGTTGCGGATGAGCGAAAGGTGGTCGGTGCCGATGAAATTATCAAAATACCCAGAGGTCCGGGCGGTCTGGATATGGAAACGTTGATGCTTGAACTGGCGCGACGCGACGTAACGTCCGTCTTGATAGAAGGCGGCGGCACGACGCATGCCTCGGCATTCGAAGCGGGCATCGTGGACAAGGTGATGTTCTTTGTCGCTCCCAAAATTATCGGTGGACGCGAGGCGGTGTCCGCAGTGGACGGCGTAGGCAGCGAAACGATGTCCGATGCCGTGCCGCTCGAGCAGATGACGGCGACGCCGGTGGGAAATGACATTCTGATACAAGCCTACGTGAGCAAGGGATAGTCATGTTTACAGGAATCATAGAAGAAGTCGGAGCGATAGCAAAACGCGGCGGCGCGGAATTGACCATCATGGCGAATACCGTGTTGGAAGACGTCTCACTCGGAGACAGTATCGCCATTGATGGCGCGTGCATGACGGTGGTGAGTTTTAGCGACGATTCGTTTGTGGTCCAGGTGTCGCCGGAATCCTTCGACAAAACAACGCTGGGCAATTTGAAAGCCGGAGACGCCGTAAACCTTGAACGCGCTATGGCCCTCGGTGATCGATTCGGGGGACACCTCGTTCAGGGACACGTCGACGGTGTGGGCCGTGTGGAAAGCGTGACGAAGCAGGGCGAATTCAGTCTCTGGAAATTCTGGGCACCGCCGGAAGTCGCGCCGTATCTGATTCCGAAGGGATCGGTCACGATTGACGGGATCAGCTTGACGGTAGTTGACCCGACGGGCGAAATCTTTGGCGTGGCGGTCATCCCGACGACGTTGCAGGAAACGAAACTACAATCCAAGCAGGCTGGCGATACAGTGAACATGGAAGCCGACTCGTTTGGAAAACATATCTATCACTATTTGATGCAAGGTGCAGGTCAATCTGCCGGTATTACCCGGGAATATTTGAACAAGCACGGATTCGCGTAAATGGAAGCCAGCAGGACTGGCGAGGAGGCATACATGCCTGAACGAATACCGCAAATTTTGGAAGACCTCGCGGAAGGCAAGATGATTATTCTTGTGGATGACGAGGATCGTGAAAACGAAGGCGATCTGGTCATCGCTGCGGACAAGGTCACGCCGGAAGCCATCAATTTTATGGCGACACACGGGCGTGGATTGATCTGCCTGGCGATGACTCCGGAGCGTATCGAGGAACTCGATCTGCCGCCAATGACGCCGGACAATACAAGTCCATTTGAGACGGCGTTTCACGTGTCGATTGAAGCGAAAACCGGTGTGACGACGGGAATCAGTGCCGCCGACCGTGCGCGCACCATCCAAGTCGCAGTCAATCCCAATTCCACGCCTGCCGATCTCGTTCGTCCCGGTCATGTATTCCCCCTGCGGGCCCGTGAAGGCGGTGTACTTGTGCGTACAGGCCAGACTGAGGGATCCGTCGATCTCGCTCGCATGGCCGGATGCGCTCCCGCTGGAGTCATCTGTGAAATCATGAGTGAAGACGGTACCATGGCGCGCATGCCGGAATTAAAAGAGTTTGCCGCGAAACATGACATCAATATTTGCTCTGTGGAGTCGATCATTCAATATCGGCGTATGGCGGAGCAGATTGTCGAGCGCGCAGCCGAAACCGTGTTGCCCACCGACTACGGCGATTTCAAGCTGGTCGTATACGAAACCAATGTGGACGAAAAGAATCACCTGGCACTCGTGAAAGGTGATGTCAAAGGGAAAGACAACGTGATGGTACGGGTGCACTCTGAATGCCTCACCGGCGACGTATTTCATTCGATGCGCTGTGACTGCGGGAGCCAGCTGCACGAAGCGATGCGGATGATCGCGGAGGAAGGTTCTGGGGTGCTCGTATACATGCGCCAGGAAGGTCGCGGCATCGGGCTCGTCAACAAAATCAAAGCCTACGTGTTGCAGGATCAAGGCATGGACACCGAAGAGGCGAACGTGCACCTCGGTTTCGACCCCGATCCTCGCGAGTACGGCCTGGGTGCACAGATTCTGAAAGACCTCGGAATCACGACGATGCGTTTAATCACCAACAATCCGGTAAAACGTAAAGGCTTGCAGGGCTACGGGCTTGAGATCACGGATCGGGTTCCTATTGAAATTCCGGCGAATCCTCATAATCACAAGTATTTGAAGACGAAACAGGAAAAATTTGGGCATCATTTATCTGAATTTGGCGCGGGCGATATTGGTGCCTCAGTAGAAGATTAATAGGGTAGGAGAATTTTTAATGCCAAAAGTTATTGAAGGAAATCTGAACGCGAAGGGCAAACGTTTTGCCATTGTCGTCACGCGATTCAACGAATTTATTACGGCAAAACTGCTGGACGGCGCGCTGGATGCCATCAAGCGTCATGGCGGTGATGCGGACGGTACTACGGTCGTCTGGGTTCCCGGCGCCGTGGAGATTCCGGTTGTGGCGCACAAACTCGCGAAGTCTGATAAGTATGACGTCGTGATCGCGCTGGGTTGCGTGATTCGCGGGGCCACGGCTCACTTTGAGTACGTATCCGGCGAAGCAGCCAAGGGCATTGGACAGATCGCGTTGCAGACGGGCGTGCCTGTCATGTTCGGCGTGCTGACTACCGAAACGATTGAACAAGCCATTGAACGCGCTGGTACAAAAGCTGGCAACAAAGGTTTTGAAGTGGCCGTGGGCGCTATCGAGATGGCGAACCTGATGGAGAAATTGTAACTTGAGCGGTAGTCCACAACAACGAAGAAAAGCCCGGCGTCGCGCGCTGGAATTTTTGTTCAGCATCGAATTCACGCAATACGAATGGGAAGCCGCGCTTGAGGCATTCTGGGAAACCTTCGACACCAAACAGGTCGTGCGTGAATACGCGAAAACCCTGATTAAGGGAATCTCGAATCACACGGAAGACATTGATGCCCACATCGACAGCGCGCTCACCAACTGGTCACCCGATCGCGTCGGTCATGTCGAGCGCAACATCCTTCGCGTGGCCGTATTCGAAATCGCGTATACCGATGACGTTCCCCAAAAAGTCGCCATCAACGAAGCCATCGAAATCGCAAAGGCCTACGGCTCCGACGAGTCCGCGGGTTTCGTGAACGCCGTACTCGACAAATTGAAGAGCACCGTCTTCGCGGATATCGAATAGGTTTCCCATGTCAGGACGTTACGTCGATCTCCACATGCACACGACCTTTTCTGACGGGGCCGACATCCCTTCAGTCGTCGTTGAGCGTGCCAGCAGCCTGGGCTTCAGTGCCATCGCGATTACCGATCACGATACCCTCACCGGATTGCCGGATGCACGGGTAGCCGCCGACGACGCGGGAATTGAGCTTCTGCCCGGGGTAGAAGTGAGTTCGCGATACGGCAAGATGGAAGTGCACATCCTTGGCCTCGGCGTGGACCCGACCGATGCCGAACTCACCGAGTCGCTCGCCGTGATGGCCAAAGAACGTGCGCACCGCGCCGAAGCGATCGTCGAGAAACTGAATGCCCTTGATGTTCCCGTCGATTATGAATCAATCCGCACACGCGTGGGCAAAGGCGTCATCGGGCGCATGCATATCGCGCAAGATATCGTGTCCCTCGGACATGCCGATACGATCCAGGGCGCCTTCGATAAATACATCAAAGCTGGACGCCCAGCCTACGTACCGAAAAAGGCGATGACCTGCGAAGATGCCGTCGAATCCATCCACAAAGCAGGAGGACTCGCCTTCGTCGCGCATCCCTGCATCGGAAAAACACGCTCGATCCTAGACCAGTTACTGCGACTCCCCTTCGACGGCATCGAAGTCTTCCACTCCCGCCACACACCAGGACACATCGCCGACCTGAAGGCACTCGCAGAAGATCGCGGCCTGTTAATCAGCGGAGGCTCCGATTGCCACGGCTCCATAAAAGGCGACTCGCCACTCATGGGGAAAATTCGACTCGCGTGGGAACACTACGAGGCAATCCAGGGACGTCTGACTTAACGAACCATTTGCACCGCGGAGGACTTCTACTCCAATAGGTCATCATCCAGGTACAGCGCACACTTGTTTAATGCTTCTTCGACCTCGGGACACTTTGCGCAATCGATGGTCAGCAATACGTAGTCCACGAAGCTTAAGTCATCAAAGGTTGCACAGTTGACGAAGTAGAACGCGACATCTTTTGGCTACTCAACTTTATGCCAAGTGGTCATTACGAGTGGGTAATTCTCGTGAAGATCGCCGTTCTTGTCGATGTTGCTTCCAATATTTTTCTCGTCCGTCATATCATGCCAAAGTTCACAATTCGAGCCGCCGCATACGACCGAGCGACACCCCTTTCGTAAGATCTCGCCGACAATGTAGTCAATTTGCTCGACAGAAAAGTTGCTGTCACAATCCTAGATCATGCACGCGAACGGATTGCCGACATCGAGCAGAGCAATGTCATCGGGATGAGAAACGTATTGGTGCCAATAGCGCCGTCCCTCATTTTCTACAATAATTTTCATATTTAATTCTCCGCGCCTCCGCGGTGAAATGCGGTTCTACTTCAGCTCGTTAAACTTGTCTTCGATTAGTTTGCGAATTTCCTTGAGGCGTTCCTTCGTTTCTGCTTCACACCGCATGACGATCATGGGGGAGGTGTTGGATACGCGGAGCAGGCCCCAGCCGTCGGGGAACTCAATGCGTGCGCCGTCGATCGTGTTGACGTCGTAACCTTCTTTCAGGAAAAACGCCGTTGCTTTCTCCACGATCTTGAATTTCTTTTTGTCCGTTGTTTCCAGTCGAATTTCGTCCGTAACGAAGGTTTTCGGCAGGGACTCGAGGTGTTTATGGAAGGGTCTGTGGCTGGCTGCGATGATTTCCATGAGGCGTGCCGCCGCGTAGATGGCGCAATCGAAGCCGTACCAGCGGTGTTTGAAGAAAATATGGCCGCTCATTTCGCCGCCGATGGCCGCGTTGTTCTTGACCATACAATCTTTGATGAGCGAGTGGCCCGCTTTATACATGATTGGGTTGCCGCCATTTTTTGCGATATCCTCGTACATCGTGCGCGAACACTTTACTTCGCCGACCACGGTCGCGCCTTTCACTTCTTTCAAAATCTGCCGCGCAAACAAAAGCAGTAGCATATCGCCTGCGATAAAATTTCCTTTGTCGTCCACCGCACCGATTCGATCGGCATCGCCATCAAAACCGATGCCCAAGTCAGCCTTCTCTTCCTTGACCGTACTCACGAGCTTCTTGAGGGTCTTCGGTAGCGTGGGATCGGGATGATGATTCGGAAAGTTGCCGTCCACCTTGCAATACAGCTCAACCACGTCGCAGCCCATCGCGCGAAACAGATCAACTCCGACTTTTCCACCAACGCCGTTACCCGCATCCACTACAACCTTCAGCTTCCGCTTCAGTTTAATGCCCCGAAGAATTTTCTGTTGGTACTTCGGAATAATGTTCATACGCGTAATCGTAACCGGTTTTTTGGCGACAGGAAATGCTCCTTTTTGAATGATCGCCTTAATCTTTTGAATTTCTTTACCGTGAATGGTGGATTTGCCCACGCCCAGTTTCAATCCGTTGTATTCCTTCGGATTGTGCGAGCCCGTAATCATCACTCCGCCGTCCACAGGTAGATGAAACAGGCCGAAATAGGTGACGCCCGTGCTGACTTCGCCAATATCGATGACGTTCATGCCCACAGAGGTCAGACCGTCGATGAGCGCGTTGGCGAATCCCTTCGACGTAAGCCGTCCATCCCGTCCGACCACCATACAATTGTGTTTTTTCTTGCGGCGCATATAAACGGCAAGGGCTTTTCCGACCAATTCGACGATTTCTTCCGTCAATTCGTCGCCGGCAATGCCGCGGATGTCGTATTCTCTAAAAATGTTGTCTGGCAACTGCATGGTGTTCTCCCCAAAAGGCTAATCAGGTGCGTATTGTAATGATTCAGAGTTGGAAAACCAAGAGATGGAAGGGCCGAGTGGGTCGTCAAGCCAGAGAACTGCGCATGAACAGACTTGACAGTGTACATGGAACCCGTCCATCAGTATACTCGAATCGTTCATGAATGAAGGAAGCATACCATGCCCATTACCGATACCGTGTGGAAATCAGAAGAAGTCGCATCCAAATATCTGCAAGGCGTGCGCGGCGCGATTCCGGGAGCCTTGTTGCAGCTCGAGGTCATGATGCGTTTGCTGGGCACGGGTGAACACACGATAGATAGCTTCCTTGATCTCGGATGCGGTGACGGTATTCTGGGACAAACAATCCTCGCTGAGCATCCCGAGGCGCAGGGTGTGTTCGTCGATTTTTCCGAACCCATGATCGATGCGGCCCTCAAACGATTGGGAACTGACTCGAAGCATGCGTTTCATGCGATCGATTATGGGCAAGCAGGTTGGATCGATTCCCTTTCAGCCCCTTTCGACTGTATCGTGTCCGGATTTTCGATACATCACCAGCCGGACGAACGAAAGAAGGAAATCTACCAGGAACTTTTCGATGCGCTCGCGCCTGGAGGCTGGTTTATCAATATGGAACACGTTTTGTCCGCTACGAAAACAGGTGAGACGGCGTTTCTGCAGCATCTCGTTGACAATATGTTCGCACTGGAGAAAGAATCCGGTGGTACGCGGTCGCGCGCGGAAATTCTTCATGCGATGGAAAACAACGAAGACAGCCAAGCGAATATTTTGGCAAGAGTTGATGTGCAATGCGAATGGTTGTCGGCGATCGGTTTTCAGGAAGTCGATTGCTATTTCAAAATCTATGAGTTGGCCATTTTCGGGGGCGTTAAGCCTACCCAATAGGGGAACGAATTCAGTATGCGCGCGGTTATTCAACGGGTCAGTGAGTCATCGGTCACGGTCGATGGGTCTGTTATCGGTGAGATCGGCGTGGGATTCATGGTGCTGTTGGGCGTGTCCGATGACGATACCGAGCAGGACGCGGATGCCCTTGTGCAAAAAATCGTCGGCTTGCGCGTGTTCAATGACGACGACGGAAAGTTCAATCTGTCATTGATGGATGTGGGCGGGAGGGTGTTGCTCATTTCCCAGTTCACATTGATGGGGGATTGCCGGAAGGGGCGCCGTCCATCATTTATCAGAGCCGCTCGCCCTGAACACGCGATTCCGTTGTATGAATCGGTCATTGCGGGTCTAAAACAGCGCGGCGTAACGGTTGCCAGCGGTGAATTCGGTGCGCACATGGACGTGCATCTCATCAATGATGGACCCGTGACCCTGCTCGTGGACAGTCGAAAGGAATTCTGACCAAAGGCGATGAGCACCCCTGATGAGAATAGTCGCTTGCGAATCGTGGTCGCCGGGTCAGGCCGTCTCGGCATGGCCGTGCTGGAGCCACTACTCGATTCTGGATATGAGGTGGTTGCCGTCGTGCAGAACGGTCGTAAAGTGCCGCGGTGGGAGCGAAAGTTACTCGGACTTCAGGCGCGCATCACACCGCGTATGCCTTCACCGTTGTGTGAAGCAGTGCGGCAGCGAATTCCAATTTATTGGTTGGAACATCTTGATGCTACGGAGATTAAATCGCTATGCGCGATGAAACCCGACCTGTTGATTACTTGTGGATTCAGCATCATTCTGCCGGAATCTGTTCTGTCTATCCCGCGCATCGGCTGTATCAATGTGCATACGGCCCTGTTGCCGAAACATCGAGGTCCAAATCCCTGCGCGTGGGTCGTGCACGACGGGGACGGAAAATCCGGCGTGACGATTCATGTTACGGAAACCGGAATCGACACGGGGGCGGTGTTGGCACAGGAATCCTTTGATCTGTCGCCTACTGACACGAGCATGGATGTGTATCTTGCTTCGTGCGCCGTGACCGCTGGCATGATTTCGGAAACGATTGCAGATATCGAAGCGAATGGTTTTGCGAACGCGCGTGTGCAGGACGAATCTGAGGCGACTTATGACAAGCGCTTCAATGATGAGCAGTCGCGCGTGGATTGGACGCAGTCCGCCGTGGCAATTGAACGATTGATACGCGCGGCGCATGCCTACGCTCCGGCCTGGTTCCAATTCGGCAAAACGCGCGTGCGTTTGGTGCAGGCTGAGGCGAAAATGGGTGGCCGTGATGTTGCACCAGGTGTGATTGTGGCCGTCGACCCCGAGCTCGTCGTCGGTACGGGCGACGGGACACTGACCCTGTACTCAACCTATACCGATCAACGCGGCGGCACACGATGGCCGGGCGCGTTCACGAAGCTGAAACCGGGCATGCGTCTGGAGTAAGATACGCGCAGGGGGAAATACGCCGATGGATGTCGAAATTCGCGAGTACCGTGACGAGGATGAGCAGAAATGGATGCGCGTCCACGCAGAAATCATGACGATATCCCATTCCTGGAACTATTGCATACAGGAACGCCCCCCCTATGATGGCCACGAATCCACGCGACTCGTCGCGCTCGTGGACGGGAAGATTATTGGGTTGACCGATACGCTTTACGATAACGAACCCGGCGAAATTTGTTTCAACAAAGAAACGCGCGGGGGTTATGTCACAGAGTTCGGTCGACTACCCGGATTCGCGGCGAAGGGACTCGGCATTCAGCTCATGCAAGCGACGATGGATCATGCGCACGCCAAGGGGATCGACCGCCTCGAATACTGGTCGCAGGATCGCAACGCACAACGCTACTACATGAAACTCGGGCTGCCCGAAATCTCGCGCCATTATCGTTTCCGCATGCAAGCCCCGCAAGAGGTCGGCGACCACCTCCTCCAAGACGGCATCGGAGTCGAATACATCTACGGCGTGTGCCAGCCCGAAGATTGGCCAGCCGTGAAAAAGAAATATGAAATCAAAATGGATCACCCACTAGAACCCCACCTGTGTATCGGCTACGCGATCGATGATTTCGAGAAACCGTTCCCGAAGGGCTAAGGGCGAAGAGCATTCACCGCGGAGGCGCGGAGAACGCGGAGGAAATTTGTGATAGATATCGAGTCTATACGAAATTTGCTGGCAAACGAACTCCGTAGCTGCGAATTCGGATATATATATCGCCCTAAGAGGGCGTTTTTGGATTTTTTCGAATAAATCGATGCAACGTACCCTAGATTTTGTCGATTTGCTTCGGAAACCTCCATCGAACTTTTACATTTGTCATGACAACCCGGATCTGGATATTTTGAAAGAAGCGATTGATAATAAACAAATTTACCATTTAGGGGGAGAGGTTTATCGAATTTCCCACTCATTTGACACAAATTTATTCTACCGCTGTTTCTTTTTGTACTCAGATTCTTGGGCGTATTGGATTACTTCGGACTGTACTTTCGAAGGAAGCTTCGTTCGCTATGAAATGGAAATGGATGGGGATTATAGAAGAGGAACTAGCCCGTCGAGTGAATTTAGGCGAAATTGATGTTGCAGTTTGCGCGTACGGAGATGGTGTAGAAATGCACATAATAGTTAACAACAAGGCGGAGTAGCCTTATTTATTGTTGATGCGCCGACAGGTAATCCCTCTCCGCGCCCTCCGCGTCTCCGCGGTGAAGAAAGCCCTTCTTCGTGTTCTTCGTGGTGAAAAAGCTAAGCCAGCAAATCCTTCACGACCCGTCCATGCACATCCGTCAACCGGAATTGTCGGCCTTTGAGTTTGTAGTTGAGGCGTTCGTGGTCGATGCCCAACAGGTGGAGCAGGGTGGCGTGGAAATCGTGGACGTGTACGCCGTTTTCGGTGATGTTGTAGCCGAAATCGTCGGTGCTGCCGTAGCTGAAGCCGGGTTTTACGCCGCCGCCGGCCATCCATACGCTGAAACAGCGGGGATGATGATCGCGACCATAGTTCGTTTCCGTGAGCGCGCCTTGCGAGTAGTTCGTGCGTCCGAATTCACCACCCCAGATGACCAGCGTGTCGTCGAGCAGGCCCCGTTGTTTCAGATCGGCGACGAGTGCCGCGGAAGGCTGATCGGTTTCAGCGCATTGCGTCTTTATGCCGCCGGGTAAGCCACCGTGCTGATCCCAGCCGCGATGAAAGAGTTGGATGAAACGAACGCCGCGTTCGGCGAGTCGTCGTGCGAGTAGACAGTTGGCCGCGTAGGTGCCCGGTTTTTTCGAGTCGGGACCATACATCTCGAATGTCGATTCCGGTTCGTCGGAGATGTCGGTCGCTTCGGGCACAGAGGTCTGCATGCGGAAGGCCATTTCGTATTGCGCGACCCGTGCTTCGAGGATGTCGCGATTGGCCTCATCTTGCTGGAGTTCGTGGATCTGTGCCATACGATTCAACAACATGCGCCGGGATTCTTCGCCGATTTCGCCGGGGTTGTTGAGATAGAGGACCGGGTCCTTGCCCGAGCGGAACTGAACGCCCTGGTGTTTAGAAGGAAGGAAACCGTTGCCCCAAAGGCGCGAATAGAGGGGTTGTCCACCTTTGGCTTTCGTGACGAGCGCGACATACGCCGGAAGGTTTTCATTTTCCGTTCCGAGACCGTAATCGATCCACGAGCCGATGGAGGGACGTCCCGCGCGTTGATCGCCAGTCTGGAAGAAGGTGATGGCCGGGTCGTGGTTGATGGCTTCGGTGTACATCGACTTGATGATGCAGAGTTCGTCGGCAATTTTTTGTGTATGCGGCAACAAATCACTCATCCATTGTCCCGACTCGCCATGTTGACCGAACTTGAAGATGGAACCCGCCATGGGTAATGACGCCTGATTCGCGCTCATGCCGGTGAGGCGTTGTCCTTGCCGAACGGAATCGGGCAGTTCTTCCCCGTTGCGTTCGTTGAGCAAAGGTTTGTAGTCGAAAAGATCAAGCTGGGATGGGCCACCGCTCTGGAAAAGGTAGATGACGCGTTTCGCCTTGGGTGCAAAGTGGGGGAGTGATGGCAGGCCGCCCGTTGCCGCGTGGGCAGACGAATCGCCAAGCATATCGGCCAGCGCCATACCACCAAGTCCCATACCAACTTGACTCAGGAATTTGCGGCGACTCAGAGACGAAGGGTCCCATTCGCCCGTGCATTGATTACAGATTGGGTCGAATTCGCTCATAACTTCACCTGAAATTCGTTGAGGTTCATGATGCCCTGCGCGATGGCGGTCATGGCGGCCGTGTTAATGTTGTCCAGGCCGATGAGGCGTTCTTTATCGCCGACCGCAAGATAACTTTTTGCTTCTTCTTCATTATTCGCGAACCAATCGCGCTGCTCATAGAACGCGTCATTCAGAATCGATGATTCTTCCGCAGTTGCCTCCCGTGTCAGAAGCGCGCGGAATATGGTGCTGATTCCTGCGGTATGGTCGTCTTTGTGCTGAAGCAGTGTTTTCTCCGCGAGCACACGCGCGGCCTCTACGTATTGCGGATCGTTGAGCAGAATGAGAGCCTGCAACGGAGTGGTCGTGCGTTCGCGGCGTACCACGCACACTTCGCGAGTGGTCGCATCAAAGGTGAGCATGGACGGCGGCGGCACGGTGCGTTTGATGAAGGTGTAGATGCTGCGGCGATAAAGTTTGTCGCCTTTATCGGCCACATAACTCGCCGATGCCACGTCTTTCCAGAGGCCGTCGGGTTGATAAGGTTTCACGCTGGGGCCGCCGATGGTTTTCGTGATCAGCCCGGATGATACGAGTGCCGCATCGCGAATTTCTTCGGCGGAACGACGGTAGAGCGACGCGCGGGCGAGCAGGACGTTGTCGGGATCGTGTTCGAGAAGTTTCTTGGACGCGGCACTTGACTGACGATAGGCAGCTGACAGCACCAATCGTTTCAGTAATGCTTTCGTATCCCAAGCGTTGTCGCGATATTCGTTTGCGAGATAGTCGAGCAGTTCGGGATGACTCGGCAGCTCGCCTTGTAATCCGAAATCTTCCTGCGTGGCGACGAGTCCCTGCCCAAATATTTGCTGCCAGAGTCGATTGACCGCGACGCGTGAGGTGAGAGGGTGATCGGGATGCAGCAACCACTGCGCGAGTCCGAGTCGGTTCATGGGGAATTCATCGGGCGATTCAAAGAGATTGCCGGGAAAGGTTGCCTGCACCGCTGTGGTCGGGTTTTGATACTGTCCGCGATCCAGGATGTGCGTTGGATGCAGGCCGGGTTCTTCGGTCATGACCATGAGTTGCCGAATGCCGTCAAGGTGATCGGATTCACGCTTGCGGGTTTCGCGAAGGGAGTCGCGTTCTTCGATGGAGGCTTCGTGGATACGGGCGGCATAGTAGCGCTGCACTTCCAGAGATCCGGGGTCTTCTTCTATTGCGGCGGCGATCACTTCGGCGGGTGATTGTCGTGTCGCGATCGACTGCACCTCAATCGCGGTCAATTTGCGCGGGAAGGCCATGAAGTCGTCCATGCGCCCGTTGCGGAACCCATTATCGCGGAAACGTGCGCCGAGGGTAAGCGCAGGGTCGTCACCTTTCTTGTTGTACCAGATCGTGCGCGTAAGTTTGTCGCGCAGGATGTCGAATGTTGCAGATTCACCATTGACGAAGAGGTTGATTCCAGCTGCGGTGCTGGAGCCGTCGTACGTGGCCGCGATATGCACCCATTCACCGACGGGTAATGTCGTTTCGGATTGCACACGAACCGCGTTGCCGGGCCAGAAGTGTACCAGACTGAACACGAGTTTGCCCTCGTCGATCATGATTTCGTATCCGCGACTACCTGCGTCGGAAGCGGCCTTCGATTTATGAAGGATGACCATGTGGGGCAGCATCTCTTTGATGTAGAGGGACATGGTGAAGCTGAAGGCATCGTAGCGGTTATAGATGCCGGCTTCCTTGATGTTGATGGCACTCTCTCCGCTAAATTTGTTGGCGGCGCCGGAATCCCTTTCGGATTTGATGAACTGGCCTTCGATTTTTCCCGCAGAGCCTGAATTTTCCAGCCCCTTTTCACCGTCAAAGGAGAGGTGGACTTCGGGTTCCAGTTCGCGGATGTCTCGCTTGTTTTTCTTGATCCATTTTTTGTAGCTGCGACCGAGATCAGAGTCGGCGATGGCTACGACGTCATCTGCGGCGGTAATGGCCTCAAGCAGTTCGCGGTGCTTCTTCTCGGAGGCTGGCGTGTAGAGGTTCAGGGTGGGTGTCGGCGTGGCGTTTGTGAAGTGAGAATAGAGTCCCGACTCATCAATCTTGTCGAAGAAGGCCATGAATTCGTAGAAACTTTTTTGCGAAATCGGATCGAATTTGTGATCATGACACCGTGCGCACTCCAGCGTGAGTCCCATGAACGCCGTGCCCATTGTCGCCACGCGGTCAACGTTGTATTCGATTCGGTATTCTTCGTTGACGCTTCCGCCCTCGTTGGTTTGACGGTGCAGACGATTGAACGCCGTCGCGATTTTTTGGTCCTGTGTGGGATTCGGCAGCAGGTCGCCCGCAAGCTGTTCCGTCAAAAACTGGTCATAGGGCATGTTCTGATTGAACGAAGCAATCACCCAGTCGCGCCACGGCCACAGGTGCGTTTCCACGTCGCTTTGATAACCGAAGGTGTCCGCGAATCGCGCGACATCCAGCCACGCCGAGGCCATGTGCTCGCCGTAGTGCGTGGAGGCCAATAGTGCATCGACGACCTTTTCGTAACGTGACGCCGACGTGTCCTGCTCGAATGCCTCGATGGCTTCTGGCGTCGGCGGTAGTCCGGTGAGGTCAAAGGTCACGCGCCGTAGCCAGAGAATCGGATCGACTTCCGGTGCAGGTTGGAATCCCGCTTCCATAATGCCGTCCAGCACAAAGGCGTCAATCGGATCACGTGTCCAGTCGGTCGAAGGCGGTACCGTGGGACGTGACGGTTTCTGAAAGGCCCAGTGCCCCTCGAATTGCGCGCCCGCATCAATCCATTCCAGTAACATCGCAATCTGCGCGTCGGTCAGCGACTTTTTCGAGTCCGGTGGCGGCATGCGGTCCCGCGATTTCTCCGAGGTAACGTGTTCAACAAGTAGACTGTCCTCGAGATCGCCCGGCGTGATGGCACCATAATCGATCGCGTCCGCAATGTCATCGAAACGCAAGTCCGATTCACGCTTGTTCGCATCTGGACCATGACACGCATAACAATTGTCCGCAAAAATAGGACGAATGTCGCGCACATAATCCGGCGCGGCTTGGGACAGCGGTGTTGCCAGAAGTGAGGCAATGAATAGTGTATAAATAAAACGGTAGTTCATGATGGTTTATTGAACTCGTTGCAACCTTAAACCATTGTACCTCGTATCCAGACATCAATGCGAAAAGAGCGTCGCCCCCCGTCAATCACTTGCGAAACCCTGGAATAGTGTGGTTGAATGGACTCTATCTAATTCAAGGCTACTGTACGAAGGATATTCCCATGTACCGGCACGTCACATTAATTTTGCTCTTGCTTTTGGGCAGCTCGATTGCCTACGCCGACTCCTACTCGAAACTTTGGGGTGAAGACGGGGAGGCTTGGTCTTCTGAGAGCCGACTGCCTGAGTTTTCATTTGCTGGATATGGGCGTGGTGAACGTGCGATTTCCGTTTCGTCGGTTACGCACAACGTCAAAGATTTCGGCGCGGTGGGGGATGGGGAAACCGACGATAGCGATGCCTTCGTTCGTGCGTTGAGCGAAGTCGAGCACGGGGTGTTGTATGTGCCGGAGGGCCGATATCGAATCACGAAAATGCTCAGCATCGATAAACCGAATCTCGTGTTACGTGGTGCGGGACCCGACAAGACGACACTCTTTTTTCCGATTCCGCTCAACGACATCAAACCAAATTGGGGTGCAACGACGAGCGGTCAGCGTACTTCCAATTACTCGTGGTCCGGCGGGTTCATCGCCATCCGCGGCAACTTCCGCACCGAACGCATCACGGTAGTCGAAGGCACAGCCAAGCGCGGTGCCCATCAGCTCATCGTGGCAGATGCCGGGTCACTCGTCATTGGACAGGAAATCGAAATTAAGCTGACGGATGATGCCGAAAACTCGCTTGCGATGCACTTGTACTCCGACGATCCGCGAATCGGCCTTGAAAAACTACTCGGCAGAGTACGCGCGTCACTGGTCACCCGCATCACGGCGATATCCGGCAATACGATTAGCTTCGACCGACCGCTACGGTGCGACATTGACCCGAAGTGGAAACCCGGCATCTATCGTTTCGCTCCTACCGTCACCGAATCGGGTATCGAAGACCTCCGCTTCGAATTTCCGAATACGCCCTACAAGGGACACTTCTCCGAACTCGGCTTCAACGCCATTGCTCTCACGCAAACCGCCCACTGCTGGGTGCGCAACATTCGCGTGCACAATTCGGATAGCGGGGCCTTCATCTCCGGGCACTTCAATACCCTTGACGGCGTGGTCTACACCTCCGACCGTGAAAAAGATTCGGGACGGCAATCGCAGGGGCATCACGGCATCACGAACGGCGGCAACGACAACCTCTTTGAGAATTTCGATTTCCAATGTGAGTTCATCCACGACATCACCGTAAGCCGCAGCTCTGGCAACGTACACAAGAATGGCAAAGGTGTGAATCTTTCGTTAGACCATCACCGCCACGCCCCCTACGAAAATCTGTTCACCAATATTCATGTCGGGAAAGGCACACGCACATGGCGATCCGGCGGCGGCGCATCGCTGGGTGCGCACTGTGCTGCACGAGGCACCTTCTGGAACATACAAGCCGGCCGACCAATCGCTGTGCCCGACAAAAAATTCGGCCCGTGGTCCATGAACCTCGTGGGCGTGAACATGAACGAAGAAGACCAGCTCAAGAAAAACGAACGCTGGTACGAACACAGCGGGTCCGGCGTGACTCCACGCGATTTGCATGAAGCGCAGTTGCGGAAACGATTACAATAACGCGTCACGAGCAACCACCTCGTCCCAATCTCAACTCGAACCTTGAAATGCCACTGCCCCTACTTCCTACGATTTCTTTTCTATAGAGAGCCCGCGAGATTGCTGTTTCCTTATTTGCAGCGTAGGTTCGACGTCGCTATAATCGATTTAGGTGTCCTGAAAGAACGGTAAGAAAGCAAAAGATAGTCTAAACACAGGAGGTCTCACTTATGGAAGCTGATAAGCCAATCAACGTACCGCTAATTGTCGTCTCGTTCATTGTAATCATACTGTATAACGTTCTTAGTTCCATGTACACGCCCGATACTACCAGCGTAGAGCCCTCCGTTGCAGGCTTTGTTTTAACGTCCATCGCTCTTTTGCTCGTGATCCCACTACTGGTCATTTGGTTCAAAGCCCTTTGGAACGAGGTCATACCTCGTGTGACTTCGTGGGGGAGACTTTCGTACATGGAGGCTTTCGGCATCATGACGATTATCATGTTTTTGGGCTCTGATCTTTAGTCAGGCACTATTGCGCACCTGGTGGCACGCGTTTCCATTTTCTTCAACCGCCTTCGGGGTTGTATTTCTTTTTGTCGGTGTTCGGGGGTTATTAGCCCCGGCTATTCATCTTGAACCCTTTCCGGGATCCGGGTTGGTGTGTCGGTTCGTGATAACGCTGGGGCGGTATTTTGCGGCCTTGGGGGTTTGGACTCTTCGTTTAGGATTCCCAATCAAGTTGGGAATGACACAGGGGGGGATGCTATACTCGCGAATACTTAATGGTTTAACTATTTTTGTTTTCGCGATGATCGCGGAACGTGTTGACCAGGAAAATTCAGTGACCGAGCCCTTGAACATAGAATCGATTCGTGATGCCATGGCCTCGCATGAACCGGACACGCGGGCGTCCGAGAATGCGACGCGTAACGCTGCGGTCGCGATGATTATTGCCAATCACGAAGAACTTGATCTTGCTGCGTTATTTATCCAACGGGCCGAACATCCCGGTGATCCCTGGTCCGGACAGATGGCGATGCCCGGCGGTCGTAACGAAGATTCCGATGCGAGTTATCAACATGCAGCGATGCGTGAGACCCTCGAAGAAGTGGGCGTCACCCTGACGGACGAGATGTGCATCGGACGACTCCACGATTTGTACGGTGGGCGACTCGAAGCGCATCGCATGGCCGTGTCGCCTTACGTGTTTGACGTGGGTCCCGTGCCGAAAGTGACGCTGAATTACGAAGTGGCCGATACGGTGTGGGTGCCGCTCGAATTCATGCGGTATCCCGAAAATACGACGCCCTATGTATTTCATCTTGATCCGGAAGGACGCGAATTCCCCGCGTTTCGATACGAAAGCTATACGATTTGGGGATTGACCTTTCGAATCCTCGCCAACTTCTATCGTACGCTGGGCATTGAACATCCCGCCGACCCCATTGCCACGGACGTGGAATAAACTGCGCATAGCCGATTGTGGTTTAATGGGTCATTCAATACGCAGGAGGCACGATGGAATATACACAAGACATGATCACGGAAATGCGCGCGTCGATTTCACTCGAAGGCGTGTATGCGGCGCGCAAGGTTATTGAGGATTTCCTGAGTCCCACACCGCTGCTGGAACATCCACTGTTAATTGAAGCACTTGGATTTCCGATACACGTTAAACACGAGAACCACTTACCCACGGGCGCATTCAAAATTCGCGGCGGCTACAACTACATGGCCCGACTCTCCGATGATGAACGCGCCATCGGCGTGATTACGGCCACGCGCGGCAATCACGGGCAGTCTATCGCGTTGGCGGCACGTGACTTTGGGGTACGCGCGGTGATTGTCGTGCCACACGGAAACAATCCTGAAAAAAACGCGGCCATACGCGCCTTCGGTGCCGAGTTGGTTGAGTATGGAAAGGACTACGACGAAGCGCGGGAGTATTGTGGCGCGTTAATGGAGAAAGAGGGGCTACGGTACATTCATTCTGGCAATGAACCCGACCTCATTCACGGTGTCGGCACCTACAATCTGGAAATCCTCGAAGCATTGCCCGAAATCGATACTATAATTCTTCCCATTGGAGGCGGAAGCTCTGTGTGTGGGGCGATTACTGTGTATCGTGCGCTGAAACCAGAGGTTCGCATCATCGGTGTGCAGGCTGCGAATGCGCCGTGCGTTTACGAGAGCTGGAAGGCCGGACACGTCGTCACCACCGAAAGCGCGGACACCTTCGCCGATGGACTGGCCACGCGTGTGCCGATGGAGTTGCCACTCTCGATCATCAGCGACGAAATCGACGAGATTATCACCGTTACTGAAGAAGAAATTCGACGTGCGGCGAAATTGATCATCACGACCACGCACAATCTCGCGGAAGGGGCTGGCGCGGCCTCAATTGCGGGTGCCTACGCCATTCGGGAGCAGCTTGCCGGCAAGACCGTTGTTGCGGTTCTTTCTGGCGGTAATCTGGCCCGGGACACGCTCCGCTGGGTGTTGGAAGCCCAAGATTAAGGGTAGTCGGTACCCGTAGGCAGACAGGGTGTGTTATTCTAGCGGCAAGGGGATTAGTGAACTCGAGGCGCGATTTCGGGTTTAATGTACATTCTGATGCACATCACACGGATTTAAAGGAATGACCATGAAATTGCGCGTTATGTTTATGCTGGTCTGCACGGTGGGTTTGACCGTTCAGACCTGGTCCGATTCACATGAAACATCGGCCCCGCTACCCTCCGTATTGTCACTCGAAGAAGCACAACGAATCGCGCTTTCTGAGAATCCAACGCTCAAGGCGGCGCGGGATCGCGTCGATCAGGCGGCGGCGATTTTGCAGCAGGCCATGTCCGAATATCTCCCTTCAGTGACCTCTTCGGTTACCGCTTCATTTACCGATATTTCCGACAACGACGTTGTGCAGGGACAGGCGCTGGCCATGTTTTCCGGTGGGTCATTCGACGACACAATTGAAAATTATGATGCCAACATTACGGCAAGCTACCTTTTGTTCGACGGATTCGGCAGAAAATTTCGCCGTGTCCTGGCATCACTGGGTACGGATCGTAGCGAAGCGACTCGTCGCGAGACACAACGGCTCTTGCTCAATGCCGTCGCGCTTTCTTATTACAACGTGCAGCTTTCGCGCGAAAACGTTCGCATTGCCGAAGCCGACGAAGCCTTCAACGAACGTCAGTTGAACGAAGCCAAGGCGCGATTTGATGTTGGGCAAGGGTCGCTCAGCGACAAGCTGAACTTTGAGGTTCGCATTCGCGCGGCCCAAACAGCAGTGCTTGTGGCAGACTCCGGTCACGATGTTGCCATGATCGCGTTGGTGCAATTGATGGGTGTTACACGTGATCGCGTTTCTGAAGATACTGACGTGGCACCACTTAAAATGGAAACGGATGCCGATCTGACTCTACCCGACGTGAACGAAGGTATCGCCTATTCGCTCGTGCACCGTCCAGACTGGCTGGAGACGCAATACATCCACGAGCAGACCGAGGCGTCCGTCAAACTCGCGAAATCGACCTATTTCCCAAGCCTCTTTGCCTCTGCATCGGGTGATGCACGCCGTGGAGACAATGCCTATTTCGAGGAAGACGATATCTCCGGAACGGTTGCCATTCAGGGGCAATACAGCATTTACCTGGGTGGGCGACGCCGCGCGCAGCTACACGAAAGCAAAGCGGTCGAGCGTGAATTGAGCCACGTGTTGGAGAGCCAGGAAATTCAGATTACGGCGGAAGTATTGGATGCGGTGCGTCGACTCGAAACCGCCCAGCGTGTGCTGGAGCTACAACGCGAGACCACCTCGCTGGTCGAGCAAAACCGCGACCTGGTAGAAAAGGAATACAACGCGGGTCAAGGGTCTCTGGTTCGATTGAATCAAGCGCAACGTGACCTGATTTCCCAGCAGGCGAGTCTTGCACTGGCGCGGGTTTCGCTGCATCAGAACTGGGTCGACCTGCGTACCGCTACGGCTGTGATTTTGGAGGACGTTAAGTAGAGTTCGAGGGGGTATCTTGACTGACCATAAACATTTCAAAGATCGAAACAAGGTTTCCAACTGGATATGGGCACGTAAATTCAGGGTCCTCTTGTTCATGCTTGTGAGTGTGCTCGTCTCCTATCCCTATCTGCAGGCCGAAGGTCGCACCGGCAGGACGCTCTTCGAAGTTCTCTTTACGGCATTGCTGTTCGTATCGACCTATGTACTCTGTGACACGCGGCGGAACACCACTATCGCTCTCGTACTAGGATTACCTGCTGTCATCGCTCATCTCATCTATGTGATCTTTCCCGAATCATTCTCCTACGGCTTCCCCATGGGGACCTTCGTTATTTTTTACGCGTATATGACCTTCACCGCGCTACGCCATGTCGCCACACCCGACAAAGTTACCGCTGATATTCTCGCCGGTGCGGTCTGCGTTTACCTCCTGATCGGTATGGTGTGGGCCATGGTCTTCGCGTATTTGGAGCATTCGCTTCCAGGTTCATTCGTAAGCGTGCTCAGCGGCGATCCAATCACTGGGGCCATCGGAGGGGATACCCAGGATACTCATTTCACGCTCTTCCTCTACTTTAGCTACACAACCTTAACCACCCTTGGATACGGAGATATACTTCCCAAAACGGCCTCCGCGCGATCCCTCACCAGTCTTGAGGCCATCACGGGTGTCCTGTACATCGGAGCATTCGTGGCCAGACTCATTTCAGCTTATCAGCCGAAACGTCGCCGGACAGACGTAATCGACCAATGACTGGTTAAATTAGCCAATTTTGATGGTATTTTTGGCTAAATTAGACGCATTAACCATACTTCAATTTCACCCAATACTTCACTAAGTTGTTTATTTTCAAGTAATTACAACTTATTCCGCTACTTGGCACCTCGATTGCGATAACCACTGCATAGACACATTGAATAAAGCGTAGTCGCTTGCAGTAGTTAACAACAGGAGGTGTCATCATGGGAATCTTTACCCGAGCACGAGACATTGTCAACTCGAATATTAATGCGGCGCTGGACAAGGCCGAAAATCCCGAAAAACTGATCCGCCACATGATTCGCGAGATGGAAGACACACTCGTCGAAATCAAAGCAGCCTGTGCAGGTGCGATGGCCGGTCGCAAAAAAGCTGAACGTGACACGGATGACGCGCAGTCCCTGATCAATCACTGGACCGAACGCGCAGAGCTCGCCGTTGAACGTGGACGCGAGAATCTGGCGCGCGAAGCCCTTCGCGCCAAACAGCGTTACCAGGGTGATGTAGAAACCACCCAGAACGTGATCGACCAACTCAGCGGACTTGTCGATCAGTACAAGAGCGACATCCTACAGATCGAAAATAAACTTCAGGGTGCTCGCGAAAAACAACGCGTACTGACGCAGCGTCACGTACACGCCGTGCAGCATAAACGCGCTCTGATGCAAATCCGTAAACTGGATACCTCCAACGCGATGATTCGTTTCGAGGAATTCGAACAGCGCCTGGATCGCTCCGAGGCCGAAGGCGAATTGGTCAATTTCGGTCGCCCGAAACCTTTCTCGCTGGAACAGGAATTCGTGAAGATGGAGTGCGACGAATCCATTGAGAGCGAACTGGAAGCACTCAAAGCGAAAGTGAATAAGAAACAAACGACCGAAGTTGCGATAGCCTAACTTGAACCCGGCAACCAGAAAGCCGAAAGGAGTATAAATCATGAGTTACTATGGATACGAACGAACAGGAATGTACCGGTCCCGCGATGGGATGGTTGCCGGAGTATGCCGAGGCATCGCAGAATATTTTGACATCTCAGTATTTGTCACCCGCGGGATTGCTGTATTCATGTTACTCTGCACAGGTGTCTGGCCAACACTCGGCCTCTACCTGCTCGCTGCATTGGTGATGAAGAAAGAACCTTACGTGCGCTGGGGTAACTAACTCGCAAGCGAAATTCGAAGCAAACACCCGTCGCCGGACTTCAAATCCGGCGGCGGGTTTCTTTTTGTGGACGAGGTGCATCTGATATGCTTTTCGAACTGATTCAATCGGACTGAAAGGGATGCGCGTGCACCTCCATTTGTTACGATTCGTACCATTTTGCCTGATTCTATTGGCCGTTGTTGTCGCCTATGCGGACGAATGCGCTTTCGATGGCGCGTCGTCCGACTGGCATGGATTCACCTTACACGAATTCGAAGTCGATGGCCGTGCCTGCAAGGTGGTGTGCCCGGAAACGGCTGAGGACGGCAAACCGTGGATCTGGCGCGCGCGATTCTGGGGGCATGAGCCGCAGACGGATATCGCGCTGCTCAATGCTGGATTTCACGTCGCCTATATGGAGGTCGGCGCGCTCTTTGGCAATCCAACGGCGGTCGCGCATTGGGATGTTTTTCATGCCTACCTGACTGGGGAGTATGGATTCTCGTCCAAACCCGCGCTCGAAGGCATGAGCCGTGGCGGTCTCATCATTTACAATTGGGCCATTGCGAATCCCGACAAGGTCGCGTGTATTTATGCCGATGCGCCCGTGCTGGACATTCGAAGCTGGCCGGGTGGAAAAGGAAACGGTAAGGGGTCGGAATCCGATTGGCGCGCGTGTATGCGGCGATACAAATTGACCGAAGAGACGGCCTCCAGCTTTTATGGAAACCCTATCGATAATCTGAGACCGCTTGCGGATGCAGGAATTCCATTGTTGCACGTCGTCGGTGCCGCGGACGAGGTCGTGCCAGTCGCGGAAAACTCCGCCATTCTCGAAGAACGTTACAAAGAACTCGGTGGTACCATTCACGTCATTTCGAAAGAAGGCGTTGGGCACCATCCGCATAGCCTGAAAGATCCCAAGGTTATCGTCAACTTCGTGCGCGGCTATGCCAGTGGAATCGGCGATCCTTACTTTGAAGTTCGCAGTGGCCTCTCAAACTCAGGACTGAGTTTTGCTCAAAAGAAAGACGGGCGCGTCGCATTTCTTGGTGGCTCCATAACAGAAATGACGGGTTGGCGTGAGAAGACTTCCGCTGATCTGCAACGTCGTTTTCCCGATACCGAATTCGATTTTATTGACGCGGGAATCGCCTCTACGGACAGCACGTATCACGCATTCCGACTTGAAGACCACGTTTTCGGGCGTGGTAAGGTCGATTTGCTCTTCATCGAATCCACCGTGAATGAGCAGCACAATATGCGCGAACAGCAGGAACGGATTCGGGGGCTGGAGGGCATTATTCGCCATGCCCGCACACTTAATCCTGAGATCGACATTATCGTGCAATACTTCATTGACCCCGCGCAGATGGATTATTGGGAAAAAGGGGAGGTTCCCCCGATCATCCTCGATCAGGACCGGGTGACCCGGCATTACAACGTGCCCGCCATCAATCTATCGCGCGAAATTAGTGATCAGATTATGGCTGGCAACTTTGAATGGGAAGACTTCGGCGATGCGCATCCGAAACCCTTTGGTCACGAAATCTACGCGAATCGTATTGCTCGATTGTTTGATGCGGCGTGGGGTGGAGGCGTGTTGGATACTGCTACGGTGTCGAGCCACGAAACGCCCGTCACTTCAATCGACCCCTTCAATTATCAACGTGGCCGATTCGTCGATATTCAGAAAGCCGAGGTCATCTTGGGCTGGAACTATGTCGACGATTGGAAACCATCCGACCGCGCGGGACGGCGCAAACAATTCATCAACGTACCTGCCCTCGAAGCGCTCAAATCCGGCGCGGATTTCGTCATGCCCTTCGAAGGCACCGGAATAGGCATCATGGTTACCGCTGGCCCCGACGTGGGCATTCTTGAATACTCCATCGATGGCATCGACTATCCGCCTCTCGATCAATTCACAAAATGGAGCGAAGGATTGCACATTCCCTGGGCCTACATGCTCGCCACCGAGCTCGAAGTCGGCACGCATCGACTCACAATAAGGACCAGCGACAAGAAAAACGAAAAAAGCAAAGGATACGCCAGTCGTATCCAACAATTTTTGGTGAATTAAGAACAAACAGAAAGAGTTTTATGACGAAACGTATCGCATCAGCAACAATGATGATTCTGGTCTCGCTCTCTTCGGCGATGAGCGTGGCCTTCGAAAACACCACCCTCTCCGGCATGGAGCAACTCACCTGGAACGAGGTCGCGCCCGGGGTATGGTCTGCGCAGATTGGGGTGACGGAATCGATGACGTTTCGCGAGTTGGCTGGTGCACCGCCGCGTGTTGATGCGATGGAGGCGATGGGGGAGACGAAATTTCCTTTTGATGAGACGGCGACACGCGGTCAAGTAATCGGTACGCGTACCTCCGTGCGATTGCCCCTTGGTAAAACTGAACAGGTCTACGGTCTCGGCATGCAGTTCCGCAACATGAACCGACGCGGGCAAGTCTATCATCTGCGCACGGATCATTACGGCGGCAACCTCGGTCGCACGCATGCGCCGTCGCCTTTTTACGTGACCAGCGACGGGTATGGTGTTTTGTTCAATACCGTCAAGTGGATTTCGGTTTACCCCGGCGTGGGAAATCGCAAGGACAGCGACCTGCCGCCGATTCGCGATCGTACGACCGATCCCGCGTGGCAAGCGGTGCCGACATCCGATGCCGTAGAAGCCAGCGCGATAACGGAGGGCATGGAAATCCTCGTGTTTGCCGGACCGACCACGCTCGATGCCGTGCGTCGATACAATCTCTATTTCGGTGGCGGTCCTCTCGTGCCGCGTTGGGGACTCGGTTTCTGGCATCGCGTGCCGACGGCGGCTACGGATGAACAAGTCACTGCGGAGGTGGACGAATTCGCGAAACGTGATTTTCCGCTGGATGTGATTGGTCTTGAACCCGGCTGGCAGAGTTTCGCGTATCCGGGATCTTTTGATTGGAGTCCGAAGCGATTTCCCGATCCGGAAGCCTTTGTTGATGCGATGACCGAACGCAATTTGAAAGTGAATCTTTGGGAGAATCCTTATATTTCGCCGGAGTCGTCCATTTTCGAAGAGATGAAACCGTACACCGGATCGCACATGGTTTGGCTGGGCGAAGTCCCCGACTACACGCTGCCCGAAGCGCGTGACCTCATCGCCGAGCATCATCAAAAATCGCATCTGGACATTGGCGTGAGCGGTTACAAAATTGATGAGGTGGACGGGGTCGATAGGTGGCTCTGGCCGGACCACGCGACCTTCCCGTCGGGTACCAGCGCCGAAGAGATGCGTCAGACCTACGGGTCGCAGGTTCAAAAATGGCAGACGGAGATGTTTCGTGCCGCGGACACGCGGACCTACGGACTCGTGCGCGGCAGTAACGCGGGCTCATCGGCTTACCCCTACGCGATTTACAGCGACTACTACAATCATAAAGGCTACATCACCGCGCTGTGCAACAGCAGCCTTTCCGGCGTGTTGTGGACCCCTGAAATTCGCAGCGCGAATTCCGACGAAGAATGGGTTCGCCGTATGCAGAGCGTCGTTTTCTCACCCCTGGCCATGTTGAACGCGTGGTCGTCGGGACTCAAACCGTGGTCGCGCGAGAAAGTTATTCCGGAAATTCGCGATGCGATGAAATGGCGCGTGCGATTTCTACCGTATTTGTACTCGGCCTTCGCGGAGTATCACTTTGAAGGCACACCGCCCTTTCGCGCTATGGTGCTGGAAGCCGACTACGCGCCCTCCAACAACCTGACTGACCAATATATGATGGGTGAGTCCATACTCGTCGCGCCATTTTTCATGGGACAAAAAGAACGCGCCGTCGTGTTGCCGACGGGCAACTGGTACGACTTCTACACGGGAGACCTTGCAGGAAACGGCGAAACGATTACCGTTCCCGCCGAGCTCGCCAAGATTCCCCTCTACGTCAAAGAAGGCGGCATCATTCCGCTGCTAAAAGAAGGCAACAACACCAGCGAATGGACCCAAGGCGTCGACCTCGAAGTCCGCCATTACGGCACCCAAGCCAACGCAACCCGCCTCTACGACGACGACGGAAAAACCTTCGCCTACGAACGCGGCGAATATAGTTGGTACGAATTCAACGTAGAAAAATCCGAGCGCGGAAAACTCAAAGGAAACGTCACGCATATCTCCGGCGACTACCCGCAAACCTTCGACAAAGCCAAGTGGAATTTCATGACGAAGTAGGGAGTTTAGTCATCCAGTCCGGCGAAGGGGAATAAATCAGAGGAGATTCTGGCCTCTCTCATGACGCGCTCAATGTTCTTGCGAACTTTTCTGTTCTCGTCGGCGACATCGTTGGACTCGCTAGGATCGTTATCCAGGTTATAAAGTTCCAGTCGGCCGCCATCCGGATTGATCTTTCCATTGCGCAGCAGCATGTTTTGGCGGATGCCTTTCCAGTTGCCCATGCGGACGGCTTGTTGGCCGCCGTAGGCTTTGAATTCCCAGTAGAGGTAGTCGTGTTGTTTTTGTTTGGCGGAGGCGTCGAGCAGGTGTCGGGCAAAGGAGATGCCGTCGATGTTTTTTGGGGTGGTGGCTCCGGTGAGTTCGGTGAAGGTCGGCAGGACGTCCCAGAAGGCGGAGATGTGGTCGGAGGTGCGGCCTGCTTCGATTTGTTCGGGCCACCGCGCGACGAGGGGTACACGGATGCCGCCTTCATAGAGCGAACCCTTGAGTCCGCGAAAGACGCCTGCGCTTTCGAAGAATTCCGAGTCGGACCCGCCGAGACGGTTGAAGGCGGGGCCGTTGTCGCTGGTGAATATGATGATGGTGTTGTTATCGAGGCCAAGCGATTCGACGAGGTCCATAATCTTGCCGACATCGCGATCCACGTGGCTGATCATCGCGGCATATCCCGCGCGAGGGTAGGGATGTTTGAGGTAGCCTTTATGTACGTAGTCTTCCTCGGGGATGATGCCTTTGTATTGCGCGAGCGATTCGTCGGTGACTTGAATGGAGAGGTGGGGGATGGCGATGGGCAGGTAGAGGAAGAAGGGTTCGTCTTTGTTTTCCTGGATGAAGTCGAGGCCCCATTTGGTGAAATAGTCCTGCGAGAATTGTTCGCCGGTGAGTGTGCGGTCGTTGCCGGGCATCGGGAGTTGTTCGCCGCTTTTCCACAGGAATCGCGGGTAATGATTGTGCGCGTGAACCTGGCAGAGGAATCCCCCGAAATCATCGAAGCCCTGCTTCAACGGATCACCAGAGGAGCCTTCGAAACCGAGTCCCCATTTCCCGTAAGCCGCTGTCGCATAACCGCGATCCTTCAACAATTCCGCAATCGTCACGGTTTCGTCTGGAATCGCGTTTTGTCCGGGAAAAATGCTGCGATCCTGATCGGTTTCGCGTCCCGGAGGATTGCCGTTGTCTCGAATGTAGGTGTGACCCATGTGTTTTCCGGTCATCAGCGCACATCGAGACGGTGCACAGACCGCCTGGCCGGAATAATGATTCGTGAATCGAATTCCTTCGGCAGCGATGCGGTCGATGTTGGGCGTCTTGATGATTTTCTGACCGTAGCTGCCGAGTTCCGCGTAGCCGAGGTCGTCGGCGAGGATGTAGATGATGTTGGGACGGTCGAGCGGCGCGCGCATCTCGGCAGAGACCGGAATTGCGACGATAGTTAGTAGCAACAGAGTTATAAACTTTTTCATAATCATTTCTTCCCGGATTGGAGAGCTTGTCGGCCTGCTTTGAATATGTCCACATCGCGGTCGTTGGTCTGATCAGGACCGGGAGTACTTCGGCCGCGGGCAACGTAGTGTTCAAGTTTTGAGGTGAGTCGAGCAACCACATTCGGGTAAACCCCGGCGAGATTGTTGCTCTCCCCGATGTCGTCTTTGAGGTTGTATAGTTGGACCGCGGGCAGCTCCGATAAATCCGCGCGGCCCGGTCGTGGATTACTCCATCCACCGGACCCGGGACAAAGCGCTAGTTTCCAGTCACCTTCCGTGATGGCGAATGAGCCGTTTATGGAGTGATGCACGACGTCCGTGCGCTCGTGTGTTTTCTCTTTACGATTAAACAACGGCACCATGCTGACACTGTCCACCGCTTCTTCAGGTGTTAACGCGACATCCAGGATGTCGGCGGTGGTGGCCATGAGATCGCCGAGACTCACGGGCGCGTCTGTCTTGGAATTCTTCTTGATGTGGCCCGGCCATTTCGCGAAGAAGGGGACGCGATGTCCACCTTCGAATATATCAGCCTTGTGTCCCCGGAAGACGTAACTGGGGTCATGTCCTTTATCCGCTAACTCGCGAAAGTTTGCCTCGGGAGAACATCCGTTGTCGCTGGTGAAAATGACGAGTGTGTTTTCGCTCAGTCCGTTGCGCTCAAGCGCGGCAAGCACTTCTCCGACTGTGTGGTCGACTTGCATGACGAAATCGGCGTATCCGTTCACGTTACTCTTGCCAGCCCATTCGTCGGTAGGCACGATGGGTGTGTGCGGTGCGGTGAGAGGGAAATAGAGGAAGAAGGGTTCGCCGTTTTTCGCGGCGTTTGCATGGTGATCGATGTAGTTCCCGGCGCGACGTGTGAGTTCGGGCAACACGTCGAGCGCTTCGAAGTCTTTTTCCGCGATGCCGTCGCGGTAGAAATGTTTCGTTACGGTTGGGATACCGATGAGTTCGTCACCTTCGATGTAGACGAACGGCGGGATATCGAGTGAGGCCGTGATGCCGAAGAATTCGTCGAAGCCGTGAACGAGTGGACCGTTGCCGACCGGTTTCGTGAAATCGATTGTGTTACTATCCGCACCACGTGCGGCAAGACCACCATTCTTGAGCGTCCAGTCCAGCCCGAGATGCCATTTTCCGATGCAGGCCGTGGCGTATCCCTGACGCTTCAATAATTCGGCCACCGTGACGCGGTCATGCTGAATCAGATGTGGTGAGTAACTCCAGGCGACTCCCTGTTCGAGCGTCGAACGCCAATTGTAGCGTCCCGTGAGCACACTGTAACGGGTCGGAGTGCAGACCGCCGAAGTGGAATGCGCATTCGTGAAGGTCATCCCGTCTTTGCCGAGCGAATCGATGTGCGGCGTGGGAATCTTCCCGTCGGGATTCAATGATGCGATGTCGCCATAGCCCAGATCATCCGCGAGAATATACACGATATTCGGTTTTTCCGCATACGCTGCCACGGAAGCCGTGAGTAAAACGATGTAACAGAAGATTCTGATCATGGATAGCCTTTCAACTTAGTTTTGCGGAAAATCAGTGTAGCATAGTGCCATTTCGATCCGGTATCATCGCTACTTCTCGGTAGTACACAAAAGGGGCAATGATGTCAGACACACCAAAAACTCCAGCACCCTCTGGACGCCTGGACTCACTCGACGCCTATCGCGGATTCATTATGATGGCACTGGTCTCTTTCTTCTTCGGCATGGGCGAATGGCTGAAGGGTACCGGGCTCGAAGAATTTGGGAGTTATCAAACGAGTCACGTTCCTTGGACCGGTTGTTCGTTATGGGATTTAATTCAACCGTCGTTCATGTTTATCGTCGGCATCGCCATGCCGTTCTCTTACGCATCTCGCCGTGCACAGGGCGACAGCCAGGGAAAACTAATTGGTCATGCGATACGTCGCGCACTGACCCTCATCCTCCTCGGCGTATTTCTCCGTTCTAACCATAGCGATTTTACCTATTGGACCTTCGAAGACGTCATCAGCCAGATCGGGTTGGGCTACGTATTCGTCTTTCTCACATTGGGTCGTGGAATCAAAGTTCAGGCCATCACCGCAGGTGCAATTCTCGTCGGATACTGGATCCTCTTTGCATTCTGGCCCTTACCCGAAGAGGGTTTCTCGCCATTTCCTAATGGTGATGTCCAGTGGGAATACTTCTCCGGATTCGCGGCCCACTGGAACAAAGGCGCAAATCCAATGGGTTACTTCGACGCGTGGTTCCTGAACCTCTTTCCCCGTATCAAAGAGTGGGGATATCATCCGGGCGGCTACGGCACACTGAGTTTTATCCCCTCCATGGCCACCATGCTCTTCGGCGTCATGACCGGCGAATTCTTGCGTGGGACAAAGACGGCCTTCGAGAAATTCACACGCATTGCTGCTTGTGGATGCGGGTTCCTCGTGATTGGACTCGCACTCGACGGACATATCTGGTTCGGCGTGGACTGGGACTGGAGCATCGTGCCGATCGTCAAACGTATCTGGACGCCGTCCTTCGCGATTTTCAGTACAGGCTGGACGCTGTTGATGCTGTCGGCCTTCATATTGGTCATCGACGTGTGGGGATTCAAAAAATGGGCCTTCCCCTTCTTCGTTGTCGGCATGAACCCGCTGACCATTTACGTGCTGGACCATCTCATCAGGGGATGGATCATACACACCTATAAGACCCACGTGACCCCGCTGTCCGAGAGCCTCGGAAGCAACGAGCTAGTGATGTACATTGTCTCGATACTGGTGCTGTGGGGAATTCTATTTTGGATGTACCGCAAGAAACTTTTCATCCGCATCTAAGTCTTTGCAGCATGACTGCACTCCATGATAACCTGAATATTCACCTACAAACTGTATAGAGGAACTCAACAATGAACACGATGACACGACGCGATTTTCTGAAGGTCGCCGGGGTATCGACGGCGACTGCAGGGCTTATGATGGCTGGATTACCAACCGTGGATGCGTATGCGCCCTACGGCGACTTGCGGATGGGAATTCAGTCCTACAGCTTACGGCATTTTTCCTTTGAGGAAGCATTGAAGAGGACGAACGAGCTTGGACTGAAGCACATCGAGCTGTTCTCGGGTCACCTGGATCACAATACCGCGACACCGCAGCAGATAAAAGATGCGAAAAGTCGTATGAGCGATCTGGATATCACTCCGGATGCCTATGGCGTGAGTCCCTTCAGTCGTGATGAAGGCGCCGACCGCAAGATTTTCGACTTTGGTGCCGAGCTGGGATTGATTTCCCTTTCGGCGGACCCGACGAAGAGCGCCTTTGATACACTCGACAAACTGGTTGACGAATACAAGATTCCTATCGCGATTCATAATCACGGCCCGAATCATCATTGGGGCAAACCGGAGGTGATTCTCGATGCGATCAAGGATCATCACAAATTGATCGGACTCTGCGCGGACACCGGACATTTCCTGCGCGCGGATGTTGACCCCATTAAAGCGATCAAGATATTGCGCGGTCGCGTCTTTGGTCTGCATGTAAAAGACTTCGTCAGTGAACATAAGGAAGTCATTGCAGGCGATGGCAAGCTGGACATAAAGGCGCTCGTAAAAGAACTCAAGAAACAGAAGTTCAAAGGCACCTGCTCAATTGAATACGAAAACAACCCCGAAGACCCGATGGAAGACATTCGTAAAGGAATGCAAAACGTAGCAAATGCTGTAGCGGCGGTAGGTTAAAGGGATAATGCGAAGACACCAAGGGCCTAAGACGTAAGAATGTCCGACGCAGAGTCAATAGTAGTCGAGAGAATCGAGGTCCGCGAAGACTGCCAGATTTACTTCGTGTTGAAAGATACCGGAAAATCACATTTGCAACATATTTATCGCGAGGGTCGGGAAGTCTATTGGGATCCACGGGCAAATGCGTTTAAGTCCACGCAGATGACCAACAGGGATGTCGTCGAATGGTTTCGTAACATTATCGAGACTTGTCAATCCGTCGGAATCTCTCTCGAAATTGACGATTCCACGAAATGGGTAGGAGAGGTTGAGAAGTCGAAAATCGAGATCTGTCGCAAGCACGGCCTAGATCTCTAAGGAGCGCGCAGAGCATCGTATCGGTTCTTCTTTGTTTCTTTCTTCTTTCCCAAGAAGAAAGAAAGGTTCTAAAGTAATAAAAAAGCCCGCTGTTTCAATCTTGATGAAGATGAAACAGCGGGCTTTTGCGTTCTTACTTAACCTGTTCGAGGATAGCGAAGCCGCCCGGGTTCCAGGCTTGCGTGATGACGTAGAATTTCCCGTTGCGTTCGATCATGACTGCGTTGTGAACATGTTGGAAATCTGCGAGGCCGAGCTCCGATTTGATCATGATGGTGGACACCACTTCGCCGTCTTTGACGATGTAGATGGGCGCGCCCGCTTCACGATCTTTACCGTGTAGGCAGCCGACGATGGTGTAGCCGGACTGATAATCAATGTCGCAGGGGAATGCGCCTTCGGGCAGATTGAGCGTGTTGAGATAGTTGCCTTTGAGATCGAACTCTTCGATTTCCGCGTTGGGACGGTCCGCGACGGCGATGGTTTTGCCGTCGGGTTTAATCGTGATGCCATGGCCTGTGCCGAACTGACCCGGACGACTGCCTTTTCCGCCGAATGCCATTGAAGCCCATTCAGACGTGACATCTTTCTTGGCTTTCACATTCGCGGTGAGCACGTAATCGAGCGGGGAATAGCCTGTGGTGATGTAGAATTTGTTGTTCACGACTTCGACATCGGTGGGAATGAATTTTTTGCCATCGGCGAAGTATTTTGAGACGCGATTTTCGTCGAACTTGGTTTCGGCAGTAGGGGATTCGAGAATGTTGAGCAGTGTGCCATCGAGGTCGGTCGTGTAAATCCGCGCTGAATCGTTTCCGGGGAAGGTGAGGTAGGCTTGATCTTTCTTGCCATACCAGATGGTGGCGTTGTGCATGTTGGTCGGTTTCATTTTGCGGTCCGTGGGAAGTACGTCGACCGTTTTCAGATCATTGCCGATGCGCAAGATGCCGACTTTGGGAAGTGCCCAGTAGATTTCGCCTTTACCATCGCGACGGTCAACCGCGAATCCGCCGTGCGCAGACAGAATGCCGGGTTCGGTGGCAGCGGGCAGGTCAGCGGTGGAGTAGATGACTTTGAACCTGAGATCGCCCTGTCCTGAGGTTTTGCCCGAAGAAGCGGCGGTACCCGAGGCGTTGGCATCCTGCAATGCCAGCAGCAGTTCCGGGCTGGGTGCGCTGGCCTCTTGGCCGTGTCCCGGATGGGCCATCGCGGCAGTCGTGGCAAGGGTCATGCCTAGGCCGAGCAGTGTCGTGCGAATTGCGTATTTTTTCATGGGGGAATCCTCTTTTGTGTCGGTTGGTAGCTGTCAACTCTACCGAATTTTCAAAGGATTCGCAAGCTCAATGGGTCTGGCGAAATGCCCTTCGTTTCTAGAGATCCATGACGGCTTCGATGTCGGGATCGAGCTTGGGTGGTTTGCTGAGCAGCGATATGGTGAAGAACAGCGTCATGGAGACGATGATGGCGATTGCGCCGGTGTTGAATCCGTAGGGGATGGTTCTCCCCATGCCTTTGATGTAGACGAACTCGATGAAGAAGATGATGGTGATGGCGGAGATCATCGCGACATTAGCCGCAAGAGCGGTCGCGCGTTTCCAGTTAAAGCCGATGGCGACGACGGGCACGATGGATGCCGCGAAGACGCTCCAGCCGAAGGTGCCGAGCAGGGCGACGAGTGAGGACGGGGCGTTCAACGCGAAGACGGCCGCGACGATAGCGATCACGAGGGTCATGATGCGAGCCATACGGAGTTCGTGTCTGAGGGGGCGCCCGATGATGGCTTTGGGCATGTCGTGAACGACGGCTGACGCACCGATGTTGAGGAAGCCGTCTGCGGTGGACATGATGGCGGCGAAGAGTCCGGCGAATACGATACCGGCGAGCATGGGGTGCGCGTAATTGTTAAGGAAGGCCGGCGCGGCCTCATCGGGACTGCCCAGTTCGGGGTGCGCACCTTGCAACACGAGCGCGCGTATGACGAAGCCGATGCTGATCCAGAGGAGCGCGGAAACGGAATAACCGATGACACTCACGGGCAGGATGTGTTTCGTGTCTCCGATATTTTTGGTCATCATCATTTTTGTGATGATGTGGGGCTGTCCTGCGCCGCCAATGCCGAAGATCAGGAACCAGGAGAGGCAGCCCATAATGCCGAAGGTACCCCAGGGAGAGACGGATTCGGTATCATCGGCCATTACCGTGGTGATCACGCCTGCGACGCCGCCATCAACGGCTGCCAAGGCCGAAAAGAAGACCAATAGGGCAGCCACGACCATAATGGAGCCTTGCACCAGGTCGGTGTATACGGAAGCGATGATGCCCCCGGTGACGCAATAGAACACGAGCACGGCGACGGAGATGGACATGCAGGTGAGGGTGGAGACTTCGCCTATCCATTCGACGTTACCGAAAATTTCCTGGAGTACGACCGTCATCGCCATGATTTGTGCGCCGAGGTAGGTGATGACGCCCAGGAATATTACGAGCCCGGTCATGAATCGCGCGAGTTCGCTGTTGTAGCGAGCGGCAACCGCGTCGGGCAGTGAAATGGAGTTACGCAATTCGGCAAACATGCGTAAGCGTTTTCCCAACAGGAAAAATGACATGCTGAATCCGATGGTGGAGCAGATGATCATCCACATGGAACTCGTGCCCATGCGATAAATGAGGCCGGGACCTCCGACGAATCCGAACCCGCTAAGCGTGCTGGAAAATACGGCGAGAGAGGTGACCATGATGCCGAGATCGCGCCCGGCCATGAAAAAGTCGCTTGTGTTTTTGGTGCGACGAAGCGCCCAGATGCCGACGCCGATGCACAGCACCATGTAGACGGACACGCAGATGAGGACGATGAGGTTGCGTTGCTCTTCCATTATACAGCCCCTCCATCACGTTCCTGTTTGGCATCCATGATGGCCTTGAATTTCGCTTCGGTATCGGGGTCCCAAAAATATTTCGGATAGGTCTTGACGAAGAGGATGATAAAAAATGCCGGGAAGAGCCAATAGCCATAAACCATCCACGCAGTCGGGATGGGCAACAACAGGAATCGGGCCTCGGTATTTCCGTTCATGTAATCGGAGTACGTCCAGACCATTGCGGTCCAAATCAGGACGTATATGATTCCGCCAATAAGGAGAGGTTTCCCGATGGGACCGACCACGTCGTTCTGTCTCGCTCCGAAGGCCAGGGTACTCACGAAAAGGATGGCGATGATGGTGCCGAAGAGCCAGCCCAGCCAGAGAATGTGTTCGTGTCGTGCCTCACCGGGACCACCCTGCAGCATGGTTTCGAATTCGGGATGCGTGGTTCCGTGCCCGTCGTGTGCCACCGTAATCGCTTGCGTATCGGCATTTAGCACGTCATACGCGGGTTGCTCTTCGATGGTAAATACCATTAGCAGAACGAAACACATTCCAAGGCAGCAAAGATACAAAAGCCACTGAAGTTTCATCGACTTGTCCTTTCGATTCCTGCGGATTATGAAAGGATGCAGTCTATCGATGTGGCGCGGGGGATTCAACCTGTCGCTTGCCACGGACGGGTTGAATCGGAACGGAGGCTTGTATATGATTGCCAGACGAGCAAAACGGCGTTTCAGCGAAAGGGCACTGGTGCATGGCACAGGTTGTGTTGAAGGGGGTCGGCAAGGAGTATCCGGGCGGTGTACGTGCCGTGGAGGGATTCAACCTTTCAATTGCTGATGGCGAGCTGATCGTGCTCGTCGGGCCGTCAGGGTGTGGCAAATCGACGACCCTGAGAATGATAGCCGGGCTCGAAGAGGTTACTGATGGCAGCATCATTATCGGGGATCGCGTGGTAAACGATGTCGCACCGAAGGACCGCGATATTGCGATGGTCTTCCAGAATTACGCGCTGTATCCCCACATGTCGGTTTACAAGAACATCGCGTTCGGCCTGAAATTGCGCAAAGTGCCCCGCAAAGAAATCAAAGAGACCGTACATGAAGTTGCCGAAACACTCGGGTTGACCGATCTGCTTCACCGCAAACCCAAAGCACTGTCCGGTGGTCAGCGGCAACGTGTGGCACTCGGTCGTGCCATCGTTCGCGATCCCAAAGTATTCCTTTTCGATGAACCCTTGTCCAATCTGGACGCTCAACTGCGTGTGCAGATGCGCGCCGAAATCGGACGCCTTCACAGTCGCCTCAACACGACAATGGTTTACGTCACGCACGATCAAGTGGAGGCCATGACGCTGGGGGATCGAATCGTGGTGATGCTTGACGGCGTGATTCAGCAGGTAGCCACGCCGAGCGACTTGTACGCGAAGCCTGTAAACAAATTTGTCGCCGGATTTATCGGTAGCCCCCCCATGAATTTTCTGGAAGGAAGAATCGAAGCTGAAGGGGATGAACTGATGTTCGTTGCGCCAGGGAGCGTGCGTCTACGGATTGCAGGTTACCTGGCACCCGTTCTGGAGCCGTACAAGGACAAAGAGATAACGATGGGGATTCGACCCGAGTTATTTTCGCATCCTGTTGAGGCTGACCGAGTGGCGAACACATCAGTCACGGGCAATGTTGATGTCGTCGAACCCTTGGGCGCGGAGGCCTATGTCCATTTGACAGTTGGGGACACATCGATCACCGCCCGCATGGATAGCGAAGAGCTACCATCGGTCAATGAAAGCTTTACGATGGATGTTGATATGAGCAAGGTTCAATTTTTCGATCCGCAATCCGAACGCACGATTCTGGGATAGCGGATATGGAGTATCTCAAGGGCAAAAACGTGCTGATTCTGGGCGGCCTTGGTTTTATCGGGAGCACGTTGGCGGTGCGTTGTATCCAACAGGATGCCACGGTTACCATTCTCGACTCGCTCATCAACCATGGTGGCGGAAATCCCGACAATCTTGGCGGCTATACGAATCGTGCACGAATCATTGTCAACGACATCCGGGATTACAATCTGATAGAGCCGGTGGTATCCGAGCAGGACTTTATATTTAATTGCGCGGGACACACCTCGCATGCTTACTCACAGCAGGACCCCTTTCTCGATATCGACATCAATTGTAAAGGCACGATGAACGTGTTGGAGTGTCTGCGCCGAAATAATCCTGACGCACGGGTCGTTTACATCGGCACGAGTACGCGGTGCGGGGCGATGTTGCATGAGCCTATTGACGAGATGCACCCCGAGTTTCCGCTGGACGTGTATTCCGCGAACAAGAGTGCGGCGGAAAAGTATCATCTAATTTGTCATCGGACCCACGGTCTGCGGACTTCGGTGGTTCGGCTGGCCAATATTTATGGCCCGCGCGCAAACATCAGAAGCAGCGACTCCGGTGTACTAAATTTCTTTATTGGACTGGCCTTGCAGGGCAAAGATCTGACCATTTATGGAGACGGTACTCAAAAACGTAATATATTGTACGTCGAGGATTGTGTGGATGCGATATTAACCGTGGCGACATCGGACGAGGCGCTGGGGCAACTGTATTTCGCTGCCGGCGACGAGGAATATTCAGTTACGGAATTTGCCAAGGCCATTGTCGATGTATTGGGGAAAGGCACGGTCGACCACGTGGAGTGGCCCGAGCATTGGGTCAATATGGACGTGGGATCGGTATCGGTTTCGAACGCAAAAATAAAATCCGCTCTGGGATGGGAACCAAAAACCTCACTAAGAGATGGATTGAAGCAGACCTGGTCGTTTTTCGAAGAGCGACTGGAAACCTATCTGGGGTAATTATATTCATGCGTGTTCAAGTTGTAGGGGCAGGAAGCTGGGGGTTGGCGTTGGCGCGTCTGCTGGCGCTCAATGGGAATGAGGTAAGCGTCTGGTGTCGTGAAGAGGACAATCCCGATGCATTGCGTGAAACTCGGGAGAGTCCGATTTTTCTGCCAGGGGTTGAGATTCCCGCGAGCATTGACATCGTTACGGAAACGGATCCCGATGTCGATATCGCCGTGCTTGCCGTCCCGTCCCATGTGATGCGATTGGTCGTCGGGGCGCACGAATTTTCGCCGGAAACCATCCGGGTTACGGTAGCCAAAGGAATAGAAAACGACACCCTGCATCGAATGGACGAAGTGATTCAAGAGGTGAGCGGTCCCTGCCCGGTGGTCGTGCTTTCGGGGCCCAGTCATGCCGAAGAAGTCGCCCGCGAACTTCCAGCCTCCGTATGTGTTGCCGGCGCCGATGAAGCAGCGTGTCTGAAAGTACAATCTGCCTTCCAGAGCCCTTATTTTCGTGTCTACACCACCCCTGATATCATCGGCGTTGAGCTTGGCGGGGCTCTCAAGAATGTTATCGCGATTGCGGCCGGAGTAAGCGATGGATTCGGACTGGGGGACAATGCGAAATCGGCTTTGGTAACGCGCGGGTTGGCGGAGATTTCCCGACTGGGCATTGCGATGGGTGCCGATCCCTTAACCTTCGCGGGGTTGAGCGGCATGGGGGATCTCATTACGACGTGCCTTAGCAAACATTCCCGTAATCGCGCAGTGGGAGAGCGATTGGCCAAGGGCATGAGCGTCGAAGAAGCACTTGCCGCGTCACCGATGGTCGCCGAAGGAGTACGTACAACGCAATCGGCACACGCGCTTGCGCAGAAATACAACATCGACATGCCTATCACGCAACAGGTATACCGCGTGCTCTTTGAAGGGGCGGATGCGCGCGAGGCGGTCACCGAATTGATGACACGCGAAGCACGACCAGAACAGGGATGAGGGCATGACGCGAAAAAAAATCGTAGTGACCGGTGCTTCAGGTTTCGTGGCAGGTAGCGTATTGCACTTCGGCGCGATGGAACACGAAATCCATGCTTTTTCACAGGGTGAAGGATTACTCGAGCATCCTCATATTCACTGGCATCGGATCGAAATTGAAGATCGCGCTTGCATCGAAGAAACGATTAGAAGCATACAGCCCGACGCACTGATTCACGTCGCCGCCATCGCGGATATCGATTTCTGCGAGAACAATCCGGACATCGCGCGCGCGGTGAATGTTGAGTACACGCATGTGCTCGCTGAGGTATGCGCAGCTCAATCGATCCGAATGGTTTTCGTATCCACCGATAATGTTTACGATGGTCACGACGGGTCTTATACAGCGAAGTGTGCGGCCAATCCCGTCAATTATTACGGGCAGACAAAGGTTGATGCCGAGGCCGTGGTTCGCGAGTTGCTGCCAGATTCCGTCATCGCGCGCCTCGCACTGGTCATGGGATTTCCAATCATCGGCGGCGGGAATTCATTCGTGATGCGTATGATTGCCCAGTGGGAGAAAGGTGAGTCGGTGGGCGTGCCTGACAACGAAATTCGCTCACCAATCGATATCGTTACAGCCGGGCATGCCCTGTTGGAATTGGCGATCGGTGACTGTCGCGGCGTTGTATTATTGGGTGGCGCAGACGGGCTGGATCGAATCGATCTGGTTCGCCAATTGGCACCCGCGTTCGGATACGCATCGGAGATGGTGCATGCATTCGACCCCAGCAATCTTCCCGGTCGTGCAAACAGACCTGTGTCGGTGATTTTCGATATGGAGGAAAGTCGTGCCGTGCTGACTACGCCCATTGTCGGCATCGCGGAAGTGGTCGAATTACTCAGGCCGTTTCAGCGAAACGCGGATTAGGTGCGTTTGTCACGTTGTGAACTCGCACGACCGCGATCATATCGACCACCGCCACGCTTTTTACGCTCTTCAGCCGTCAACATTCCCCGATCCTTGTCGCCCTTATAGCTATTGGAAGCGGAATACGTTGTAGGCCGCACCACGACGACTACGTAAAGGAGTACGAACATCATGACGAGCTCGAAATAGTAGAGCCACGTCGGGCTATAGAGTGATCTTTCGATAAAGTTCTCGGTCAGGAGGTTCGCGGGTGTCGTAAACGTTGCGCTTCTTACCGCCTCCGCAGCATCCATCGCCGTTTGTTCTTTATACCAGTCAGCCACGCTAACCATGAGCCAGAGCACATAGTGGCCCAACAATACGTAAACGCAATATTCGACCGAGTGAAAAACAACCGGCATGGCTTTTTTCTGATAGATAATGAATAGTGGCACGAGAATCACGCCGAGAAAGGCGAGCGGTCCCACATTTTCACGTGCCAATGTAATGATCGGTTCCACGAGGTTCCCCTTGTAGATTCAGCAGACAAAATTCCTGCCATATTTGCAAGTACTATAAGAAATTCCGGTAGCTTTGTAAAGCATTTTCGAGCTACTCATTCGAAATTTCGCTGTTTTTCTGGTGGCGTGACCCCGAAAGGTCACGCCAAAATAAGCGAGCAGGCCTGTAAGCCGAGTTCTGTCTAAGATGCAAGCATCTCGAGACGATCATTCATCTAGAATCTGCGTTGCCACAGATTTCGAGCTTCCTACCCGGGAGCCGCGCGGACCACGCCATTGCTCCCCTATTTGGAATTGCTCCGAGTGGGGTTTAGCAGGCCGACTTGTCACCAAGCCACCGGTGCGCTCTTACCGCACCATTTCAACCTTACCGGCCCAATCCATTAAGGAGAGGACGTAGGCGGTATATTTTCTGTTCCACTTTCCGTCGGGTCACCCCGCCTTGACGTTATCAAGCACTCTGTCCTTCGGAGTTCGGACTTTCCTCGATATCAGGGATATCGCGACCGTCCAGCCTACTCAGGTAGAGTATACCACGAATTGTGACTTCGAGGCACGAGGGGGTATTCGGAAAACGCGCATAATGTAAAAACACATAGGATCTATTCATATCTCCTTGTATTGTAAGGGGATATTGTGATATTCTCAATTCGTCGTAAAACCGTTTTTATCAATTTTCGGTGTTGCGTCCGGGCAAAACAGGATTTGTTGCTTACGTAAAACTGTTCTGCGGGGGCAAGGCTCCGAAGTACTGACAAGGTGGAACCTATATGAGTCCGAGAACAAGCGAAAATCCTGGCGAATCTGTCAAGATGACGGTCACATTGCCCCGTGAAGTAGCAGCGTTTCTTCGCTGGAAGGCCGAGGTTGAAGGGATGAAGCGTGACGAGTTGCTGCGCAAAATTATCGTCCACTATGCCAAAAAATTGCGTAAGGAAGATTTTCGTACCCCGCCCATCGAAGATTAAGCACCCTCAAGCTCTCCATTGATACGCGCAGGGCTCTCCGGGGTTGTGCAGGGACAATTGTAGCTTGAAATCCGTGCCGCCATTTGATACTCTATTTGTCCGTGTCCTGTCTTGGACATGTTGATGTTCCACACCCAATTGATTTCCGGAGGTTTTGAAGAGTGAGTACGTATGTCCCGAAATTGGGCGAAGTCGAAAAAGCTTGGCTCGTTATTGATGCAGAAGATAAAGTTCTCGGCCGTGTCGCCGCGGAAGCAGCGCACCTGCTTCGTGGAAAACACAAGCCACAATACACGCCTTACCTGGATTGTGGTGACAATGTCATCATCATCAATGCAGAGAAGGCGAAAGTTACCGGTGCCAAGCGTACCGATAAAATCTACTACCGTCACAGCGGGTTTCCCGGCGGAATCAAGGACACGTCGTATGAGGCGATGTTGGAAAAGCATCCGACCCGTCCGATGACGCTTGCAATAACCGGCATGCTTCCGCACAACCGTCTCGGCCGTGCGCTTGCGACGAACGTGCGTGTTTATGCGGGCCCAGACCACCCGCATGTGAGCCAAGACCCCGTCGAACATACTTTTTAGTCAAACAACAAGAGGTTATATATCGTGTCAGTTGATAGCTTTACTGGAGAAATCATTTCTGTCGGACGTCGCAAAGAGTCGACCGCTCGCGTTCGCATCAAACCCGGTTCTGGAAATGTCGTTGTAAACGGTCGCCAAATTCGGGAATACCTTGGTCGCGCCGTTCTTGTGATGCTTGCCAAGCAACCGCTGGAACTGACCGAGAATATGACCAAGTTTGATATGCGTATCCGTTGTAACGGAGGCGGAAAATCGGGACAGGCCGGCGCGATTCGCCTCGGCATTGCTCGTGCACTCATCGAACACGATGAATCACTTCGTGGAGCGCTGAAGAAGGCCGGATTCCTGACTCGTGACGCGCGTGAAGTTGAGCGTAAGAAATACGGACAGCCCGGCGCGCGTAAGCGTTTCCAGTTCTCGAAGCGTTAAGCCGTTTTACCATTCAATTTCGAAGCCGCCTCCAACGTTGGTTGGAGGCGGCTTTTTTGTGTTTTCGGGTGAATCAAAAGGAAATTTATGATATCGCCGCGCCAGGTAATGTATCGCGTACATTTTTGTGAATTGTATCTCGATAAAAGCGGTAAAACGGGGATCAACTTAGTATAATACCGGAGTGCTGTAACGTCGTGAGTGAAGGAGTCGATTCGAATTGTCGAAACTGAATTCACTTCCGCGGGTACGGGCTGCTGCCATTATCCAACGGGGGAACTCGATCCTGATGGTGCGCCACGAGAAGGGGGATTCTTCTTATTGGTTGTTGCCGGGTGGAGGGGTCGATTTGGGCGAGACCTTGCACGAGGCTGTCATTCGAGAGTTGAAGGAAGAAGTGTCCTTGGAGATTCGTCCGGGTGCGATGGTTTTCGTGAGCGAGAGCATTGCGCCGGATGATTCGCGTCACATGATTCAGTGTTGTTTTCTGGCCGAGATCGTTTCGGGAGAAGTCGCGCTGGGAATTGATGAGCGCGTCGTCGAAGCGGCATTTGTGTCCGTGGAGGAACTGGGGGATCTAGAAGTGCATCCCCCGTTGAACAACGAATTGATCGATGGCATTCGAAACGGTTTTGATACGGATGCCGGTTACATAAAAAACCGATGGGTGGATCGGAAATAGGATTGTACAATTGAGAAGGGGGAACAGTTTTATGCGAGTAGCGATTTTGAATCCTATGTTTGGTCGGGATTTCACGAAGTCAGCGAGATGGTTTGCGCGATCACGGGGGCGTGTACAACGGCATCCGGATTACCTCGCGTATTGTGCCGGTGTTGTTGAGGCGGCGGGCCATAATATTCTATTCGTGGACAATCAGGCGAAGAATCTACCTTCGGAAGTTTTCGTCGATGACCTAAAAAAATGGAAACCGGATCTGGTTGTGTGTCAGACGAGCACCCCTTCCATCTATTCTGATATAAAATCGGCCGCTCTGTTCAAAGAAAAGACAGGTGCCATGACGGTGTTCGTTGGGTCCCATTCGTCGGCCGTACCGGACGAAGTGCTCCGGGATGCCGAGGGTGCTGTGGATGCCTTCGCGCGAGGCGAGTTTGATTACACGATTCGGGATCTTGCGGATGGAACGGCTTTGAAGGATTGCGTCGGGCTGAGTTGGTGGAATGATGGTGAGATCGTTACCAATCCCGAGAGACCGTATATCGAAAACCTGGATGAGATGGCCTTTCCCGCATGGCAGCATCTGGACATCAATGATTACCACGACGGCGCGAAACTTTTTTCCGTTTCTGACGTTTATCACCGGGCGCGGGTGTCGGTATCGCTACAGCTACTGTCAGATTCCCCAGGTAATGAATGGCCATCGCTACCGCACGCGCAGTGTCGAGAACGTGGTCGATGAAATGGAATACAACCTCAAGCTGTTTCCGAATTTGAAGGAGATTATGTTTGAGGACGATACGCTGACGATGCGTATCGCGCGCGACCGCTTAATCGAACTGTGTGAGGAGATTATTCGTCGCGATCTGCCTCTGTCCTGGAGCGCCAACGCCCGCGTGGATCTGAATGATGTCGAGACGCTCAAATTGATGAAACGTTCGGGCTGCCGCATGCTGTGTGTGGGCTTTGAATTTGGCAATCAGGAAATTTTGAACAATGTGAAGAAGGGTACGACGATCGACCAGATGTATACTTTCGCTGAGAACGCGCGTAAGGCGAAATTGCGCATTCACGGTTGCTTCATGTTTGGTGGTCCGAGCGAAACCGTTGATACTGCGCGAGAGACGATCAAGATGTCGCAGGAACTCAAGATTGACACGGCGCAGTTTACCGGGGTGGTGGCGTATCCAGGCACGACCTATTATGACTGGGCGAAGAAAGAGGGGACATTGATTCCAGAGAATTGGCGCGATTGGGTGGACGATGATTATGAGCAGAAAGGTGTCGTTGACTTGCCGGGCTTATCCAAGGAACAGATCGAGGGATTGATTGACGAAGGGTTACGCGAATTTTATCTGCGTCCGTCTCAGGTGTGGCGCATGGCAGTCAACATTCGTGATATAGCGGATGTGAAAGCGAAGTATCATGGACTTAAAAGTTTCGTGGGCTATTTTGGTTCAGGAAAGAAGAAACCCTTCGTGGAATTCACCGGCAACAATTAGCGTACGATGTTTATCGCAAAAAAAAGAGCCTCGACGGGCGACCGTCGAGGCTCTTTTTTGATATTGGTTTGGGGCTTACTTCCAGAGCGAACTGAATTTCTTCTGAAGTTTTGACTCATTGCCATGAATCGCATCTTTGCCTTCAAGAATCGCGAACTTGTCGAGGTAATCCTCAACGCGCGCTGCAGTAATCTGTCGCGTTATGTCGTTTTGGACTTCAGCGGGCAGATCTTCGCGGAAGGCATAATTCGGCGCACCGGTCGCGGAGGTGTTTTCGTAGCTACCGACGTGCACACCGTTTAGCGTGCGGTAGTAGACGCTCCAGTTTCCGTTCATAAGGCATTCGGCCCAGAGGTACTGTTTGTTATCCAGGCTGTCGTGCACCGGAATCTTCGCGAAGAAATATTCGCGAGAAGAGGCGATACCGAGTTCAGCGAGATACAGGTCGGTGTACTCGTTCATCAATTGCGGCGTTACCCATTTCGCGCGGGAAACTTTGGCGTGCAGGTTGTCCACACGAGTGAGTCGGGTGCTGTGGTTGTATTTTTCCGGTGTCAACGGGCTTCCGCCCTGAATCTGAACCGTCAACAAATCGGTATTGTGAATCAGCGTGTCCAACGTGGCCTGACGGCGTTCGTTGGCTTCTTCCAGCTCGCCTACCATTTCGGTCAGGCGCCTATTCTCTGCATTGAGGCCCTCGTGGCGAGAGTTTACGATGGTGGTTTCATTCATCAACTCTTCCAGTAACTCCGAGGCGACGATAAAGTCATCGTTCGCAATCTCAATGTCGGCGAGAACTTCGCGCAGTCGCAGGTCTTCTTGACGAAGCGTGTCTTGCGTGGAGAAGAGTTTCTCTTCACTTGATTTGATGCTGGCGGAAAGTTGGTCATATTGTTGCCGCATTGATTCAAGCTGCTCTTCAGTCAGTGGATCTGCGCGATTGAGGTCGTCGTTCAATTTCTGGTTCTTGCGACGCAAATCGTCGATTTCAGTATTCGCGTCTGCGAGTTCATCGCGCGAGGGATTGGGAATCTGGCTGATGTGAGGACCACCAATGAGGGCACCGATAATGGCGCCGAGTACCAGAATAGTGAGGACAAGCGTTTTAACTTTACCACCACCCTTACCTTCTCTCGTGGGGACACCAGGTACTTGGCCGATATCTTGGGGCATGCCGGTATCAGGTGAAAAGTCAGGTATCGGCGTCGCGCCTTCAGCACCTACGTCCGGTGTGGGAACGCCAAAAGCATCGTTATCAAATCCCATGCCGCCGCCGGAAGATTCACCGCCGAAATTGCTGGCACCGAAGCCACTGTCGCCGCCGTCGAACATAGGTGTTTCCATGGCTTGCGTGGGAGATGGGGTTCCTGCGCCGCCGGATGAGAAGTCGTCACTGTTGCCGCCGAAGGCACTGTCGAACATCGGCGTTTCGATATCGGAATCGGGGCCGGGTCCAATCTCCGGTGTCTCGGGGGAAAAGTCACTGTCTGCGGCGAAATCCTGGAAGCCGAGGCCGCCACCGGGCTCGGGTGTATCAAGATCATTTGTGGGTGTATCAAAACCACCACCGGGTGTACTGACAGGAGGCTGCTGATCGGGCGTGTCTAAATCTGACGGGCGCACGGCAGGTGTATCCACCTTGATGTCAACAATGGGAGGCAATCCACCTTCGCTGTCCTCCTCACCGGGGTCGCTGTCGAGTGGTGGAAGTCCACCATCGGATTCACCGTCGCCTGAATCGAAGTCGCTCAGCGGCGGGAGATTGCCGAAGCCACCTTCGTCTTCATCTTTGTCTTCGTCGCCAGTAAGTGCCCCGAAGTCATCGTTGTTGCCAGTGTCGTCGGCCATGGTATCTATCTCCTGTAGCGCAAGCACACGAGTGCAGTATAAACAAAGTCTATGTTATCGTTTCGATTGTAGCATGGGGTAGGGATCGTGTCAAGAAACTCCCATGCCCGTGTCAGATCCGGAGAATTGACATCGTCGTACTTTTCTCCGTTGATAGTCGAGCGAATATGAATCGGCGATTTCTGAGAAAGGGGGATTTAGGTTTGCCGATTAATGATAAAACCAATAATTCTAAAGCAACCTGTCTATTTCGGGCTGAAGTCTGGGCGCATGTTGCACAGCCTGAGCGAAGCGTTTGTCCGCCTGCACGCGATCACCAGACGCCAATAAGCATTTACCCATACCCATCAATGCTCGTCCAACATTTTCCTTATTGCGGTCGTCGGGAACGATGGATGCCACGAGTTGAAAATGCTGGATAGCGTCACCGTATCGCGCTTGATCCAAATAGATCTGGCCCATGGAGAGGTGCGACTGGATTTCTTCGTCCCAGAAGTTTTGCTGTCCGCTTGGCAGGTCGGCCTTGCGCTCTGCGTAGGCATTGATGATCGACGTGTAGTGGCGTTTCGCGCCGACCGGATTATTGATGGTGTATTGGTGTGCCACGGCAAGATTGTAATTGACGCGGGTGGTATCGGGATTCTCTCGAATGGTTGCTTCATAAATTGAACGATTCGTGCGCCAATCGGCGTTGCGTTCTATGCTCACGAAGGTCAGACTTATGCCCCAGATAAGGACAACTATTCCGAACACGGCCTGGACGCGCTGGGATGTGAGTGTGGAAAAATAGGCCGGAATCACTTCGAACAAAACCGAGAGTAGCACGAGCAGGAATCCGACCATCGGCACGTACATCCAATGCTCGGCCATGGGCGCGTTCAGGGGGATGATGCCTGAGATGGGCAGCCAACCGGCGAGAAACCACGCGGCACCGAGCGCGATTCGATATTGTCTGCGTTGCAAACGAATGCCGATGCTCACGATGAGTGCGAGCAGCATGAGCGCACCGAAGACCGTTGTCATTGTTGTCGCGTGTACGAGTGTGCGTTCCATGTGCAGGTTGCCCGGCGCGATAATGAGCTCGATGTAATACGCGAACGATTGGACGGTTTCGACCATGCGCTCACCAAAGGTTGACTCGGGTGCTGGTGAATCGGAGCCAAAATTGAGTGGGCCCAATCGTAGGACGGCGTAGAGGACCAAAATGAGGATGGAACCAATCATCATGACCCCATGACGAAGCGAGAATTTGATGGCGTGAATTTTATTGGCCGCAATCAGGGTCAGTATCAACAGAACGGGGAAGATGAGCGTACTTTCCTTGCTGAGCAAGCCCGCCAAGAAGCAGGTTAGGGTCAATCCGGCGAAGAGTACGGGACGTCGCGGCTGTATGGCTGTCGCAAAGGCCAGCCCCGATAAAATGAACGCGGCTGACATGGAATCGGCGCGCCCGCTGATGTAGGTGACGGCTTCGGTGTGCAGGGGGTGTATGGCGTAGATCAGTGGCAGGGCGATTTGAACCGGGGTTGACGCTTCCAGGTTGCGCAGAAGGAACAGCAAGGCGATGCAGGCGAGCGCGTGCCAGAGTATGCTGTCGAGATGGAAAATGAAGGGGCTGAGTTGCGCGATGACTTCCGGGCTCTCCATAATCGTCGGCCCGTTGTTGGACAGCCAGAAATCGAACATGAAGGTGACGGCAAGAAGCGGGCGATAAAAGTTGCCTTGCCCGCCGGCGAAGGCGTGTTGATCTTCGGTGAAAAGTTGGGTGATGGCGGCGGGGTCTTGCACGTGTTCATGCAGAAGAATCGAGGAGACATCGTCCCAGATAAATTCACCGACGAGTGTATTGGCATACACGAGCGCGCAAAGTCCGAGGATGCCGCAACTCATGGCGCGCACAAGGTGGGGAGGCGCCGCACCCATAGTTACTTGGATGCTGCCTTCGTGAGGACCTCGAAACTTTCCCCTGTTTCGATATACTCGAAAATAACGCCCTGGTTATTTCCAATGATCTCGGTAAAACGAATCCCGTACAACTGATCACCGAGTTTCATCGATTCGGAGTAGGTTTTTCCTTCGAAAGGCAGATAAATTTCCAGATAAGCCAAACGACTCCCGGTTGAACCGTCCTTGATGATTCCTTTGATGGTGACCTGTGGTTTTTTGAGTTCGGCGACCGCGAGGGTTCTTTCGGATATAAATTTAGTGGATCCAGGTTGTAGAATGATGTGTAAATCGGAATACGCAAGCACGTGTGCCCACCGCTCATTGGAGTAGCATTTGCGAACCTGAGAATCGATTCTCGAAGAAACGATCCGCATTGAAATCTTGCCGTCTTCCGTAGCGGAAAGCTGGGCATTCTGTTGTTTGAGCAGGTTCGTTATGCGGGTGAGCTCTGCGGGGTCAAACATGGCGCCTTCAGCGGGTAACGGCGCGTCGAGTTTAAGGTCGTTAACAAGTTTGGCGGCCACTTCCTGAGGCGTTGGTGGTGGCGGTGGTGGCGGTACGTCCTCTTCCACTTCTTCTTCGGATTTAGAACACCCAATGATGAAAACCGCTATCAACATAGTGTATAGTATGTGCTTGTACATGGGGTGTCCCGTTGGATTGTTCAATTCGTCTTGATCGTCTAATCGTATCAGAGTAGCGCGAATGCTTCAAGCCCCTGTGTGCAGGCTCGCGAACGGACTAATGGGCATATCCGTGGCTGTGCCTTCAAAATAATTCGATGTCTACCACCCTTTATTTGAAAGTTTTCTAAGAATGAGCAAAGTATTACTTGTTGATGATGACGTGGATTTGGCCGAATTGGTTCGGACCAAGCTGGTTTCGCAGGGCCACGAGGTTGTCGTTGTTAACACGGGTGAGGGCGCCTTTGAGATAGCCAAGCGGGTGAAACCGGATATCGCGTTGCTGGATATCATGCTACCGGGTATCACGGGTTATCAGATCTGCCGAAAATTCCGGAAAGATCCCGAACTTTATACGATCTCCATACTGATTCTCACCGCGCTGGGCGACGAACCTGAAATGATGCACGGTCTTGATCAAGGTGCAGACGATTACGTCGCGAAACCGTTCAAGCTTGAGCGCCTGACGGAGAAGATCGATTATCTGGTCAACCTCAAGAAGTCTCTGGGCAATCGGAATTCGGTCACGAATCTTCCCGGCATGGAGGCGATTAAACGGGAAATTAATCATCGTCTTGCGCGGGGCATTAAAATGGCCACGTGTTACATCGATCTCTACGGCTATAAACCTTATGCGGCTGCAAAAGGGCGGGAAGGTCAACGCAAGGCGTTGGAACTCGTCTCGAGTCTGCTGGTCAGCGTTCGAAACACCATAGGTATCTATGAGACTTTTATTGCGCATGTGGGCGGGGCCAGTTTTGCCATTCTCCTGAATTCGGAGGATTATCAGCGCTATTGCGATGCATTGATGGTTGACTTCGATCGGGAATCGCAGTCACTGTATACGCCGGAAGAAGTTTCACAGAATTTTCTCAGAGCTGCTGATCGACAGGGGACCGAAGGCAATTACCCTCTTATGTCGCTGGCGATTGGTGTTACCCATAATGAGAATCGTGAATTCAAGAACGCAGCGAATATTTTTGAGGTATTCACTCAGATCCAGCAGGTCAACGTGCCGGACGGCAAGAGCGCTTTGTTTGTTGACCGCCGCACGGCCGAGCGTTAGGAGCGGTTAGGGTGAACGCAGGACGATTCGCGGTAGGATTGGTCATATTGGTCGGTATCGCCCTGATTGTGTTGTACCTACGCACCCCATCCGATGAAATTCCCGTTGAGGAGTTACGCCAACGGGTGCAGGAAAGTGACCCAATCTGGGCCAACTATCATGAAGATCTTAAGGCTCAGATAGGCTCTACGCCAGTGGCGCGATGGGTAGGGGAACCGGTGGGCGCGCGGATAGTGGGCAGTGAAGTACATGTTGATTTTCGCTTGACGGGGCTTTGGAGTGAGCTGGAATTTCCTTTGCCGATGCTTGTGCGGAATCATCTGGGCACTGTAGTGCGCGAATCGAGTGCCGCGCAGGGAAATAGCGCGCAGGGGAATAGCGCACAGGGGAATAGTGTGATGACCTATATTTTTCCTCTCAGTGATGGCGTATCGCCCTGGGTTGATCTGCAATATCCGCATTACACGCGCAAGATTGTCTTTAATGCCGACGGGGTTTGGTCAGGCGCAACGGATTAAGTGTGCTCTGCGCCGCTCTCAGGCGTATTCTTCAGCCGTATCAAGTGCAACTCCTATAATAATCGTTGATCATTCGCGCCCGAATCGGTAAACTGAATAAAAGTTCAGGGTACGCTATGAAACGCATCTTGCATGTCGATATGGACGCATTCTTCGCCTCGGTGGAGCAGGCTCGAAACCCGGCCCTGATGGGGAAACCCGTTATTGTGGGTGGGAAACCAGGGGACAAGCGCGGAGTGGTCTCCACGGCATCGTATGAGGCCCGGAAGTTCGGGGTGCATTCAGCCATGCCGATAGTGCAAGCGGTGAAGCGCTGTCCACAGGGCATTTTCGTGCGCGGAAATTCGAAACTCTATTCGGAAATATCCGCGCGGATCAAGAATATTCTTGGAGAGGTCTCGCCACTGCTAGAAATGGCTTCAATTGATGAAGCGTATATCGACATTACCGGCTCCATTCGTTTGTTCGGCGATGAAGACGCCATTGCTTCCCACCTGAAGGAGCACATCTATCGCGAAACCGGGCTGAAATGCACTATAGGTATCTCCTCCAATCGTATGATTTCCAAGGTGGCATCGGGTTTGGATAAGCCGGATGGTTATCTTCGAATTGTTGCTGGCGAGGAGCGCGCATTTCTAAATCCTATCGAGGTGGGGCGCATACCGGGGATCGGGCCGAAATTAACCGCGCGTTTGAAGCGTGAGGGTATTCATACGGTCGGGGATCTCGGCGCGCTGAGCCTGGATACCCTCATGGCGCGGTATGGGGACACCGGCGTCTCACTGCATCGGATTGCTCAGGGCATGGGGGGTGACGGGATTACCCGGGAGCGCGTTCCGAAGTCTATCGGTCGCGAGACGACATTCGCTGAGGATGTGGCGGATTGGGCTATTGTGGAAGCAACGTTGCGGGGATTGTTCGAGCGAACGGTGCATGCGATGCGCATGAAGGGCATCGAGGGGCGGTGCGTGACGCTCAAAATGCGGTCGCCTGATTTCACGACGCACACCTATAGTCACACGATGGAGAACGCGACATCACTGGAACCGGATATTTGGGTGGTGGTGAAGAGCCTGTTGAAGAAGGCGAGGGCTCAGTGCGACAGTGTGCGGCTGGTGGGCGTGCAGTTAAGCAGATTAACGACGAATCAGCATCAATTGTTGATGGATGAATCCGGGGCGGCATTGCAGTGGGAGGACGCGATGGCCAGCGTCGATATTATCCGGGAGCGATTCGGCTCCCGGGCGCTGCAATCGGGGAAGTCACTGGGAATGAAAATTCAGGCACCGGGCCGGATTAGTGATCCGGAGTAGGGGAGTACAAAGAGAAAGGCCGCAGAGTCAAACTCTGCGGCCTCGTACGTTCCTTAGAATGGGTTACTCAATCATTTAGGACGACGCCATTTGTATATTGGGTCGCGTTGCTGATCTTTACTGTATGATTTCAGCAGATTTTTCGTTGAGTTGATGTCTTCCTCAGCTATACCGCCGAGCAAGTCAAATTGGCGTTTTTCGTGCGGTGTCAATTCGTTGAAGTCATCTTCAATGATATTGCAGGTAAGGAAAACGAGCAATTCAGTGTCTCTGAGTTCGGTACTTTGACTCTTGAAGAAGAAGCTCAGGAACGGTATGTCGCCAAGAATAGGAAATTTTCTTTCGTTGTGTCCTGCGTCGTGACGGCGCAATCCCGCAATGTATACCGTCTGTCCGTTGTTCATGCGCATGGTCGTTTTAGCGACACGTTTGGCTTCCACGGGAACCGGACCTGTTGGAAGAATTACGGTATCAATAACATTACTTTGTTCAATAGAAATTTCCGTAATAATACGACCATCATAAGTGATCTTGGGGGTGACTTCGAGAATCGTTCCAATTTCCTTAAACTCAGTGGTCAGCGAGTTTGTATTACCGGTCGACTCGACTGTCGTGAAAGGTAACTCCTGCGTAATATTGATTGTCGCGGTCTTGTTTTCCACGGTAACGATTGTGGGGTTCGCGATGAGTTCCGCGTTGCCACTCTGGACATCGGCCGCCACCAGCGCGTTGATTTCAACGCTTTTTGAAACGAATCCGAAACCTATACCTCCGATGGTATCGGCGGGTGCTGAAAAAATCCCGGAGGCA
>JAYGCN010000097.1:0-8712 GCA_046583315.1 Candidatus Hydrogenedentota bacterium
TGCTCCGGCATTCCCTGACTACGCTCGCGTAGTTGGTGGTCTTCAGAGCAACTAATTGATTTAACTCAATTAGGACAATTTGAACTATCGAGCCTGCCGGGTCTTAGTGGATCCGGCAGGCTTTTTTCGTGTCTGGAAGTGCTGGAATCGGGGTCATATTGTTTTTCGACGAAGGTGCGTATATTTTCTATTATGTGTACATTGTTATTGTCATAATGACGTGTATCAATTTCGTCGCGAATAACAATTGGAGAATTATCGACGTGAAAAGAAACGGTTTTACCCTAATTGAGCTGTTGGTGGTTATTGCCATCATTGGTATTCTTGCAGCTATTTTATTGCCGGCGCTTGCGCGTGCACGTGAAGCGGCTCGTCGTGCTTCTTGCGCGAACAACCTGAAGCAAATCGGTCTTTCACTGAAGATGTATTCGAATGAGTCTCGCGGCGAGAAATTTCCTCCACTCGCGTTTTATGTGACGCGAAGCAAAAGTATCGGGTCGGTCTAGACCGGTGTCGGAGATGGAACGCATAACGGGTTGAGTCCACGAATACCTTCTATCTATCCGGAGTATATTGATGATCCTGCTGTTTTCGTGTGTCCATCCGATCCGGCGCACGGGTGGCGCGACGATTTTGATTCCGATGCGGCCTGCTTCGGTTTGGATGTGACGCATCAAGATGTTACTGGTGGAGGGACTGATTCAGTGACAGGATGTATGGAGACAGCGGACGATAGTTATCTCTATGTTGGCTGGATTATGGATAAGGTTGGTGGCGCGGGCGACTCATTGACGCGGCAGGATAACAATCTGGAGAACGTGCTGATTCCGCTAGGCGTGACTGGTTTCGATCTGAATGTAAATGGGGAGATCATGGCCTCTCAGGCTGCATTCCCGTTTGTGGTCGCTATTCAACAGTTTGTACAGAATTTGGCGAACTACATTGGTGCTGGTGGCGCGGAGTTTAATTTTGGCGATTCGAAGAGTTCGGCGTCTCCATTTGACAGTGACATCGATTTGGATACCAATGGTGTAAATGGGCTGGACGTTTCGGATACGGGTGCGCTGGGGGTTGCCATTCTTGAATCTGATGCGACTGTGCTAGGGGACGGTTTTCATGGCAATGGGGGGACAAATACGTTATTTCGTCTTCGTGAAGGTGTTGCTCGTTTTTTGATTACGGATATTAATAACACGGGTGCATCGGCTGCTTCCCAGTCTCAGATGTGGGTGATGGCGGATCTTCCGTCAACGCTGCCGTCGGGGTACAATCACATTCCGGGTGGATCGAATGTTCTCTACCTTGATGGTCACGTTGCGTTCGTGAAGTATGAGCAGGGTGTTCCTATATATCCTGCCTTCGCAACGGTTGTGGGCGGAATGCAACGGGGAATCATATAGTCTTGATTCAATGAAGAGTGGGAAGTGGCGTTTAGGCGCTCAGGATTGCGACAACGCGCGCGGGTGCGCCGCTTGCCCCTTTAATTTTGAGTGGGAAGCATGCGATGGTGAAGCCTGTGGGGGGTAGTTTGTCGAGATTCACCAGGCGTTCTATTTGGGAATAGGCGAGGTTGGCTTGGTGTGCCTCCCAGAATATGCCGGGCTGGTTTCGTTCGAGTGCGTCTTGCGCTTGCAGGTGAAGTGGACTGTCCCAGCCCCAGGCATCGATGCCCATGACGCGGATGCCTTGTTCGTATAGCCAGTGGGTTGCGTCTGCAGATACTCCGCAGCCGTGTGCCATGTAATCGGGTTGCCCGTAGTATTGGTCGCATCCGTTTTCGATCAGTACGATGTCGTTTGGGGCGAGTGTGTACTTGATGGTGGCCAGTTGTGCCTGAATGTCCTCTACCGTAACGGCATCGCCATCGGCTTTGTGGCGCATATCGAGTTTCACGCCGGGCCGAAAGAACCAGTCCAGCGGTAACTCGTCGATGGTCTGCGCTGGTTTTCCCTGTATGGTGCTGTTGTAATGATAGGGGGCATCGACGTGGGTGGAGCCGTGGGTGCTGAGGTTTCGGATGGTCTCAACGGCCCAGCCTTCGCCATCGCGTAGCAGATTTTCTGGAACGCCCATCATGTTCTTGATGGCTTGCGCGCCGGCCTGGTGGTCTTGATATTCAATTTCGATCTGATCGACCGGGGATATGTTGCAGTTTTCGATGGTGCTGGATAAATCGATGATGTTCATCGTGGAAATTCCTCTAGAGGCGTGGACCAATCAACATGCCGCCGTCGCACACGACATTTTGTCCGGTGACCAAATTGGATCCCGTAATGAATGCGAGCACGGCATCCGCGACATCGTCGGGGTTGCATACTTTATTGAGCACGGCTTTCTTTTCGTTGTTGGCTTTTATGCCGTCGTAGCGATCGCCGAATCCGGCTTTGAGCCATTCGCCTTCGATGAATCCGGGGGAGACGGTGTTGACGCGAATTTCGGGTCCCAACGCGCGGGCCATGGAAACGCCCAGATTAATGAGTGCGGCTTTGGAGGCGCAGTAGGGGACGGAGCTACCGAGTGCAGCGACACCGGCCACGCTTGCGATGTTGACGATGCAGGCATCGCCGGAGTCGCGCAGGTGTTTTTCGGCCGCGCGAATACAGTGGAACGGCCCTTTGAGGTTTACGCCGAGGATGCGGTCCCAAATTTCGTCTGTTGCGCCTTCGAGATTTCCGTGGGCGATGAATTCGGTGGTGCCGGCGTTGTTGACCAGAATATCGAGCCTTCCGAAAGCGTCGTAAGCAGCGTCGATCATGGCGCGGCATTCGGAATCTTCGGCGACGTCGGCCTGAAAGGCGAGGGATTTCACGCCCAAGGCTTCGACCTGCTGAACCATTTCGCTGGCGGCGGCTTCGGATGAGCTGTAGTTAATGAGTACATGGCAACCTTGTTTGGCGATCGCGAGTGCGGTGGCGGCACCGGCGCCACGGCTCGATCCGGTTACCACGGCGGCTTTTCCTTGTAATTCCATGAGGTTTTCTCCCAGACAGATTGATGAAGATCTGATTATAGAGGATTAAACCGGGCATTTGTCACGCATTCTTGAGAATAAATTGCAGTGGTGACGAATTTTCTGATATCAATTAGGGTAGCGTAATGAGGGAGTGAGTTGATGGAATTAAAGTTGCGTCCACAGAATGAGGACCACAGAGTTTCGTGCAATCGCAATTGCTGGATGCAGCGTCTGTGCAGGAGATCGGAATCGAATTGATCGATCTGGGGCCGGGCTGGATAGAGTCGGCGATTACGTTGCGTCCGGAGCATGGACAGCAGGATGGCTATGTGGATGCGGGTGTTATAGCGATGCTGGCGGATCATTCGGGTGGCATGGCGGCAGGTACCTTGTGTCCGGAGGGCAAAAAAGTATTAACGATCGAATACAAGATAAATTTGCTGCGACCGGGGACCGTCTTCGGTGTCGCTCGGAGGTTTTGAAATCGGGCAAGACCGTGTCGGTAAGCGAGTCGACGATATTTGCCTTGAAGGGACGGGAAGAAAAAATGATTGCCAAGGCGATGATCACGTTGGCACTGGTGTAAGCATGTATAAAGGAACGGTTATGAAGTTCGTGCGGGGTCTCACTTTTTTCTGCGTATTATTTACTGTCGTGTCGTCGACCTGGGCACAGTCGGAGTCTGAAAAACTCAAGGCCTTGCTGGATTCCGATTGGGATTGGTCGATGAAGGAATTTCCGCAGACGGCGGCGTTTACGGGTGATCCGGGGGATTATTCGCGGTGGACGGATTATTCGCGCGATGCGATTGAGCGACGTAAGGAATACTCGCGGGATTTGCTGAAGAAAGTTAATGCGATCGATCGGGAGGCACTTTCGAAGCAGGATACGTTGAACTATGACTTGTTTCTGAACGAGCTGAGTCTTATCGTGGAAGGGTATCAATTTCCCGACGAGCTCATGCCGATTGACCAGTTGTCCGGCGTTCAGCAGGGTATAGCGAGTACGGCGGCACGTTACCCGCAACGAACGGTGGAGGATTTTGAGACGATAGTTGAGCTGATTGAAAATGCCGGCGACCGGATTGATCAGGAGACAGGGCTGCTTAGGTGGGGACTGGAGCTGGGGTATACGCCGCCATCGATTACGTTACGTGACGTGCCGGATCAGGTGCAGAATCAAATTGTGGATGACCCGATGGACAGCCCGGTTCTGGTGCCGTTTAAGAATATGCCGGCTACGATACCGGAAGCCGAACAGGAACGTCTGCGTGCGGCGGCGGTGGAAGCGTATCAAAATTCGGTGAAGCCGGCCTACCAGCGTCTGCACAGTTTCATGTCGAACGAGTATCTGCCTGGTGCGCGGTCATCGATCGCGATGAGTGATTTGCCGAACGGAAAGGCATGGTACGCGCACAATGTGAAGGTACGTACGACGACGGATTTGACGCCGCAGGAGATCCATAAACTCGGACTGAGCGAGGTGAAACGAATTCGGGCGGAGATGGATAAGGTTATCGATAGCACCGGTTTTAAGGGTGATTTCGCTGAGTTCTGCGAATATTTACAGACCGATCCGAAGTTTTATCACACGTCTGCGGAAGATTTGTTGCGAGGATATCGTGACATCGCGAAACGAATTGACCCAGAGTTGGTGAAACTCTTCGGACATTTGCCACGCAATCCCTACGGCGTGATTCCGGTACCGTCCTACGCGGAGAAATCGCAGACGACGGCTTATTACATGCCGGGCTCGTTGGCGGCTGGACGTCCTGGGTATTATTTTGCGAATACCTATGCGCTGGAGACGCGGCCGACTTGGGAAATGGAGGCGTTGACCGTGCACGAAGCGGTGCCGGGTCATCATCTGCAAATCTCGATCGCGCAGGAGTTGGAGGACGTTCCGAATTTCCGGAAGTGGGGGGGCTATACCGCTTTTGTCGAAGGGTGGGGATTGTATTCGGAGAGTCTGGGTGAGGAACTCGGGCTTTATACGGATCCATACTCGAAGTTTGGTCAATTGACGTATGAAATGTGGCGCGCGGTGCGATTGGTGGTCGACACCGGCATGCACGCGCTCGGCTGGACGCGAGACGAAGCCATCGATTTCTTCGCGGCGAACTCGAGCAAGCAGTTGCACGACATCACCGTAGAGATCGATCGCTACATCGTCTGGCCGGGACAGGCCCTCGCCTATAAACTGGGCGAGCTGAAGTTCAAGGAACTACGCGCACGGGCGACAGCGGAATTGGGCGATGACTTCGATATTCGCGCGTTCCATGATGCTTGCCTGGAAAATGGCGCCTTACCACTGGATGTGCTGGACGCGCATATTAGTGAGTGGATCGCCAAAGAAAAGGCCAAGTGATTTATGGTGATCACCTAGTACAGAAAAAACGGTTTCAATCCACGACTACGTGTTCAGCAGGCTCTTCGTCGGATCTGACGTTTTGAAAGCCCTTGTTCACCTTGTTGATCTTGGGGGCGATCCATGCTACCCAGCCAGCTAGGGCTACGATCGGAATCCAAAGAGGCAGAATTGCGAATGCCGCGATCCATCCTATGATGAAGAACATCAAACGCAATTGGGCGTTCCGTATGCGCGCTTTCAGCGAGTCCTTCGGATTCTTGCCCGTTCTCTGACCGAAGAAGACGGGTTTTAGGAACCATCCGTTGCCGATGAGCAGGGCCAGGAATATGGGCCATGGCGCTCTGAGACCATCGAGACTCGCGGACTCATCCAGCGAAACGTCTTGCGCATCCGACGGTGCCTCAAGTGCTGCTTGAACACACTCCCAAACGTGTGCTGCCGTGGGTCGGCCAGCGGCACCGCCTATGTTCTGACGATCGGGTCGACTTCGCCAGCGGTACAACACCCGTTTCTCTTGATTGAGTGCGAGGACTCCGGGTTGGAAATATCCTTTGGGGTGCGACACCCATTCCGTAAGCTGTGTGGATGAATTTTCGGCATGTTGCCAAATGAACAACGAGAGCCATCCGCGTTCGCTGCATTCGGCCAGGATTTCTTGGTGAGGGTCACCTATGTGATCGAAGCCTGTCTCCCAGTGCTCCTGCGCATTGAGTGCCAACGAGTGGGGCTCGCTTGTAATGGCGTAGATTTCGCCGCCTGCTTCACGTATCGCGTCGACGGTGCCGCTATGCTTATAGTCACGCAACTCGTGACGACATGGTGGTCACCAGAAACCGCGATAGAATACAAGAACGACGAAGGCGTGATTACTGACAACGGTGTCCAGCCAGCCTTTTCGGATGTCTGGAGGTGGATCGAGCAGCGGAGCAGGTGAGCCGAGCTCGGGTGAGGTGTCTCCGAGGTGAATTACATCGAATCCCGCGCTTGCGGGGGTGACCTTGAAACGTTTACGCAGACACACTTCATGACCGTCCTGGCTTCCGCACAGGATCAGTTGGAGTTCGCGGGTGGTCGATGCTGAACTCTGCTCACCAGCTTCCCCAGGATCGACGATTCCTGTCAGTTTGAATTCGCTTCCGCGTTCTTGCGCAAACCATGCGCGGGCGGCCTCGGCTTGCGCAACCTGCGAATCAGGAATCGTCTCAACTATTCGAGGCATAGCTAAATTTCCCAGCCTTTTTTGTAGTTGGGTCGTATGTGGGCCTGGGCTGCTGGTGCGTCGATACAGGTCATGGTTTTGTGGTCCCAATCGAAGCTGGATTGTGAGCGGTAGGCCGCGTTTGCGAGCAGGACTGTTTCGGAGAGCGGTCCGCTGTAGCCGAAGTTGCATGTGGGTTTCGTCGAGTCGCCTTTGCATGCGTTCAGCCATTCCTGATGGAAGCCGGGGGAGTCGGCGATGGTTTGTTTGGGAACGTCGAAGCCCATTGGGTCTTCGTGGGTGAGTTTCGTGACCCAGTCGCCGCTCGAATCCTGTTGGAGCAGATTGCGACTGTCGAATCCGCAATGGAGCACGCCTTTGGTACCGATAAAGAGGTTGTTGCCTCCGCCGAGCCCATATTTCTTGAGAATCTCCGGCCCGCCTTTCGCCTGGTACCAATGTAACTTAAGTGCTTTACGTTTTCCCTTGGCTGGAAAGTCGAACCATGAGTGCATGTCCTTCGTGGTCATGGTTGCGTGTGGATCAGGGCCGTCCGCGCCTGCGTGCGTGGGGTAGTCGAGACCCAGCGCGTCGAATGGAATGTCGAGGATGTGGCAGCCCCAGTTACCCGATTCACCAGTTCCGAAATCCCACAAGAAGCGCCAGCCGTAAGGGGTGACGTTCGGCGCGTAGGGTTGATGCTCAACGGGTCCGAGCCAGAGATCGTAGTCGAGTGTCGAGGGGATTCCATTAGGTGCGGGATTGTTGGGGAACATACCGCGGTCACTGTCGACCCAGCTGTGTACTTCGGTGACATCGCCGATCGCTCCGGCCTGGATGAGTTCGCTGACGCGGTGCATGTTGTCTTTGGTGTGACGCTGCATGCCGAGTTGGGTGGCGAGGCCGTTGTTCTCGGCGATCTCGGCGAGCTTGCGAATCTCCCACACGTTGTGCGCCATGGGTTTTTCGAGGTAGACGTGTTTGCCGAGATCCATTGCTGAGTAGGCGGGATGAAAATGGATGTGATCGGGCGTGGCCACTATAACCGCGTCAATGGACTTGTGCATTTTGTCGAGCATGCGGCGGTAGTCGGTGAATTGTTTGGATTTCTCGAAGCGTGTATAGGCTTTTCCTGCGCGCACGGTATCAACATCAGCGACGGCGACGAAATTTTCTTTGCGCACGTTGTTGTAGCTGTAGTTTCCCTGTCCGCCGATGCCGATGATGGCGATGTCGAGTTTCTCATTTGCCGAGCGGGTGGCGGCGATTGCGGGACCTGTTTTCATTGCGGCTATGCTGAGTGCGGTGGATTGCATGAATTTTCGACGGGTAATTTTATAGGCCATGGTATTTCTCCAGCTACTTGTTTTTATGGGATTGTTCTTTCATAGGATCGAGCCATCATGATACACTTTTTGGCATACAAGCGTACATAACGAGGCGAAATTGGCCTTAACTAAGGGTGAATATGATGAGAGTATGGTTTGCAGTATTGATGGCAGTAATTTTCGTGCTCCCGACGGCACACGCGGCGGATGGCTGGAAGGACTTATTTAATGGGAAGAACCTGAAAGGCTGGGAATCGTTGAATGGCAATGCGAAGTATGACGTGGTTGACGGGGCAATCGTCGGGACCTCGGTGCCGCATGAGCCGAACTCGTTTTTGTGTACCAAGAAGACTTACAGCGACTTTATCCTTGAGTTCGAGTTCAAAGGCCATGCGAATCTGAATTCGGGCGTGATGATTCGCGGACTCAGCAAAGAGAAGTATAAAAACTTTCGCGTACACGGGTATCAATGTGAGTTGGAAGACGAAGCGCAGGGTCGCGATTGGTCGGGGGGCATCTACGACGAAGCGCGCCGCGGCTGGTTGTACCCCAAGAAAGGCGATGAAGCCTGGGGCAAGAAGTTTGGAGACCAGAGCAAGAAGATCTATAAGGATGGCGAATGGAATCACGTGCGGGTTAAATGTGAAGGCGATTCCATCCAGACATGGGTGAACGGGGAGCTTCGCGCGGACCTGAAAGATGACATGACCGCCGAGGGATTTATCGGATTACAGGTACACGGTGTAGGCGATAAAACAGAACCCCTATCCGTCAAATGGCGAAACATAAGAATCAAGAAGCTGTGATCGAAAAGAAAGAAGGGCACTTAGCAAAAAAAGGGCGGTCATCTCAAAAGAGATGAC